>CAYSYJ010000165.1:0-5367 GCA_964435105.1 uncultured Elusimicrobiaceae bacterium
CGGAGCGCTACGGCCCCGGCGTGGTGAAATACCTGAAGGACGACTGCGACGCGCAGGAACGCACCGGCGAGCTGCTGGAGGCCTGGACGCCGGAGACGCTGATACTCTGCGGCTACAATTCCACGCGCAATAAGATAAACCAGTTCGTGCGGGCCTCCCGCGGCTTCGAGAACCCCCAGCCTTCCTCCGGCGACAGGGTGATCTGCCTGCGCAATAACCACAGGAAGGCCATTTATAACGGCATGCTGGGCACCATAACCCATATCGCCCGGCACAACGACAGCTGGTACCAGGCCGAGATCTCGCTCGACGACCGCGAGCGTCCCTACGAGGGGCTCATCTACGCGCCGCAGTTCGGCGCGGCGGCCGGGGTGAATTTCACCAAGGACCGCAAGCTCGCCATGCAGGGGGACCTGTTCGATTTCGGCTACGCGCTCACGGTGCACAAGGCGCAGGGCAGCCAGGCCCGCCGCGTGGTGATGTTCGAGGAGCGCTTCCCGAAGACGGACGACGACATGTGGCGCCGCTGGCTGTACACCGGCGTCACGCGCGCCGAGGAAGAGCTGTACCTGTTCGGCTAGGGGGGGGATATGAACAAGGCTGTAATTGCGGCGGCGCTGCTCTGCGCGGCGCAGGCCCGGGCCGGGGAGCTGAAGTTCCCCAGGATAGAACCGCGCCGGGAGAAGGCCGATTATTCCTTCCTGCAGGCCCGGCTTAACGCCGGCTCTTTCAGTTTCGACCCGGTTTCCAGGAATTCCTTCCAGATGGACTTCCGCAACTGCGACTTGCGCGGTTACGACCTGTCGAAGAACCGGCAGTTATCTTACGCCTCTTTCAATACCGGCACAAAATTCCCTGAGAAGCTGCCGAAAGGCTATTCCCCGGCCAAAGTGATGGAGCTGGGCCGCAACCCCGGCCTGGGGGTGCGGCGCCTGCACGCCCGCGGGATCACCGGCAAGGGCGTGGGGGTGGGGATCGTGGACCAGGCGCTGCTGCCCGGCCACGTGGAATACGCCGACAGGCTGCGGTTCTACGAGGAGATACATTGTCTCGACGACAAGGCCAGCATGCACGGGGGCGCGGTGGCCTCGCTGGCTGTAGGCCGGAGCCTGGGCGTGGCCCCGGGCGCGGACCTTTACTTTATAGGACAGACCAATGGCGAGACCGGCAAGGACGGCAAGTTCGACTATGACCTGGGGTATATCGCCAAATCCATAGACCGGCTGCTGGAGGTGAACCGGGCCCTGCCCGCGGACCGCAAGATCCGCGTGATCTCCATTTCCCTGGCCATGGTGGAAAAGTGGAAGGGCTACGGCCTGGCGGCGGCCGCCATAAAGCGGGCCGCGGCCGAGGGAGTGTTCGTGCTGACGGTGGGGGACCGCGCCTATCCGCTGGACGGCCTCGGCAGGGAACCGCTGGCCGACCCGGACGACAGGGATTCTTATACCGGTTGCCTGATGTTCTGTTCCAACAAGGGGGGCTCGGGGCCAGGCGAACTGCAGGTGCCAATGGATTCGCGCTCGCTCGCAGATCCCAACGGCGACGATTCCTACTATTTCGCGCGCGTCGGCGGGCAAAGCTGGGCCGTGCCCTGGGCGGCAGGGCTTTACGCGCTGGGCTGCCAGGTCTATCCCGCACTTACCCCGGATATTTTCTGGCGCGAGGCGCTGGCCAGCGCCGACGCGGTCAGGGTAAAGGAAGGCCCCGGCGGGTACACCCTGCGGAAAGTGGCGAACCCCGCCCGGCTGATAGCCAGGCTCCAGGCCCTCTACGGCAAGTAAGCCCGCATCGGTGCGGCAGTTTACGGGGGGGGATTGACAAATACTACTAGTTAGTAGTATAATATCCTCCATGGAGAGGAAAACCCGCTACTCGCCCGCGGACAGGCTGAACCTGAAGATGGTGATAGCCCTGCTGCGCGCCGTAAAGGCCCTGGAGGCCAAGGTCTCTCCCTGCTTCAAGGGCGGCGGGGTCACCTTCGCCCAGTTCGGGGCGCTGGAATTCCTCTACCATAAGGGCCCGGCCAGGGTCAGCGTGATCACCGATAAGACCCTTTCCACCGCCGGGAATATGACGGTGGTGCTGCGCAACCTGATGCGGCTGGGGCTGGCGCGGCGCCAGCCCGACCCGGCGGACGGACGGGCCTCGGTGATAGGGCTCACGCCGAAGGGGGAAGCCCTGATGCGGGGCCTGTTCCCCGGGCACCTGCGCCTGCTGAGGGAGTTCTTCGGCGCGCTGGGTGAACGCGAGAAGGAAAATTTGGTAAAGTCCCTCAGGGGGCTGCCCGGCAGGGAACTGCTCGGCACCCGTTCCTGCGGGGTAAATAAGGAGGGGTTATGAAGAAATACATATTCGCGCTGCTCACTGCGGGGCTGCTGAGCCCGGCCGCGGCGGCCACTTACGACATAGACGCTACGCACAGCGCCGTCACCTTCAAGATAGCCCATATGGCCATCAGCAAGGTCAGCGGCCGGTTCGACAAGTTCACCGGGACCATCGAGTACGACCCGAAGGACCTCAAGAGCTGGAAGACCGAGGCCGTGATAGAGGTGAAGAGCATCAACACCAACGTGGAAGCTCGGGACAACCACCTGCGCGCCGCGGACTTCTTCGACGCGGAGAAGTTCCCGACCATCACCTTCAAGAGCGTCAAGGTGACGGACTACAAGAACATGAAGGGCAAGCTGCACGGCGAGCTGACCATGCGCGGGGTGACCCGCCCCGTGGTGATGGAAGTGGAAGGCAGCGGCCCCGCCACCGACCCCTGGGGCAATGAGCGCATGGCCGCCATAGCCAGGACCACCATCAACCGCAAGGACTTCGGCCTGGGCTGGAACAAGGTCATGGAGACCGGCGGCCTGCTGGTGGGCGAGAAGGTGGAGATAACGCTGGAGATCGAAGCCGTAAAGCGCAAGCCCGCCGAGCCGGGCAAGTAAGGGCCTCCCGGCCAGGGGCGGCGGGTACCCGGTTTGCCGGGCGCCCGCCGCTTTTTATAACATTCAGACGAGGAGCCGTTTTCCAGTAATGAACAAGACCTTAAGGAACTTCGCCTATTTCGCCCTGCTGCTGGCGGGGGCCGCCGCCGCCTTCTATTACACCCTGCCCGTCAACCGCGTCAACATGCGCTCGCGCCTGGTGATGCTGGGCGATTTCGACGGCGACGACAAGTGGGGCCCGGCCGACGCGGCCCTGCTGGGCGCCGTCGCGAGCGAGCCCTTCTCCAGGCCGCCCGAGACCGTCTTCCGCGCCGACGTGAACCGCAACGGCCTGCTGGACGAGGAGGACGTGTTCTTCCTGCGGGAGCTTTACCGGTCCGGCGACCCTTACAAGGCCAGGGATCGCTTCTCGGCGAAAGGCCGCGCCTTCCCTTATCCCCGCGATTTCTTCCGCTACGTGCCGGACAGCGAGCACGTGCAGTACCCGGTCTTCGCCCTGGAGCACCCGGCCGCGGCCGGCTCGCCGCTGAAATTCCTGAACGAGGCCCGGCTCAAGCGGGCCTTCGGCTACCAGGCGGGCCTGCTGGCCGAGATCTACGGCGAGGGCCTGCGCTTCTCGCTGGCCTACGAGAAACGCCTGCCGGGCCTGCTGCCCAGGGAGAAGGAGTATTCGGACCTTAAGATAGCCCGCTGCAACTCTCTCTGGAAGGCCGGCCGCTACTACGACCTGCTGCTGGAGCTGACGGCCCTCACCGAGGACGCCGAGACGCTGACCGTGAAAGGCCAGCCTAGGTTCGTGGCGCAGAGCCTGTATCTCCGCGACCACCTGCGGGAGATCCTGGAGTCGAGGCTTTTCGCGGACTACAAGGCCGGGCGCGCCGGCGAGGGGGAGTTGCTCAAGGCGATAGAGGCCCGGCTGCGCGAGGATATGGGCATCAAGGCCGACCTGGCCGGCATGGACCCGCCGCGCAATTTCCTGGAGCTGAAGAATTACGTGGACCGCGCCCGCTGGCAGTACTACAAAAGCTCGGCGAGCCGCGGGGATTTCCGCAAGCTGCTGCGTTTCGCCCAGTACGACAGGCGCTACCTGCGCGCGGCCGCGCGCACCACGCGCCGGCTGGAGGACGCGCCGCTGGAGAACCACAACCTGCCCATGGTGCTGCTCTTCCGCGAGGCGCTGGCCATACAGGGCGGCGACAAGCTGGCCGCCGTCGGCCTGCTGGACGAGGCCGTGCGCGTGCCCTTCAGCTGGGTCAAGGCCATCCCGCGCGACAGGCTGCCGGCGAGCGTAGCGCTGGAGAATTTCCTGCTGCCCGGCAACAAGGAGGACGGGTCCGACAAGAGCCGGCACTGGAACGTCTTCGGCGGCATCAGCCTCTACAAGTCCCCCGAGGATTCCCTGCGCCTGGCGCTGGCGCGCGAGGTGAAGGATTTCAGGGAGAAGCCCTCGCCGGAGGCCATGACGGAGTTCATCAGGGACACCATGGCCAACCTCAACGGCATCTACTACGTGGTGAGCATAGATCCCGCGCTGCTCGAACATTAGGAACCATGGAATACGTCGTTATCCCCGCAGCGGCTTTCTCGGCCTCGGTGCTGAGCTTCTACTCCGGCTTCGGCCTGGGCACCCTGCTCATGCCCGTGCTGGCCATATTCTTCCCGCTGCCGGCGGCCATCGCGGCCACCGCCGCAGTGCACGGCAGCAATAACCTCTTCAAGCTGGTCCTGGTCGGCGCTAAGGCCGACAGGGAACTGGTGCTGAAGTTCGGCCTGCCGGCCATCGCCAGCGCCCTGGCCGGCGCCTGGACCCTGCACCTGTTCACGGCGCTGTCGGGCGGGCTGGCCCTGGAGTATTCCTTCTTTGGGCGGGCGGCCGCCGTCACACCGCTCAAACTGCTGCTGGCGCTGCTGATGCTGGGCTTCGCCGCCTTCGACCTGCATCCGCGGCTGAAGGGACTGAAGTTCGAGCGGCGCTGGCTGCCGCTGGGCGGCCTGCTGTCGGGCTTCTTCGGGGGCCTGAGCGGCCACCAGGGCGCGCTGCGCTCGGCTTTCCTGGTGAAGACCGGCGTGGAGCCGGCGGCCTTCGTGGCCACCAACGCGGTGATCGGCTTCCTGGTGGACGCCTCGCGCCTGGCCGTCTACGCCTACGCCTTCCTGGCGCTGGGCGACGCGCGCGGCTTCGGCGGCCTGCCCGCCGGAGTGATCGCCGCCGCCACCGCCGCCTCCGTGGCCGGGGTGCTGATAGGCCTGAAGTTCCTGCACAAGGTCACGCTTTCGGCCATACAGGCGCTGACCGCCGTAATGCTCGCCGTCATAGCGCTGTTCCTGGGGGCCGGGCTCATATAGGACTTTTATGAACATAATCGAGATCAAGGGGCTGCGCAAGGAGTACCCGCTCGGCAAGACCATAGTGCCGGCGCTGCGCGGCGTG
>CAYSYJ010000166.1:0-5342 GCA_964435105.1 uncultured Elusimicrobiaceae bacterium
AGGCGGCGGCCAGGTGCTCAGCATGTCTTCCATCTACGGGGTTACCGCGCCGCGCTTCGAGATCTATAAAGGCACCGCGATGACGATGCCGGTGGAATACGCCGCGGTCAAGGCCGGCCTGCTGCACCTGACGCGCTACCTGGCCAAGTATTACGCCGGTACCGGCGTCCGCTTCAATGCTGTATCTCTCGGCGGGCTTGAGGACGGGCAGCCGGCGGCCTTCAGGCGGGCCTACCGCCGGTTCTGCGCGGAGAAGGGCATGCTGGACGCCTCCGACGTGAGCGGCACCGTGGTGTACCTGCTGTCCGGGCTGGCCCGCTACGTCAACGGCCAGAACATAATAGTCGACGACGGTTTTACGCTGTGAAAGTAGCGCTGATCCAACTCCCTCATTTCTACGGCGCGGGTTACTCCCGCCCGCCGACGTCATACCCGCTGGGGCTTGGCTACCTGGCCGCCGTGCTGAAGCGGCGGGGGATAGAATTCTCCGGCGTGAACCTGTGGGAGAAAGGGCTCGGGGCGGCCGAGGCGGCGGAAGCCGAGGACCTATCGTCCTTCGACTTCCTCTGCGTCAGCGCTTATTCCACCCAGTACAAGTACTTCAAGGAGTACGCCGCCCTGCTGAAGAAGAAATACCCCGGCAAGCCGCTGATCTGCGGCGGCGCGGGGCCGACCTTCAGCGCGCGCACCTTCCTGGAAAAGAACCCGGTCGACGTCTGCGTTATCGGCGAGGCGGAGGAGACCCTGCCGGACCTGCTACTGAATTACTCAGCGCGCTCCGGCGTAGCCGGGATCGCCTATCTGGAGGGAGGGAAAACAGTCTTTACCGCGGCTCGCCAGCCGATACGGGACCTGGACTCGCTGCCGCTGCCGGACCGGGGGATATTCTCCCAGCGCGAAGTGATGCGCAATGCCGAGCGACTGCGCTGCGGCAGCCCGGACGGCCCGCGGCGCAGCGCCGACATCATCGCCGGGCGCGGCTGTCCCTACCGCTGCACTTTCTGCTCCAAGACCTTCTCCGGCCTCCGCCTGCGCGGGGTGGACGCCATCCTGGCGGAGGCGGAGGGCCTTATCCGGGACTTCGGGGCGAACCACCTGCAGTTCAACGACGAGCTTGTGATTATAAGCCGCCAGCGCACCCTGCAGCTGTGCGCCGGCCTGAAGCGCCTGGGGGTCCAGTGGTCCTGCCAGGGGCGCATCAACCACGTGGACGAGGAGATACTCCGGGCGCTGAAGGACGCCGGCTGCGTGGAGATAGGCTACGGCGTGGAATCGGTCTCGCAGGAGATCCTCGACGGCATGAAGAAGCAGGTCCGCTCGGAGGACATCGTTCCCGTGATCGAGATGACGCGCCGGGCCGGGCTCGTTCCGGTGATCCAGTATATGTACGGCTTTCCCGGAGAGAACGACGAGACCATAGAGAACACTTTCAGGTTCTTCAAGCGGCTGGACCTGCCTTTCGTCGGCTCCACCACCACGCCGCTGCCGGGCTCCCAGCTTTACAGCGACTGCCTCCAATCCGGCAAGATCCGCGACGAGGAGGACTACCTGCTGCGGCTGGATTCCGGCTATAACCTCCTCGGCGGCTGCGTGAACCTGACGGCTTTTACCGACGAGGAGTTTCGCCGCAAGCAGCGGAGGCTGCAGATACGAATCACCCACGAGTACCTGAAGAAGCGCCCGCTGGAATACGCCAGGTTCTTGGCCGCGACGGCGGCGAGAAAGCTTAAGGGCGCGGCGAAAAGGATGAGGGGCTGATGCGGGAACTGCTCTTCCTGATGCCGTGGGCCCCGATAGGCCGCGACCGCGAGCGCCTGGGCCTGGACACTCTCGCGGCGGCCGGGTTCGCCGTGACGGCGGTGGACCTTTCGCCGCTGCTGGCCCCGGAGCACGCCGGCGGGCCCGCCGGGGATGGGACGGTAAGGGTGGAAAGTTACGAACAGTTCTTTGAACTGCTTTCCGGAAAGCCGGGCGCGGTCTGCTGCGATTACGTGCTTGGCCGTTCTCCGCTCGGGCTCAAGCACGCCCGGCTTTTCCGGACGCTGGCGAAGGCCGGGACGCCCTATTTTTCCGTGCTGGCCGCAGAACTGCCTTTTTCCGGCCCGGGGCGCGGCGGTTTCTGGGCCAGGGCGGCGGCGCGCCTGTGCGCCGCGCGCGGGCTGGCTTCGTACGCCGTTGACCTGGCCGCCCGAAGGCCGCTGGCCGGCCTGCGGCGCCGCGGCTTCTTCGCGCGGCCGGCCAGGATCTACGCGTTGAGCCGGGAGTCGGCGGCGGGCTTCGCGGCGCTGTGCGGCGCCGGCGCGGGCGCTATCCGCCCCGTGAATTCGATAGATTACGGGACTTTCCTGCTGGCGCGCCAGGCCGGGCTGAAGGTGCAGGACGGGCCCAGCTGCGTGCTGATAGACGAGGGAATAGCCGATTCCCGGGACTTCGCCTACGCCGGGCTGAAAGGGCTGACCGCCGCGGAATATTATCCGCCCGTGCTGGCCTACCTAGAGAAGATAGAGCGCGAGCTCGGGCTTAAAGTGGTGGTGGCGGCGCATCCCAAGGCGGACCCGGCCGGGCTGGGGCAGGCTTACGGCGGGAGGGAAGTGGTCTCCGGGCGCACGCTGGAGACCGTGGCCGGCGCTTCGCTGGTGCTGGCGCACTGGAGCACGGCGGTCAACTTCGCCGTGCTCTGCGGCAAGCCGCTGGTCCTGCTGAAGACGCGCGCCATGCGCGGGAAAGGACTGGCCCGCCTGGCGGACGCCATGGGGGCGGCGCTGGGCGCGAGGGTGGAGGAGGCGGAGGAGGCCCTGGCGGCGCCGCTGGCCTACAAGCCTGCGGACCTGCCCAGGACCGGCTACGCCTCCTACCTGGGGCGATACATAAAGTCGCCGGAGGCGCCCGAGGAAACTGTTTACGAAACAATAGCGGCCGACCTGGCCGCGGACTGGCCCGCTAAGGGGCGAGAGGTGCAAGGTGTATAAAGGCAAGACCATACTGGCCGTGATCACGGCCCGCGGCGGCTCCAAAGGCCTGCCGAACAAGAACCTGCTCCTGCTGGCCGGCCGCCCGCTGGTAGCCTGGAGCGTGCTGCAGGCAAAAGCCTCCCGGTACGTGGACCGGGTCATATTCTCGTCGGAAGACGCGCGCCTGATCAAGGCGGCGAAGGCCGCCGGGGCCGATGTCCCGTTCGTGCGGCCGAAGGAACTGGCTCAGGACAGCACGCCGGGCATGCTGCCGTTCCTCCACGCCATCACGGCCATACCTGAAAAGTACGACTATGTAATGCTGCTGCAGCCCACCTCGCCGCTGAGGGAGCCGGAGGACATAGACGCCTGCATCCGGCTGTGCATGGCATCCGGGGCTCCGGCCTGCGTTTCCGTCAAAGAGGTCTCCGATAATCCGTACTGGACGTACCGGCTCGGGGCTTCAGGGCGGCTTCGGTCGACCATGGGCTGCAGGAAAACCATCGAGCGCCGGCAGGACCTTCCTAAAGTGTACGCCCTCAACGGCTCCATCTACATTGCCGAGAGGGAACACGTCTTGAGGAAGAAGACTTTCATAACTCCCAGGACCGCCGGCTACGTGATGCCCGAGGAGCGCTCCGCGGACATAGACACGGCGATAGATTTCAAACTGGTCGAGCTGTTGCTGAAGGAAAAGCGCCGCGGGGGCGAGCGATGAGGAACTACCGTGTTATCCCGCGGCTCGACATCAAGGGCCCGGACCTGGTCAAGGGCATACACCTGGAGGGCCTGCGGGTGCTGGGCCAGCCGTGGGAGTTCGCCAGGCACTATTACGAGAACGGCGCCGACGAGCTGATCTTCGTCGACGTGGTCGCCAGCCTTTACCAGCGCAACAGCCTGAAGGACATTATCTCCCGGGTGGCCCGCGAGACCTTCATCCCGCTGACGGTGGCCGGGGGCATAAGGACGATAGACAATATAAAGGACATCCTGCGGGCCGGCGCGGACAAGGTGGCCGTCAACACTGCCGCGATCCGGAACCCTGAGTTCATCCGCGAGGCCTCGCGCCTTTTCGGTTCCTCGACGATAGTAGTCTCGATAGAGGCGATGCGGGAGGGCGACAAGTACCTGGTCTATACCGACAACGGCCGCGAGTACACCGGGGTGGAGGCCCTGGCCTGGGCCAAGAAAGCCGAGGAACTGGGCGCCGGGGAGATCCTGCTGACCTCGATAGACCGCGAGGGCACAGGCGAGGGTTACGACGACGAATTGACCGTGATGATAGCCAAGGCGGTCTCCATCCCCGTAATCGCCTGCGGCGGCTGCGGGCGGGCGGAGCACGCCTCCTCGATAATCCTCGACGGCGGCGCCGACGCCGTGGCCATGGCCTCGGTGCTGCATTACGCGCAGGCCGGCAAGGCCGGCGCCGCGGGGGAGGGGAATACCGAGTTCCTGCGCAGCGGCAGGCGGCTGTCCACCATAACGCCGCTGGAACTGCGCGACATCAAGAAATACCTGCGGGAGCACGCCATCCCCTGCAGGCATGAAACGGACGGGGCCAATGCAAAACACTAAGACCGTCATCGTGGATTACGGCATGGGGAACATGTTCAGCGTGCAGCGCGCGTGCGCGAGCGCCGGGCTGGACGCGGCGCTCACGTCGGACAGGAGGGAACTGGAGTCGGCCGCGGCCGCTATACTGCCGGGCGTCGGCGCTTTCGGCCCGGCCATGGAGAACCTGGCGCGGCTGGACCTCGTAGGGCCGCTGCGGGATTTCTGCGCTTCCGGCCGCCCCTTCCTAGGGATCTGCCTGGGCTTCCAGCTCCTCTTCACCGAAAGCGAGGAGTTCGGCGCGAACAAAGGTCTGGACATCCTGAAGGGGGCGGTCAGGAAGTTCCCTTTGCCTAACCGGGAGCAGGCCAAGGTGCCACAGATCGGCTGGAACCTCATCTCGCGCCGCGGCGCCTGGGACGGGACCCCGCTGGAGGGCCTGGCCGACGGGGAATACATGTATTTCGTGCATTCCTTCTACGTGCAGCCGGACTCGTCCGTGCCGCCGGCGTCGGTAACTTCCTACGCCGGGGTGGACTACGCTTCCAGCGTAAGCCGCGGCAAACTTTTCGCCTGCCAGTTCCACCCCGAGAAAAGCGCGTGGAACGGGCTCAGGATCTACCAGAATTTCAAAAGACAAGTCACCGGAGAATAATATGGCACTGGAAACCAAGTACGGCCTCCCCGAGAAAGTAGTGTTCTGCAAGCGCTGCGTGATGTCCAACCAGCGCCCGGCGTCCGCCACCGAGTTCAAGCACACCATCAACAGCAAGAAGCGCACGCTGGCGATGGACGCCGAGGGCGTCTGCGACGCCTGCCGGGTGGCGGAGGGCAAGGAGA
>CAYSYJ010000167.1:0-5331 GCA_964435105.1 uncultured Elusimicrobiaceae bacterium
CCGCGCGCGGGCGCCTTTACCTGCTGGGCGGCTACGACGCCTCCGGTTCCAGGGCCGAGGTCTGGTCCGCCGACATCTCTTCGGGCGGCGCGCTGGGCCCCTGGCTGGAGGAGCCGCCCCTGCCGCAGCAGGTCTATTTCCACGCCGCCGCCGCAGGTTATGGCCGCATCTACGTTTCCGGCGGCTATACCAGCGGGACCGGCGTGCAGGCGGCCGTCTACCAGGCGGTGCTGGGCGACGACGGGGCCATACTGGGCTGGTCCTCGCCGCTGGAGCTGCCGGCCCCGCGCTACTCGCATTCTCTCACCATCGCAGGAGGGCGGCTCTACGCGGCCGGCGGCCGGGACGGGGCGGCTGCGCGCAGCGAGGTCTGGACAGCCCAGCTGGGCCCGGAAGGACAATTGCCCGGGTCCTGGACCGCCTATACCCCGCTGCCCGCTCCCCGCTTCGGCCATAAGACCCTGCTTTCCGGCGGCCGGCTCTACGTAATAGGCGGCAGCAACGGCAGCGCCGCCCAGCAGCATGTGTTCACGTCCAGCGCCCCGGCCGCCGCCGCCGGGGCCTCCTCCTGGCAGGCCTACCACCCGCTGCCTGAAGGCCGCCAGTTCCAGTCCGGCGAGGCAGTGGGGGGCCGCCTCTGCGTTTTCGGCGGCTCTTCCGGCGCGGCCGCCCGCGCCGAAGTCTACTGCTCCACCGTGGCCGGCACCGAGTATTTCGTGCAGGTCTCGCCGGACCCGGCTTTCGACCCGCCCGTCACGCTCAGCTACGGCTGGCGCCCCGGGGGAGAAATGCGGGCCGGCCTCCTGGCGCCGGGCGTGCAGTACTATTTCCGCGCCAAGGCCAGGAACTGGACCGGCCTGGAGACCCCTTATTCCGCCGTGGGTTCCACGGTCACCTACGCCGCGGTGCCGGCTACGGCCGCCTGGACCAATATCGCGCCCGACTCCGCGCGCGCCAACTGGGAGGCCAACGGCAATCCCGCGGGCTACACTTATTCCGTGCTTTATTCCACCTCCCCGTCGGATTTCTACCCTTCTTACTCGGTGCAGACCACGGCCTTGAACGCGGACCTGACGCCGCTCGATCCCAGCACCACCTACTACGCCAGGGTCCGGGTGGCTAATCCCGGCGGCCGCTCTTCGCGCTACGCCGAGCTGCCGCCCGTGCGCACCACCTTCAACCCGGCGCTGGACGCCCTGCTTCCCGATATTAACGACCTCCAGCCGGATTTCACCGACTGGAAAGGCACCAACACCTTCGGCTGCGCCGTGGGTTTCTCGGACTCCGGCGGCTCGGGCCTGGACTACTTCCAGGTGCAGGTGGCGACTGACCCGGGCGGGGCCAGCGGCATTGTGGCTCCCTGGACCACGGTGAAGGCCGGCATAGGAGCTGATGCCTATAATACCCCCTGGCAGATCCCGCAGGGCGTCTGGGAGCAGCTGCCGGAGGGCGCTTCCAACTATGTCTCGGTACGCGCCTACGACGGTTCGGGCAATGTCCGGGTCCTTACCGACAGCTTCTCCCTGGTCAAGGACACCACCCCGCCGGAGATCTCGGTCACCTACAGCCCGCCCTCGGTCTGGTACACCGACTATCCCGGCGACGTCTCCGGCCTGCGCTTCGAGACCACTCTTGCCGGCCTGTACAAGGTACAGTACAGCGTCAGCGCCAATAAGTCCTTCGCCGACGCCTCAGTGATACCCTGGACCGACATCCCGGGGTTCACCGAGGGGGACTCCCTGTACGAGCCGGTGCTGACCTACAGCTTCCCGCAGCTGGCCAACGCCACCTCCAACTACTTCAGCTTCCGGGCCGTGGACCTGGCGGGCTCCACCCGGACCCTGGCGGACGCCTTCGGCATAGGCAAGAACGTCAGCGGGCCGATAGTCGCCATCAGCACCCCGACAGGACCCTACCTGTCCACCTTCACTTTCCTCTCCGGAGACGTGTCTCCCACCAACGGGCACCCGGTGGAGGGAACCGAGGTTTACCTGCTGGACCTCTCCAACGGGCTTTACTATTCCGGCTCCTCTTTCCTGTCTGGTTCGCGGGTGTGGCAGGACGCCGCGGACTGGACCAGTTCTTTCACCGTCGCTTTGGCGAACCTCCCGTTGTCGAGCGGCAGGCAGTACCAGGCGGTGGCGCGCTCGAGCGACTCGGTGGGGGATCACTCCCAGGTCTTCTCCACCTATACCTTCACTTTCGACGCCCTGCCGCCCTCCGCCTACGTGGCCTACCCGGTGGACGGCTCCACCGCGCTTTCGGCGGCGGCCGTAAGCGGCACGGCCTCGGACGCCTCCTCCGGGATCACTTCCGTGGAGGTCTCCCTGAAGCGCCTCTCCGACGGCAAGTGGTGGAAGAACAGCGCCTCCTCCTGGAACGCGGTCCCGGAGCCCCTGCAGGCCGGCACCACGCCCTACTGGACCTGGAATTTCGGGGCCTACCTGCGCGACAGCCTGGCCGACGGGGCCTCCTATTACGCCACCGCGAGGGCCTGGGACAATTCCTACCCGAAGAACGCCGGCGTCTTCGACGTCTCCGGGTCCACCTTCACCTACCGCGACGCCACCCCGCCGCCGGCTACCGCCTCGCTGGCGGCCGAGCCCGGGTCTTTCAGCGGCGCGGTGCTGCTGTCCTGGCGCACGGCCGGCGACAACGGGCCCTCGGGCTACCTGCTCGCCGGACGCTACAAGGTGGCTTATTCCAAGGACTCCGGGGCTTCGGTCTCCACCGATACGGCGCAGGTGACCATCGCCACGGGCACGCTTACGGCCGGCAGCACGCAGTACGCGGTGGTCTCCGGCCTGGACCCGGCCGCCACCTACTACTTCACCCTGTGGACGGCGGACGACGCCCTTAACTGGTCGGCCGCTTCCAACGAAGCCTGGGCGCCGGCCGGCACGCTGGACTCCGGCCTGCTCTCCGGCCGGGTGACCGACGCCGCCGGTAACCCGGTGACCGGCGTCCTGGTCGAAGCCCTGTCCGCCGCCGGTTCCCTGGAAGGCTCGGACTACACCGACGTTTTCGGGCGCTACTCCCTGGGATCGCTGGTCTCGGCTTCCCTGAGCGTCAGGGCGGCCTGGTCGGCGCAGGACATCGAGAGCTCGGTCACCAAGGACGGGGTCTCCAACGGTTCCGCCGGCGTGGATTTCCGCCTGAGCGTGAGCTACCAGCTGGCCAGCATCAGCGGCTTTATCCCTTCCGGGTTCCTGGTGAAGTCCGGGGCCAGGCCCGCGGGGCTCTATACTACCAGGGAAGTCGATACCCGGGTCAGCGGGGCCTTCGTCGAGGTTTACCGCAAGGGGCGGCGCATCGGCGCCGCCTTCGCGGCGGCCGACGGCGCCTTCGCGATCCCTAACCTGCTGCCGGGCACCTATTCGCTGCGCGTCTTCAACGGCACGGATTACAGCGAGATGCGCACCGTGACCCTGGGCCCGGGCGAGAATTTCGTCTTCACCCCCAAGTGGGCGCTCCTCAACAAGGACAGGGTTTTCGCCTATCCCAACCCTGCCTCCTCCGCGGTGCACCTGCATTTCGAGCCGGCCGCGGCGGTTTTCGAGGCCGAGGCGGAGATCTTCGACGTGGCCGGGCGCCTGGTCAGGCGCCTGACCGTACATTCCGCGGACCCGGTGCTGGGCGGCGCCACGCGGCGCTTTACCTGGGACCTGGCGCGCGACGGCGCGGCCCCGGGCGTCTACCTTTTCGTGCTGCGCGTGCGCGACGCCGCCACCGGCGAGGCCGCCAAGGCGGTAAAAAAATTCGCGGTCATAAGATGAGCGACACTGAATGAAACCGAACATGAAACCACAACGACTCCTTCCAGCGCTGCTGCTGCTGCTGCTCCTGCCGGCGGCCCTTAAAGCCCAGGACGCGGCGAGCCTCCAGTTCACGGTGGCCGCCCCCGACCCGGTCATGGCCGGAGACGAAGTGCGCCTGCAGACGCTGGTGGTGAATACCGGCACCCGGCCCTGGCCGAAGGGCAGCTACTACTGGTCCGGCGAGGTCTACACGCTGGAAGGGGAGGGCCGCAAGTTCCTGGCGCAGACCGAGTCGGTCTCGCCGGCCGAGGACGTGCCCGTGGGCGGCGCCCACGGCGTGCAGGTCCCGTTCACCGTGCCGGAGACCCTGCAGGGCAGGCGCCTGCTCTACCGGCTTTTCCTGATAAAGGACGGCCGCCGGCTCCTGGAGACCGAGTACAAGGGTTTCCAGGTGATAGAGCGGGAATTCCGGCCGCCGCCGCCGCAGGATTTCAAGATCGGCGGCGACATCACCTTCAGCTACCGCAATTCCAGCGGCGACGGCTGGGACAACCACCAGGGGGTCACTTCCGCCAATATCGTGGGCAAGGTGAAGGAGGCGTCCTTCTTGTTCAATACCTATATCGTCCACACCTACCACAGGCCGATAACCCCGACGATAGTCCTGCTGAATTATTACGCCCCCTGGGGCACGCTGAGCATCGGCGACATCTCTCCCTCGCTGACCCCGCTTTCCATGGACGGGCAGGGCATGCGCGGCGTGGCCTTCGAGCGCAACCGCGACCGCCTCTCCCTGACGGCCCTGATCGGCCGCATCGTGGCCCCGCTGGAGCCCGGGCCTTCCTCCGGCGGGCGTTTCGCCCGCTACTCGGGCGGCTTCAAGGCCGGCTGGCAGTTCAGGCCCAACCTCAGGGTCTCGGCCGACGCCGTGCTGAGCCGCGACGACGAGCATTCCATCACCATTTCTACCGACGCCATCACCATAAAGCCGCAGCAGAGCGTGGTTTACGGTCTGAACGCCGAATGGAAGTTCCTGCCGGCCTTCACGCTGGTGAGCGACTACCAGCTCAGTTCCTACCGGGCGGACCTCAACAGCGCCGCCGCCGGGACCGGCGGCAACGCCTGGAAGCAGGAACTGCGCTACAAGGGCGGGCTGCTGACCGGCCGCGCGGCGGTGTCGCGCATAGACCCCAAGTTCGCCTCCTTCGCCAGCCCTTCCGTGATAGCGGACCGGATGGTGCTCGACGGGGAGCTGGGTGTATTCCCGGCCGACTGGACCACCTTCACGCTGGCCTATAACAGCTATTCCGACAACCTGGATTCGGACCCGGCCAAGACCACCACCGAGCAGACCCAGGTCACCGTGGCCAACTCCCTGAGGTTCCCCACGCAGACCATGCTCAACACCTCGCTGATGACCAACACCGCCCTGGGCAAGCCGGCCTCGGTGCAGGACAACGAGACGCGCACGCTGAACGTCTCCGTGACCCAGCCGTTGAAGGCCCATACGCTGAGCCTGGGGGTGCAGACCAGCTCATTCAAGGACAATACCCGCCTCTCCCACGACCTGGAC
>CAYSYJ010000168.1:0-5265 GCA_964435105.1 uncultured Elusimicrobiaceae bacterium
GAGACGCTGGTCACGACTAACCTTTAAGCTTAGGGGACAAAATGGACACTTCCGCTGGTTTTGGCAGGCCGGCCGACAAGCTGGTGCTGATCGTGGACGACGACGAGTCGGTCCGCGAGCTCATCGAGTTCATAGTCAAGAAGGAAGGCTTCCGCACCGAGAAGGCCGCAGACGGCGAGGAGGCCCTCAGCAAGGCCCGCGCCGTAAACCCCGACATCATCCTGCTGGACCTGATGCTGCCCAAGTTCGGCGGCTTCGAGATACTGCGCGAGCTGCAGGCCGACGAGACCGGGACCATCCCGATAGTCATCATCACCGGCCGCTACACGGACCGCTCCACCTCCGACATGATCAAGCAGGAGCCCAACGTGAGGGATTTCATCGAGAAACCGGTGAAGCCCCAGGTCCTGACCGCGCTGCTGCACAAGCTGCTGCGCACGCAGCCGGCCAAGAGGCCGGCCTGATGGGCGCCGCCGCCAAGCGACGTCTTGCCTGGGCCGCGACAGCGGCCCTGGTCTTTTTGGCCCTGGCCGCCGCCGACCTGGCCCTGCGCTCCAGGACCGCCCTGCGCACCGCGCTGCGCTACGAGGCGTGGGCCGCGGACCCGGCCGCCAAGGCCGCCCATTTCGACGCCAGGTTCGCTCCCAGGTTCGCCGGGGTGGACGCCGAAGCCGCCGCCGGGCGGCTGACGGAAGAGGAGGCGCGGCGGGCCAGGAACCTGCTGGCCGCCGAGAAGGAGTTCCTCCTCGCCGAAAGTTCCTACAAGCTGGCCTATACCTGGTACAAGACCGCGGCCTACGAGTTCAAGCTGCCTTTCAACCCCTGGGCGGCCGAGGCCCGCCGGCGCCTGCCGGGCGCGCTGGCAGCCTGGCGGGCCGAACTGGCCGCCGCCGGCCTCAAGGCCGAACCCTGGATGACGGAGTAAACCGCCCGGCGATGCGTTACCTCAAGACCCTGGCAGGGATCGCCCTGGCGCCCGCGGCCCTGGCCGCCGCCTGGGCCACGGCCGCGGCGCTGGGACCGGCCCTGGGCCGCGTCTCCTACACCTTCCCCTTCCTCGGGGGGGCCCTGCTCTGCCTGCTCCTGCACCTGACGGGCCGCGGCAAGCGCCTGTATGTCGCGGCCCACGAGCTCACCCACGCCCTGGCCGCCGTGCTGATAGGCGTGAGGGTGCGCAAGATCTCGGTCGGCCGCGGCAGCGGCTACGTGCTGCTGGATTCCACCAACGCCTTCATCTCGCTGGCTCCTTACTTCGTGCCTTTCTACACCCTGGCCGTCTCCGCCGCCTACTGGACCGCGGGCCGCTTCTGGGACCTGGCCCCCTACCGCCCCTGGTTCCTGGCCGCGGCGGGATTCACGCTGGCCTTCCACCTGCTGCACACGGCGGACATCCTGTCGGGCCCCGTGCAGAGCGACCTCAAGAAGGCCGGCGGCCCGGTCTTCTCGCTGCCCCTGCTGCTGCTGCTCAACTGCCTGGGCCTGGCCGCCGCGCTGCGACTGCTCTTCCCGGAGCTGCTGAGCTTCAGGGCCTACGCCGGGCGCGTGCTGCAGGCCCAGGCCGCCGCCTACTCTGGACTCTGGGCGGCCGCCGCATACGCCGTCAATACTGCTAAAATATATATCAGGTCATGAAACTTTTCAGGCAGATAATGGCGAGGATCATCTTCCTCCCCGTCATCCTGGCGGCGGGCCTGGCGGCTACCGCCATGGTCACCGCCAGGATAATGTTCAAGCCTTCCGACCTGCACGCCATAGTCGTAAACCAGTTCCAGGAGGCCCTCAAGCGGCCGGTCCGCATAGAAAGCGCGAGGCTCTCCGCCACCGGCGAGATAAAGATAAAGGGGCTCCGGGTGACCGAGCCGGGCCCCGAAGTCATGGACTTCCTGCGCGCCGACTATATCTACGCCACCTACCGCCTGCTGCCGCTGCTGCGGCGCCGGGTCGAGATAGACAGCGTCATCCTGGTCTCGCCCAAGATCCGCCTCATAAAGCGCCAGGACGGCACCTGGAACGTCGGGGACATCTTCGCGGCCTACCGGGCGGCGGGCGGGAAGAACCGCCTTAACCGGATAGCCGACGCGGAAATACGGGACGGGGAACTGCTTATAGAGGACAAGCGCGCCGGGTCCAACAACCTGTTCGAGAACTTCAGCCTGACGCTCAAGGATTTCAAGCCGCGGGGAGACACGCCTTTCTACGCCTCCGTCTTTTTCCGGACCAACGCCCTGCGCAAGCCGGTGACGGGCAGGTTCTACACCGAGGGCGTGGTCAACTTCGCCGGCTTCGACTGGACGAAGACCGAGATAAGGGACCTGAAGGCGGACCTGACCCTGCAGGACAAGACCGCCAGCTTCACCGGCACCGTGCGCAACCTGCGCCGGCCCGAGCTGGACCTGAAGGCGGAAACCCCGGAGATAGACAGCTCCGAGCTCGCGTACGTCTTTACCTCCCCGTGGAAGTTCACCGCTCCGCGCTCCTTCTGGGAACTGCAGACCGTCTTCCCCTCCACCCGCACGGCCGAGGTGCGCCTGGTCTCGCGCCCGCTGAACATCAAGGCCGAGGGCTCTTTCGACCTGGCCCGGGCCACGCCCACCTACTCCTTCAATGTCTGGGCGCCGCCTTTCGACCTGGGCAAATCCAAGCGCTACGGCCTCGAGCTGCCCTTCTCGGAACCTTCGGGGAAGATCCAGGCCCGCCTGAAGATAACCTCGAAGAACGGCCGGCCCCTGATCTCCAGGATCTTCATAAATACCATAGCCGCCGGTGGCAAATACCGGACGCTCACGGTATCGAACCTCAACGCCTCCGCGCTCCTCTCGGAAAATTTCGCCAACAGCTACATCACGGCTTCCAGCGGCCGCCTCGCGATGGGCAAGGACAAGCTGACGGGGCTCAAGCTGAAGACGCAGATCACCAAGGACGAGCTGTCCCTGAACTATTCCGGCAAACTGAACGACCAGCCGGTCAAAGGCCGCACCGCCATACGCAACCCGTTCAGCGCCTCCAAGACGGTGGACTTCACCGGCTATTCCAGGGACCTGGTCTACGCGGAGGCCAAGAACCTCATCTTCGGCGCCATCGCCCTGCGCGGCGGCCCCAGGAAGAAGACCCGTTTCGATTCAGAACTGGCCTGGATCAGGACGCTGAAGAATTCCATACCCAGCGGCTACGCCGACTTCAAACTGCTCTACAAGGCCGACCGCTTCCGCCACGAGTACCTGGAGGCCGCGGATTTCCACGCCCAGGCCGCGCTCAAGAACATCACCGGGGACATCACCAAGATGCGCGGCTCGGTCTCCATCAAGTCCGGCAGCGGGACCTTCTACCAGGTGCAGAAGACCTCGGAGAAGGACCGCATCTACTACATCGTCTCCATGCCGCTGGTGCTCATCCACCGCATGAACCGCGTGGGCGCGCTGAAGTTCGGCTACAAGATCAACGACGTCTACTTCAACGCCATAGGCGGAGACTACGACCTCAACGGCGGCAAGGTCGATGTGAAGAACTTCTACATGGACGGCAAGGAGTTCTCGGCCTACGCCACCGGCCAGCTCGATTTTTCCAACGAAACGATGAAGTTAAAAATTTATACAATATCGGGTAAGTACTATTCGATGGGCAGCCTCCCGGAGGCGCTCACCGACGCGAGCGGCAAGCCGGCCCTGGCCTTCATCATCGAAGGCAAGATGACCAAGCCGGACTTCAAGATGATCAGCCCCACCGACAGCGGGCGCGTCATCAGGGAAGCGGCGCAGCGCGGCGCGGCGATAGATCTAGACAAGTTAAACCGGTTCTTAGGAGGAAAGCAATAATGTCCAAGCTCGGCAAATTCGACGTCGTAGGCCTGCTCCAGGAACACGGCGCCATCCTCAACGGCCATTTCCAGATCCCTTCCGGTTTCCACACCCAGACCTATATCCAGCCGTCGCTGGTGCTGCAGTACCCGCACCTCGCGCAGAAAGTGGCCAAGGAGATGGCGGCCAAGTTCCCGCAGGAGGTCAACGTGGTGATCTCCCCCTCCGTCGGCTCCATGGCCATCGGCCAGGAAGTGGCGAGGGTAAAGAAGGCCCGCTCCATCTTCACCGAGAAGATCAACGGCGTGATGGTGCTCAAGCGCGATTTCAAGATCTCCGAAGGCGAAAGGGTGCTGGTGGTGGACGACGTGCTGAACTCCGGCCGCCTCTGCGGCGAGGCCATCAACCTGGCCCGCGGCTACGGCGCCAAGGTGATAGGCGTGGTGGCCATAGTGGACCGCTCCACCGGCGACCTGCCGCTCAACGTCCCGGTGCGCGGCCTGATCTCCTACCCGCTGCAGCTCTTCCCGCCCGACAACTGCCCGCTCTGCCGGCAGAAGCTGCCGCTGACCATCCCCGGCTCCGGCGCGCATCACGCGCACGGGCAGGACTGACCGCCCCCCTCCGAGGACTCCGGCGCCCCCCTGGGCGCCGGGTTTATCAATGAAAACAAAGTGCATCGCGCTGCTCTCCGATTTCGGCACCCATGACCCTTTCGTGGGGGCGATGAAAGGCGTGCTCCTCTCCAAGGCCCCGGGGCTGTCCATCATCGACATCACCCACCAGATCCCCCCGCAGGACATCCAGACGGCGGCTTTCTACCTGATGGCCGCCATGCCTTACATGCCCAAGAGCACCCTGTTCATGGCCGTCGTGGACCCCACGGTGGGCACCGGCCGGGGCATAGTCTGGGCCAGGACGGAGAACTACCAGTTCATTTCCCCGGACAACGGCCTCATCAGCTGGGTGGAGCAGAAGGAGAAGATCAAGGAGGCCAGGTTCATCAGCAACTCCTCCCTGTTCAGCGAGAGCATAAGCGCCACTTTCCACGGCCGCGACATCATGGCTCCGGTCGCCGCCGCCATAGCCAAGGGCCTCCCGGAAAAGAAGATAGGCCCGGTCTTCAACGAATACCGCCGATTCCCCTTTCCCCACCCGGAGAAGGCCGGCAACCGCATCACCGGGCAGGTGATAGCCATAGACCATTTCGGCAACGTCGTGACCAATATCGGCCGCAACTACCTGACGGCGCGGTCCGTCTTCACCGTGGCCGACCGGATGCTGAAAGGCCTCAAGCTGACCTACGCCTCGGTGCCGGAGGGCGAGGCCCTGGCCCTCATCGGCTCCTTCGGTTTCCTGGAATTCTCGGTGCGCAACGGCAGCTTCGCCCGCACCTTCGACGTGCGCATTGGCTCCCCCGTGGAAGCCATCATCTCCCTCGATGAATGAACCGGCCCTGAAACTCACCCGC
>CAYSYJ010000169.1:0-5166 GCA_964435105.1 uncultured Elusimicrobiaceae bacterium
GCCCGGCGTGATGGGCCTGGAGACCTTCGCCGAGGCCGCCTCGCTGCTGACCGGCTCCGCGCCCAGGGCCCTCACGGACGTGCGCTTCGCGGTGCCGATCAAGCTGCTGCGCGGCCGCCCGGCCGACGTGCGCGTGAAGGCGCTGGTGCTGGGCTCCGGCGCCGGCTCCGAGGTGCGCATCGAGTCCGACTTCGTAAGCCCCAAGGGCCTGCGCCTGGGCCAGACCCGCGCCCACTTCAAGGGCATAGCCGCGGCCGACGCCCCCTCAGGCTGGAAGGAGAGCCTGCGCCCGGCCCTGCCCAAGGCGAAGAAGTACAAGCACGACGCGGCGGCCATCTATAAGACCTACTTCCACGGCCCCAGCTTCCAGGTGCTGGACGGGGTGCTGAATGCGGACAAGGGCTCCGTGCTCGCCGTCTTCAAGCGGCCGGCGGCCCCGCTCTGGAAGGGCCCCTCGCAGAAGCTGGTCTTCCACCCGCTGGTGTTCGAGGCGCTGTTCCAGGCCTGCGGCTGGCGCGACATACAGTTCGACAGGACCATGGCCCTGCCCGACGCCATCGGCGCGGCCATAGTCTACGACAACGAGCCCCAGGACCCGGAGACGCTGTACCTCTACGGCGTCTTCAAGGGCCGCACCGAGGACAACAGGAGCCTCTACGACGCCTGGGCCTTCGACGCCGACTACCGCCTGCACGCGGAGCTGCGGGATTACGCGATGATCCCGACGCCCATCTGAGGCCCCCGGAACCGTGAAACAGCCGGTCACCGTGGAGATAAAGGACGCCTTCAGGCAGGAGTGGCCCCTGACCGGGGCCTCCCTGCTATTCCTGCCGGTGCCCGGGCAGGTCCCGGGCGGGGCCCTGTCCGCGCGCGAGGAGGCCGTGCACGCGGCTTTCCGCATGGAGAAGCGCCGGGCCGAGTGGCTGGCGGGCAGGCTGGCCGCGAAGACGCTGCTGGCCGCGCCCGGCGAGCCGCCGGCTTCCCTGGAGATAGGCATGGACCAGTACGGCAGGCCCTGCTGCGGCGGCCGGCTGGTGTCCATCTCCCATTCCAACGGCTGGGCCCTGGCCGCGGCCAAGCCGGGCTGCGCCTTCCTGGGGGCGGACCTGGAACTGGTGGAGGAGCGGCACCACGCCTGGTATTCCGACTATTTCCATCCCACCGAGCTGCCCTCGCCGGACCCTTCCGAGGGCACGCGCCTGTGGACCGTGAAGGAAGCGCTCATGAAGGCCCTGGGCCTCGGCCTCATGGCCGACCCCATGGACATCCGGGTCAGGGAAAAGGTGACCCTCACCGGCAAGACGCTGGAGCGTTACCGCGAGCTCGGCAGCCCCGAGTTCGCGGTCGAAACGCGGCGCTGTCCGGAGGGGCGTTTCTGGACCGCCGTGGCGGCAGGCGGCGTCCCCGCCTAAAAAGGTAGAATATACATAAGCGAGGTAATTCAGCATGGCCGACCTAATAGACCCCATAACCGGCGCCGCGGCGGAGCCCCAGCCTGCCGGGAAGAAGCCGCATCCCAAAAAGGTGCGCGTCGTACCGGAATCCCTCAGGAAGTTCCGCGAGATACACGCCGCGGCCGAGGCCGGCGGGCCGCCTGAAAAGATAGAGGCCCAGAAGAAGAAGGGCAAACTGACGGCCCGCGAGCGCATCGCCTACCTGGTGGACGAAGGCACTTTCCAGGAGATCGGCCTCCTGATGGAGAGCCGCTGCACCGATTTCGGCATCAAGGACAAGCACATCAAGGGCGACGGCGTGATCACCGGTTTCGGCCGGGTCAACGGCCGGCTCGCCGCCATCTTCTCTGAGGATTTCACCCAGCTGGGCGGGTCGCTCGGCCGCACGCACGCCGACAAGATCGCCAAGCTCATGGACATGGCCGCGGACGCCCGCGTGCCGGTGATCGGCATCCTGGACTCGGGCGGCGCCCGCATCCAGGAGGGCGTGGATTCGCTCGACGGCTACGGCGAGATCTTCCTGCGCAACACCAAGTACTCGGGCGTGGTGCCGCAGATCTCCGTCATCGTCGGCCCCTGCGCGGGCGGCGCGGTGTATTCCCCGGCGCTGACCGACTTCGTCTTCATGGTCAAGGGCATGAGCAACATGTTCGTGACCGGTCCCGAGGTGGTGAAGGCCGCCACCGGCGAGGAAGTCGATTTCGAAACGCTCGGCGGCTCCATGACGCACGCCAGCAAGTCCGGCGTCTGCCACTTCGTGGCCAACTCCGAACCGGACTGCTACCGCCAGGTCAAGGAACTGCTGGGCTTCCTGCCCCAGAACCGCGACGAGGCCCCGCCGGCCCACGAGACCAAGGACCCGGCCGACCGCAAGGTCCCGCTCCTGGAAAAGCTCTGCGAGGTGGACCCCCGCAAGCCCTACCGCGTCAACCACATAGTCTGGTGGCTCTCCGACGACCACAAGTTCCTGGAAGTGCATCACGACTACGCCAAGAACATCGTGATCGGCTTCATCCGCCTGGGCGGCCGCGTGGTGGGCGTCATCGCCAACAACCCCGCCCACATGGCCGGAGCGCTGGACATCAACGCCTCCGACAAGGCGGCCCGCTTCATCCGCTTCCTGAACAACTTCAACATCCCGATCCTGACGCTCGTGGACGTGCCCGGCTACTGGCCCGGCGTGGCCCAGGAGCACGGCGGCATCATCCGCCACGGCGCCAAGCTGCTCTACGCCTACTCGGAGGCGAGCGTCCCCAAGATCACGCTGGTGCTGCGCAAGGCCTACGGCGGCGCCTACATAGCGATGAGCTCCAAACTGATGGGGGGGGATATCAACTTCTCCCTGCCCTCGGCGGAGATCGCCGTGATGGGCCCGCGCGGCGCCGTCGAGATCCTCTACTCCCGCCAGATCAAGGAGGCCAAGGAAGAGGAACGGGAGGCCCTGCGCGCGAAGCTCGCCAAGGAGTACTCCGACAAGTTCGCCTCGCCCTACCAGACCGCCTCCACCGGCTCGATAGACGAGGTCATAGAGCCGGCCCATGCCCGCGCCAGGCTGATAGCGGCCTTCGACATGCTGGAGGCCAAGCGGCGCCCCGGTTCCCACGAGCGTACCGGCAATATCCCGCTGTAACCGGGAATAACGGTGAAAAAAGCGCCGGCCGCCAGGGCCGGCGCTTTTTTTGCCTTGCCCGTCGTAAAGCCATTAGCCGCGCTAATAACGCTCTTTAGATTTTCTAACTATAAGGAGACATTTTCATTTTTGTATAATAAAGACATGGATCTCCCGATCAAAATGCTCACGATAGCGGTCGCACTCCCGGTCTTCGGCGCTTTCCTGGTACCCGCCGCGGCACGGATCTCGACCGCCGCCCGGAACGCCTACGCGGTGCTCCTGGGCCTGCTGACCTTCCTGGCCGCCGCCTCGCTGGCCGGCACCGTGCTGGGCGGACAGACCGCCAGCTTCGCGCTGAGTTTCCCGCGCGGGTTCGACCTGATCCTGCACGCGGACCTGCTCTCGGTCTTCATGGCCTCCGTCTCCGCCTTCGTGAGCGCGGTGATCCTCATCTACTCGCTCGACTACATCTCCCACTACGAGAACCAGACCGAGTACTACGCCATGGTGGTGCTGTTCCTCGGCTCCATGATGGGCCTGGTCTTCTCGGCCAACCTCCTCTGGATGTACGTGTTCTGGGAAATGACCGGCTTCGCCTCCTGGAGGCTGGTGGGCTTCTTCCGCTCCGACAAGGACGTGGCCAAGGCCAATAAGACCATCCTGGTGACCGTCTTCGGCGCGCTCTGCATGCTGGTCGGCATCATCATGGTCTACTTCGACCACGGCACGCTGGACCTGCGCGCCCTGCACGGCGCCTCCATCTCCTACGCGGCCGCCGCCTTCATCCTGGCCGGCATCCTCTCCAAGTCGGCCACCCTGCCCTTCTCCACCTGGCTGCCCGACGCCGGCGTCGCGCCCTCCACCGTCACCTCGCTGCTGCACGCGGCCGTGCTGGTCAAGATCGGCGTCTACGCCTACGCGCGCATCTTCGGGGTGACCTTCGCGGCCCCCGACGCCTTCTCGAACACGGTGCTGTACCTGGCCGGCGCCTCGGCGCTGGTCTCGGCCGGGGCGGCGCTGATCGACACCGACATCAAGAGGATCATCGCCTACTCCACCGTGAGCCAGATCGCCTTCATCTTCCTGGGGCTCGCCTCCGGGAACAAGACGGCCTTCGCCGGCGCCATGCTCTACATCCTGATGCACAGCGTCGCCAAGGGCGGCCTGTTCCTCTGCGCCGGCATCATCGAGCAGAACACCCACACCAAGGACATCAACAAGATGGGCGGCCTGTTCTCCAGCATGCCGGTCACCGGCGCGGCCTTCGCGCTGTGCTCGCTGTCCGTGATGGGCATCCCGCCCTTCGGCGGCTTCTTCAGCAAGTTCCTGGTCTTCTCCGGGGCGGCGCAGAACGGCAACCTCGCGGTGCTGCTGATGTTCCTGGCCGGCGCCGTGATGACCCTGCTCTACCTGGTCCGCCTGTTCTACAAGGTGTTCCTGGGCGAGCCGGCCGGCCACGGAAACCCTAAAGAGGGCTCCGTGACCATGGTGGCGAGCGTGATGGCCCTGGCCCTGATCGGCCTGGCCCTCGGCGCGCTGATCTACTACCCCTCGGCCTACGCGGACCTCCTCACCGCCACTTTAGGAGTGAACCTTCAATGAACCTCATACTGATCCCCATAGCCCTCCCGATAGCGGCGGCGCTCGCGCTGCTGTTCATCTGCGAGAAGACCAGGTATATTAAGGAACTGCTGGCGGCCGGCGCCGCCCTGGTGGCGCTGCTCGCGGCGGCCAACATCTTCCTGCAGCCGCCCGCCGACCTGGTGCTGCGCTGGTTCGGGGGCGCGTCCTTCACGCTGCACGCCGACAACCTGAGCGCCTTCCTGCTGCTGGGCGTGTCGCTGTTCTCGGCCGCGATCTCGGTCTACTCCTTCAGCCTGCCGAACAAGGGCCCGTCCAAGTGGTTCTTCTTCAACCTGCTGATGACGCAGGGCTTCGCCGCCGGCGCGGCCCTGGCCGACAACATGGTGGCGATGCTCTTCTTCTGGGAAGGCCTGCTGGTGTTCCTCTACACCTTCATCGCCCTCTCGCAGGACAACCACGCCGCCCGCCGCACGGCCATGAAGGCCTTCCTCATCAACGGCGTGACCGACCTGTGCC
>CAYSYJ010000170.1:0-5086 GCA_964435105.1 uncultured Elusimicrobiaceae bacterium
GGCGCTGATGGCCCATTTCAAGCTCACCTTCGAAGGCGTGAAACCCCCGAAGGGCGAGGTCTACCAGGCGGTGGAGGGCGGCAACGGCGAGCTGGGCTTCTACCTGGTCAGCGACGGCAGCGGCCGCCCCTGGCGGCTGCGCGTGCGCCCGCCCTGCTTCACCCTTACCGCCGGCCTGGCCCGCATGATCAAGGGCGGCTATATCGCCGATATCGTCTCGACCTTCGGCCAGATCAACATGATCGGCGGGGAGCTGGAGAGATAATGCCCTTTACCCTGTCGCCGGATTTCAAGGAGAAGGCGGAACGCCTGAAGGCGCATTACCCGCGCACCGACGCCGCGCTCATCCCCCTGCTGCTGGAACTGCAGAAGGAGCGGGGTTTCGTGGCCGAGGAGGCCATTGACGAGCTGGCGAAATTCCTGGGCCTGCCCTACTCCAGGGTCAAGGCCGTGGTGAGCTTCTATACGATGTTCAACCGGGAGCCGTCCGGCAAGTACCACCTGCAGGTCTGCCGCAATATCTCCTGCCACATGGCCGGGGCCCCGGGCCTGCTGGCCCGCCTGCGCGCGAAGCTGGGCATAGCGGAGGGGGAGACCACCGCGGACGGCCTGTTCACCCTCTCCGCCGTGGAATGCCTGGGCGCCTGCGGCTCCGCCCCGGTGATGCAGGTCAACGAAACCTATTTCGAGAAGCTCGACGAAGCCAGACTGGACGCGCTGCTGGAAGATCTGAAACATGGAAAGTATCCTCTTAAAGGATAAGGTCGCCTCCCTGGAAGGCTATTTCGCCGCCGGCGGCTACAAGCCGCTGCGCAAGGCGCTCGGCATGAAGCCGGCCGACCTCGTGGAGGAAGTGAAGAAGTCGGGCCTGCGCGGCCGCGGCGGCGCGGGCTTTTCCACCGGCCTCAAGTGGTCCTTCATCCCCAGGGACGCGCAGGGCCCGCGCTACCTGGTCTGCAACGCCGACGAGGGCGAGCCCGGCACCTTCAAGGACCGCGAGATCCTCCTTAAGAACCCGCACGCGCTGATAGAGGGCATGGCCATAGCCGGTTACGCCATAGGCGCGAACCGCGGCTATATCTACATCCGCGGCGAGTTCGCCGCCGAGACCGCGCTGCTGGAGCAGGAGATCTTCGCCGCGCGCGCCAAGGGTTTCATCGGGCGCAATATCCTCGGCTCCGGCTTCGATTTCGAACTTTCCGTGCACCGCGGCGCCGGCGCCTATATCTGCGGCGAGGAGACAGCCCTGCTGGAGTCGCTCGAGGGCTTCAAGGGCCAGCCCCGGCTCAAGCCGCCTTTCCCGGCCGTGAAAGGCCTGTTCGCCGCGCCCACCGTGGTGAACAACGTGGAGACGCTGGCCGCCGTTCCCGCCATCGTCGAGAAGGGCGCGGCCTGGTACGCCGCCATCGGCACCCCCAAGAGCGCCGGCACCAAGCTTTTCTGCGTCAGCGGCCCGGTCAAGCGCCCCGGCGTCTACGAACTGCCCCTCGGCACCCCCTTGCGCGACCTGCTGGAGAAGCAGTGCGGCGGCCTGCTGGAAGGCCGCGAGCTTAAGGCCGTCATCCCGGGCGGCTCGTCGGTGCCGGTGCTGACCGCGGCCGAAGCCATGGGCGTCAACCTCGATTACGAATCCCTCGCCGCCGCCGGCTCCATGCTGGGCTCGGGCGGCGTGATAGTGATAGACAAGTCGCAGTGCATGGTGAAGCTGCTGCAGGTGCTGGCCCGCTTCTACCACCACGAGAGCTGCGGCCAGTGCACGCCCTGCCGCGAAGGCTGCGGCTGGCTGGAGAAGATACTCGACAGGCTGGAGTCGGGCAGGGGCTCGGCGGCCGACATAGACCTGATAGTTTCCGTGGCCGACAATATGACCGGCCGCACCATCTGCCCGCTCGCCGACGCCATGGCGATGCCGGCGGCCAGCTTCGTCAAGAAATTCCGCGCCGAATTCGATGCGCACGCGGCCGGGCGCTGCTGCCCGCCGGAAGCCGCGGGGAAACACTGATGCCCAAGCTCACCATAGACGGCAAGGCCATAGAGGTCGCCAAGGGCGCCACGGTGCTCGAGGCCGCCCAGCAGCTGGGCGTCCATGTCCCGCGCTACTGCTACCATCCCAAACTTTCCGTTTCCGGCAACTGCCGCATGTGCCTGGTGGAGGTGGAGAAATCCCCGAAGCTGCTGACCGCCTGCTCCACCGAATGCGCCGAGGGGATGGTGGTCCATACCGCCACCGACAAGGTGAAGGCCGCCCGCCGCGACGTGCTGGAGTTCCTGCTCATCAACCACCCGCTCGACTGCCCTATCTGCGACCAGGCCGGCGAATGCGGCCTCCAGGATTACTACATGGAGCACAGCCGCGCGAAGAGCCGCTTCGCGCAGGGAGACAAGGTGCTGCGCCAGAAGCGCCGCGTCCTGGGCCCGCACCTGGTGCTCGACAATGAGCGCTGCATCCTCTGCACCCGCTGCGTGCGCTTCTGCTCCGAGGTCACCAGGACCTCCGAGTTGGAAGTGATGGAGCGCGGCGACCGCTCCTTCATAGACCTGAAGGAAGGCAAGGCGCTCGATAACGACTATTCCATGAACATCGCCGACATCTGCCCCGTCGGCGCCTGGACCTCCCGGGATTTCCGCTTCAAGCAGCGCGTCTGGTTCCTAAAGAAGACCCCGACGGTCTGCCTCGGCTGCGCCACCGGCTGCCTGACCGAGGCGCATCATAACGAGAACACCGTCTACCGCGTGCTGCCGCGGCCCAACGCCGAGACCAATACCTGGCTCTGCGACGCCGGCCGCCTGGCCTACAAGGCCGTGAAGGCGGGGGACCGCCTGGCCAAGGGCGTAATCAAGAACGGCCTGATCGACCTGGAGCCGGCCCTGCGCGAGGCGGCGAGCCGCCTGGACGCGGACCACGCCGGGGCCGCCGTGCTGGGCTCGCCCTGGCTCTCCGTAGAGGACAACGCGGCGCTGGCCCGCCTGGCCAAGGACGCGCTCAAGACCGCCAACTACTCTTTCGACTTCCAGCGCGAGCAGGGCATCAAGGACGGCATACTCGTGAACAAGGACCCGGCCCCCAACGCGGCCGGCGCGGCGCGAGTGAAGGCGGCCTTCGGCGGTCTGCCTTTCGCGGAGTTCGCGAAAAAAGTCGCCTCCGGCGAGATCAAGGTGCTGGTCACCGAGGCCAGGGCCGCGGCCCTCCTTAAGGAGGAGCTCAAGGCCGGCGGCGCCCGCCTGATAGTTTTCGCCACTAACCGTTCCGAGATCCCGCCCGGCGCTTACGCCACCCTGCCCTACGCCTGCTACTTCGAGACCGAGGGCACCTTCGTCAATTTCCAGGGCTTGGAGCGCCGCACCGCCGCCGCCGTGGAACCGTCCGAGGGTGTCAGGCCGCTCTGGTCGGTGGTTAGCAAGCTGGCCGCCTATAGCGGCGCCCTGCTGCGGCTCGACTCCGCCGGCGACGCCATGAAAGGAATGAATCCCTGATGTTCGAATTCTACGAGGCCAATAAGGACATCCTCCTTTTCATCGGGGCTTCCGGCTTCAAGGTCCTGCTTTTCCTCGGCGGCGTGATGGGCTTCGCCGCCCTGCTGACGCTGGCCGAGCGCAAGGTCAGCGCCCTGATGCAGGACCGCATAGGCCCCAACCGCGCCTCCGTCCTGGGCTTCGCCTTCAACGGCCTCTTCCACCCGGTGGCCGACGGCATCAAGATGGTGCTCAAGGAGGACTTCGTCCCCGGCCGCGCCCAGAAGCTGCTCTTCACGCTGGCTCCTTTCTTCGCGCTGGTGCCGGTGCTGGCCGTGTTCTCGGTCATCCCTTTCGGCGACTACGTGATGGTGTTCGGCTACCAGCTGGACCTGCAGATCGCGGACATCCCGCTGGGCCTGTTCCTGGTGCTGGCCCTTTCCGGCCTGGCCATCTACGGCGTCTTCCTGGGCGGCTGGGCTTCCCGCAACAATTTCGCCCTGCTGGGCGCCATGCGCGGCGCCGCGCAGATGGTCTCCTACGAGGTGGTGCTGGGCCTGACGCTGGTCGGCCTGCTGATGATCTACGGCTCGGCGAGCCTGCAGGACCTGGTGCGCGCGCAGGGCCGCCTGCTCTTCGGCTGGCTGCCCGCCTGGGGCGTGGTGGTGCAGCCCTTCGCCTTCGTCCTCTTCCTGACCGCGGCCATCGCCGAGAACAAGCGCACCCCTTTCGACCTGGTGGAGGGGGAATCCGAGATCATCGGCTACTTCATGGAGTACAGCTCCATGCGCTTCGCGGCCTTCATGTTCTCGGAGTTCGTGGAGATCATCCTGGTCTCCATGCTCGCGGCCACCCTCTTCTTCGGCGGCTGGCAGGTGCCTTACCTCTACGAGACGGGCTTCATCCTGCCCGGCGGCCGGGAACTGGCCCTGAACCATTACCTGGTGGCCCTGCTGCAGATGGCCTCCTTCGCGGCCAAGACCGTCTTCTTCTCCTGGCTGCTGCTGGTGATACGCTGGACGCTGCCGCGCTTCCGCTTCGACCAGCTGATGGACCTCTGCTGGCGCCGGCTGCTGCCGCTGGCCCTGCTTAACATAATCCTTACGGGGGCGGCCCTGCTCTGGCTGGGCAAGATATGATAAGCGTAAAGAAAGTCGACAACAGGCCCCTGAACTGGCTCGAGCGCATCTACCTGCCGGAGATAGCCCGCGGCCTGCTGGTCACCACGCGCCATTTCTTCGTCAACCTTTTCAACCCCAAGGGCATGCCCACGGTGCAGTACCCCGAGCAGACCCTGCCCCTGCCGCACGCGGCGCGCACCCGCACCCGCCACCGCCTCAAGGTCCGCGCCGACGGCACGCCCAAGTGCGTGGCCTGCTTCATGTGCCAGACCGCCTGCCCGGCCTACTGCATCCATATCGAGGCCGCGGAATACGCCGACAACCCCGTGGAGAAATACCCGGCCGTTTTCGACATCGACCTCTCGCGCTGCGTGATGTGCGGCATGTGCGTGGAGGCCTGCCCCGAGGACGCCATCGCCATGGACACGCTGGAGATCCCCGGCGGGGCGCTCACCCGCTCCGCCATGAAGCTGGAGAAAGAGGACCTGCTGCGCAACCTCCCCGGCGAACCT
>CAYSYJ010000171.1:0-5080 GCA_964435105.1 uncultured Elusimicrobiaceae bacterium
GATTCGCGCGACCTGTTGAGCGCCATCGCCATCTCCGGCGGCACCACGCCGGTGCTCCGGGCGTGCTCCGAAACCCTGATAATGGGATTGCCCGCGGCCTGGCGGTGTATCTGCGTCAGCAGCAGCCGCGGCGCCTGCATGAGGTTGAACTTCCCGGAGATCGGCGGCAGCTGGCCGTGGTCGCCCACGGCGACGATGGGGATGCCGTAGCCCAGCAGGTCGGCCCAGATGAGCCCGTCGACCATGCTGGCCTCGTCCACTATCAGCAGGTGCCGCTCCAGCTCCTCCTTGCGGTCCCAGCCGGTGATGCGGCCCTCCTCGTTCTCCCGGGGCGTATAGATGAGGCCGTGTATGGTGCTGACGGAATCTTTCACGGACAGCGCCCCCGCCTCCTTCAGTTTGTTCTTGAGGTTCTGCGCGGCCTTGCCGGTATAGCTGCAGAAGCCGATGCGGATGTCCTTGCGCAGCCTGGCGAGCTCGTTCTTAAAAACGGCGATGAGGGTGCTCTTGCCGGTGCCGGCGTAGCCGCCCAGCGTGATATAAGGCGGCCGGGCGGGGTCGCGCCACCAGGCGAGCAGCGCCGCCAGCGCATTGGCTTGGTCTTCGGAGAGTTCCACGGCTAGATTTTACCTTTTAAGCGGCGGCGCCTGTTTGCTATATTTCTCCTCATGAGCCAGGCCGAACCCACGCGCGGGCAGGACCCCGCCGCCTTCTCCATGCGGATAGACGCCGTCTTCCCGGCCGGCGACGGCCTGCTGGTTACCGGCATAGTCGGGGCCGGCTCCGTGGCCGACGGGGCTACCGTATACCTGACCACCGTGCAGGGCCGCGCCGCCGCCTGCCGGGCCAGGCTCAGCCTGGACCGCGACCGCCACCCCGGGGCGGCAAGGGCGGAGGCGGGCATGATGGCCGGCCTTCTGCTGCCCGGCCTGCGCCGGCACGAGGTGGCGGAGGGGCTGCTGATCTCCGGCGTCCCGCCGGAAGGCGCCGAAGAGGCCGCGCCCGCGCCGGAACCGGAGCGCGGAACCCCCGCGGACCCGGTGAACCGGGCCTTCCTGCGCGGAGCCCTGTGGACCTCCCCCGTATGGTTCGCGGTGCTGGCCTACAGCCTGGGCGAGGCCGCGCCGGGCTTCCTCGGCCTGCTGGAAAAACTGGACGCGCTCTCCGGCGTGCCGGCCGCGCTGCCCTATACCCTGGGTTCCTCCATGTGTTTCTTCGCCGGGCTGCTGCTGGTGAAGGACGCGGCCGGTTTCCTGGACGCCGCCAAGCGGGCCCTGGCCGCGGCCGCCGCGGTCTCCGGCGCTTATTTCATTTCCGCGCTGGTTTTCTTTTCGTCCGTGGAAGGCAAGGACCACGCCCAGGGCGGGGCTTTCGGCCTGGTGAGCATGACCGGGTCGCTGGTGGCCTCGCTCATGGGCGCCTGGGCGCGCCTGCTGGGCGGCAGGATAACGGGGACCTTCAACCCCTACTCGCCCGGGCGGGATAAGCCTCCCCCGGACGGCGGGAAGTAATTTTTAAAAGGAAGGCCGCCCCGGGGCGGCCTTTTTTAATGCGCGGTGGTTTTGCCGGCCAGCGGCCCGTCGTATTGGGGGCCGCCCAGCAGGTAGGCGGGCTTGCCGTCCTTGTCCTTGTGGCGGCAGTTGGGGAAGACCTGGCCGTAATATTTGGAAAGCGGCGAGGCGAAGTACAGCCAGCCGCCGGCGTCGGTGACGGCCTTGGCCGGCTTCTTGTCGGAGCCGCCGTAGTTGAGCGCCTTGGCGCTGCCGGGATGGTGGCGGCTGGCCCAGAGCGGCATGGCCTTTATGAAATCCGGCACCAGCTGTTCCAGCCGGGCCGGCGGCGCGCCGTTAAGCCGGCGGTAGTCGCCCAGCGCCAGCATCAACTCCACCAGGGCCAGGGTCGAGTCCGTCTCCAGCATGTCCTTGCGGCTCTCCTCCAGTTCCTTGTCCATATCCTCTATGCGCTTGTCATATAGCGATTTGGGATCCGCCACGGAGATGCGCAGGGCTTCCGAACCCAGCAGGGGCAGCAGGGCGCGGGCGGCGGCGCCGGCGCGCCCTAAGGCCGCGTCGGGCAGGGCGGGGCTCGCCCCGAGGAAGACCAGCAGGTTCTGCGAGGCGGCCAGGGTGGCGTCGCGGTAGCCGAAGTAATCCAGCTTGCCGAACTCCGGCAGCGGCTTGAGGTCCGCGGATTTATCCGGCCTGGCCGCGGCCAGTTCCCCGCGCGCGAGGCCGGCCAAGTCCAGCAGCCCCTTGGTCGCGGAGGAGGAAGAGGCCTGCTCGAAAGGCCAGGTCAGGTGGGCTATCTGCTCCGCCAGGCGGCGGGCTTCGGCTATGTCCTTTATGTCGGCGCGGACGCCTTCGCCGGCGGCGGCCGGCGCGCAGGCCAGGGCGAGCAGCAGGGCGAGGTATCTCATATCACTTTGTGGAAGGGCGGCGGATAGCTGACCTCGCCGCTAACCCCGGCCAGCGCCCCGGGAGCCAGTTCCAGCGCCATGAAGGCCTCCGGCGGGCACTCGAAAGGCAGGCGCAGCCCTTTTTCGCCGGCCGGGACGAAGCCGAAACGCGGGTAATACTCCGGGTGTCCCACCACGACCACCAGTTTATGCCCGAGGCGCGCCGCCTCGGCGAGGCCGCGCTTTACCAGCGCCGAGCCAATGCCGCGGCCCTGGAATTCCGGCAGCACGCCCATGGGCGCCAGGGCCAGGGCCGGTACCGACCTGTCCCCCTCCTTTATCTCTACCAGGGAGAGCAGGAGATGCCCCGCCACGCGGCCTTCCAGCTCGGCCACCAGGGCGAGCTCCGGTACATACCACTCGGTGCCGCGCAGGGCGTTCACCAGCTTGGATTCGGCTTTGCCTTTGAAGGCTTTCTTATTGAGCTTGCGCACCGCGTCGATATCCGCCGCGCGCTCCGGCCTGACTGTGAGGCCAACGGGTTCTGTCATACGGATAGTATACTCGCCGCCGGGCGCGGCGTAAAGGCGGGGCCGCTACTTTTTGCCGCAGAAGCGCGAGACCAGGTCCAGCAGCGACTCCACGCGCGAGGGCTTATAGAGCACGTCCACCACGCCCAGCGCGGCCGCCTTGCCCTCGGAGTCGGGCACGCAGGTGATGATGGCCACCGGGATATCCGCCAGGGCGGGATCGTCCTGCTGCACCTTGCGGAACTCCCAGCCGTTCATCTCGGGCATCATCAGGTCCAGCAGGATCAGGCCGGGGCGCGGCGAGGAGCCGCGCAGGTAGGCGAGGGCCTCCCTGCCGTTGAGGGCCGGCACGGGGTTGTAGCCGTTGCCGGCCAGGGCGTCGCTTATGATCTCGACTATGCGCTTGTCGTCGTCTACGACCAGCACGGTGGAATTGGCGTTCATTTCTCCCCCACGCCTTATGATAACAAAAAAACCGGGCCCCTTTCGGGGCCCGGCCTCTTGCCTGTCAGGCGCGCCTTAGTGGCACTGGCCCTGGTAGGTGTAGATGTTGCGGCTCTGGGCCGACTTGCCGGCGAAGGACCCGAGGGTCTTGCCGTTCTGCACGAAGCCCGCCTCGATATCGCGGAAGGTGGTCTCCACGAAGTAGCGCACGTAGCGGGTGCCGTACTGGGTCACCCACACGGTGTGGCAGACCGGGGTGTGCGGGGCGACGCCGGGGTAGCCGGGGTGCGGGTACGGGCCCGGGTAGGGCGCGCGCTCGTCGGCCACGGGGCTCACCGTCTCGGGCGCCTCGACGGCGTCCACGGCGGCGAACTCGGAGACCTTGGCCACCAGGTCCTCGCTCACGGCGGCGTCGGCGCTCTTGTTGGAGCGGCAGACGGTCTGCGGCATCTGGTAGGTGCAGCTCTCATAGGAGGTCTGCTCGGGGGACTGCTCCACCCGGGTCTTCATGGTGCCGGCCAGGTCGAAGTTCTGGCCCAGCTGGGCGGCGGTGACGTTGAAGGTCTCGCCGATATTGATGTCCTTGTCGAACTCCAGCTTGACTTCGGTAGCGGGATCGGCGTTCTTGATCTCCAGCTTTATCTTTTTCTTGGTGTTGGTGGCGCCCAGGGTGACCTTGGCGGCGAACTGGCCGGGGGTCACGACAACGGAGGCCTGCTTCTGCTTGAAGGTGATCTGCTCGAGCACGTTCAGGTTGCCGTTGAACTTTATTTCATCGCAGCCGGCCAGGAAAAGCGCCATGGCGGCCACACCGATAGTCTTTATCTGTTTCATCTGTTCGTTTTTCTCCTGTTATTGGTCTATTGCCTGAAAAAACAGCAATTCCCCTATGACCTTATTTAACTAAATCCGCGCCGCTTTGATAATCCCCAAAGGGCCCAGGCCCCCGATAGGCCCTTTGGCCTCAGTTCCCGTCCGGGTGGGCGGAGTCAAAGCGCTGGCGAGCGCCCAGGAAGCCGCGCAGCTTCATATGCTGCACCACCACGGCCGGCATCATGCGGCCCACTATCAGGTGATGCCCTGTGGCCCGGCTGAACACCTTGAGCGCGTTGCTGCTGCAGGAATTAAAGAAGGTATGGTATTTCTCGCCGCTATAGTCGCGGGTGGACTCGGCCACGGCCTCGGCCAGCAGGCGCAGTTTCTCCCCGCGGCTTATCTTGAGCGGGTAAATGTCCACATACAGGCCGTCGCGGCCCACGGCGGTCTCGAGGAAGCTGTCGAAAGAGACCAGGTTCCAGACCAGCGGGTACTTGCCGGTGACGCCGGCCACGAAGGGGTCGAATTTCTCCCCCTTCTTTTTCCAGGGCAGCACCTCCACCACCAGCCGGGCGCCGCCCTTGAAGGAGAACATAAGGAAATTATGGCCCACGCTCGCGGAGCGGAAGCCGAAATAGGCCTCTTCCAGCTGCGCGTCCTCTATGCGCAGCTGGCCCCAGCGGTAGGTATTGGTCTTGGCGTCGCGCTCGAAACGCACCCCGTCCAGCACCCGGACGCCGCCGGCATCGGACAGCTGCACGGCCGGCTTGCGGTCCTGCTCCATGTCGGGGTAGGTCTCGGCCTGCACCGGCGCGGGGGCCGGCGCCAGGTCCATTTCGAGGATAGGCAGGTCGTCGAAAGCCGCCGCCCTGAGCTGCGGCGCCGCGGCGAAAAA
>CAYSYJ010000172.1:0-5076 GCA_964435105.1 uncultured Elusimicrobiaceae bacterium
GGCCCATGGGCGCCCGCTTGGTGCGGTCCCTGTCCCCGCCGCAGCCGAAGACGGTGATGAGGCGCTTGTGCGGTAGGAGCTTAAGGTTTCCCAGCACGCTTTCCAGCGCGGCCGCGGTGTGGGCGTAGTCCACGAAGACCGTGAAATCCTGGCCCAGGTCCACCCTTTCCAGGCGCCCGGGCACGTTGCGCAGCGCGCCTACGCCGGCGGCGGCGGTCTCGAGCGGCACTCCCGCCGTGGCGGCGCAGGCGATGGCCGCCAGGGCGTTGTAGACGTTATGGCGACCCAGCAGGCGCAGGGCTACCGGCGTGGCCCGGCCCTCGGCCATCAGGGTAAAGCTCGCGCCCGCCGCGCCGGTCTCGACGCGCCCGGCCATGAAGTCCGCCGGGGCGGACAGGGAGAAGGTGAAGACGTCGAACTTGCCGGCTATGCGGCGCAGCAGCTCCTCCGCCCTCTCGTCGTCGGCGTTAAGGACCGCCGCCTTGCCGCCCTTGGGGGAGCGGTCCAGCAGCTCGAAGATGCGCGCCTTGGCCTCGAAGTAGCGCTCCCGGTCCCCGTGGAAGTCCAGGTGGTCGCTCTGCAGGTTGGTGAAGGCGGCCACGTCGAAAGCCACGTCGTCCACCCGTCCCAGGGCCAGCGCGTGGGACGAGACCTCTAGCACCGCCGAGGCCGCTCCGGCCCCGGCCATGGCGGCCAGCAGTTCCTGGAGCGTATGTGCGAAAGGCGTGGTATTGGAGGCCGCGGCCAGGACGCGCCCCCCCACGCGGTAATCTATGGTGCCTACCACGCCGGGCGTCAGCCCGGCGCAGGCGAGGATGCTCTCCAGCAGGTAGGCGGTGGTGGTCTTGCCCTTGGTGCCGGTCAGGCCGAAGACCTTGAGCTTTTCCGACGGGCGGCCGTAGAAGGCCGCGGCCGCGGCCGAGAGCGCCCGCTGCAGGTCGCCGGCCGTAAGGAAAGCGGCCCCGGGGAAGGCGGCCCGGAGGTCCCCGGGCGGTTCCGACTGCGAGATCACGGCGGCGGCTCCCCTCTCCAGCGCCTGGCGGGCGAAGTTCTCCCCGCTGGTCCTGGAGCCCGGCATGGCGAAGAACAGGGCCCCGGGCCCGGCCTGCCGCGAGTCGTTGACTATGGCCGAGATCTCGGGGTCAGGCCCGGGTACGGGCCTGCCGATAAGCTGAGAGAGCCTCATCCCCTTCATGATATAAAATTCAGTCCGAGACGTGCGCCTGCGGTACGGCTTTCTTGTCCAGCGGCGCGTCCGGCTCTATCCCTTTAAGGGTTATGATCTTCTTGGCTATCTCCCGGAACGCCGGTGCCGCGGTCTCGCCGCCGTAGGTCAGGCCCTTCGGATTGTCCAGCACTACCAGGATCGTGTATTTCGGCTCCGGCACCGGGAAGAAACCGGCGAAGGAGGCCACGTTCTTGCCGGTCAGGTACTTGCCGGTGCGCGGATCGATCTTCTTGGAGGTGCCGGTCTTGCCGGCTATGGAATAGCCGGGGATGGCGGCGTTCCTGCCGGTGCCCTTCTCCACGACGCTGCGCAATATGGCCTTCACCCTGCCGGCCACGCCGGGAGAGATGACCTGCCGGATCACGGCCGGCTCGTTGCGGAACACGTCTTCCCCCTCGAACTCGGTGACCCTTTCCACCAGGCGGGGTTCGAAAAGCCGGCCGCCGTTGGCGAGGGCCGAGTAGGCGTTGAGCACCTGCAGGGGCGTGGCCGCAATGCCGTGGCCGTAGGAGCCGACGGCGAGGTCTATGGGCTTGAAGCGGTCCAGCGGGCGCAGCAGGCCGGCCGATTCCCCGGCGAAGCCCAGCCCCGATTTGGCTCCGAACCCGAAGCCCTTGGTATAGAGGTAAAAGTCCTTTATGCCGAGCTTGAGGCCGATCTTGGCCGTGCCGATATTGGAGGAGCGTTCTATAACCTGAGACAGGGTGAGCGTCTTTTCCGGTTCGTGGTCGTGCAGGGTGACCCTGCCGGTGAAGGCCCAGGCCCCGTTCTCGCAGTAGAAGGTGTCGCGCTCGGCCACTGTCCGGGTCTCCAGCGCCGCGGCCAGCGTTATGGACTTGAACGTCGAGCCGGGCTCGTAGGTCCATTCCACCGGCTGGATCTTCTGGAGGTCGCGCGGCCAGGTGGCCAGGGCCAGCAGGCGGCCGCTCGCGGGGTCCTGCACCAGGGCCATGCCCAGCTCGGCGCGGTTCTTCTCCACGGACCGCTTTATGGCCTCCTGGGCGAAATACTGGATGTTCTTGTCGAGGGTGAGGTGCAGGTCGCGCGGCCGGGCTTCCTTTTCCAGCTTGTCCTGGAAGATGACGCGCCCGGCGGCGTCGCGCACTATCTCGCGCTTGCTGACATGCCCGCTGAGCACCTTGTCATAGAGCAGTTCCAGGCCGGTCAGGCCCTTTTCCTGGCGGGTTACGCCTATGAGGTTGCGGGCCAGGTCGCCCGAAGGGTAATAGCGGTTCTGGACGCTTTCTATGACCACGCCCTTGAGGTTCAGGGCCTTGACCGCCTCGTAGGCGGACCGGTCCAGGTCCTTTTTGACGGGGACGAAATTCCTGGCCTTGCGGTACTTCTGGCGGAAGGAGGGCGGCAGGCCCAGCGTTTTGGAGAGGGCGGCGACGGCCCGGTCCGGGTAGCCCGGGTCCTTTTTCGCCTTGGCCTCTGCGGCCAGGTCCCGCTTCATCAGCGAGACGTGCCAGGCGGTGATGGATTCCGCCAGGAGCTCGCCGGAGGCGTCGAAGACCCGGCCGCGGGGGCCGATCTCCGACACGGTGCGGTCAAATTCCCTGGAGGCGGTCTCTGAAAGATTTTCGTGCCTGACGGTCTGCAGCCAGAACAGGCGCCCCCCAATCATCAAAGCCGGAAGACCGGCCAGGTAGGCGCAGATAGTGATCCTTGATTTTAGGGTTCTTGCTGTCATGGGCGGCTGCCGCTGCTGCGAAGCCGTTAGCCCCGTGGACGGGGATCCTGTCGAACATCGCTCTGAAACTTCTTATCTCTGCCATCCGTACCCCTGCGGCCTGGGCCGCCAAGACTGCGGGGCGGCTAGGAAGCCCTGTTGAGACGCAGCAGCTTCGCGAGCCAACCGCGGCCTTCTTTACCGGCGGCCGGCTTGCCGTCCAGCATTACGACGGAGCCGGGTTCCGGGTAGACCATGCCGAGCTTCACCGCCTCGGCCTCGAGCCTCTCCGGCGACAGGGAAACCTTGATCTCCTTCTTCAGGTAGGTGTTGGCGCTCTCCAGGTCCTTGATCTCCCGGCGGAGCTTTTCGATGCCGTAGCCGAGCCTCACCGCCTGCACGTTCTCCCACGCGAACAGGAAAGCCGCCGCGCAGAGCACGCCCAGAGCCGCCAACCGAAGGTTCCTCGTCTTTTTGAGCATAATCGAAGTTGTCTTAAAACGCCTTTATTCCATGCTGAACAGTTCTATCCTCTTGATGCCGTGCTTCTCCCACAGGTAGAAGATCTTGGTCGGGCAGACCGAAGATTTCAGCCCGTTGAGCTTGGCCCTCGCCGTCCTGGACGACAGCAGTTTGTTGAACTTCGCGCCCGCCTTAAGGATGTTCTCAGGATACATAACCCCTCCTTGTACCGACGCTTACAGCTTCTCTATCACTCTCAGTTTCGCGCTCCGGGCCCGCTTGTTGGCCGCCACTTCGGCGTCCGACGGCTTCACCGGCTTGCGCGTAACCAGTTCCCACCCGCCCATTTTAGCCATGATGCGGAACGTTTCCTTCACGATGCGGTCTTCCAGTGAATGAAAGGTTATGATGCCCATGCGGGCGCCGGGCTTGAGCAGCGGCATGACCTTCTGGATGCCGCGCGTGAGGTTGTCGAACTCGTAGTTGACCGCCACCCTCAGCGCCAGGAAGGTCTTGGTGGCCGGGTGGATCTTCTCCCCCCGCGCGGGCGCCACTTTCTCTATCAGCGAGGCCAGCTCGGCGGTGGTCTCCAGCGGCTTCACGCGGCGGGCCTCCAGGATGGCCCTGGTGATGCGGCCGGAATGGCGCTCGCCGCAGACGCGGATCAAATGCTCTATCTGCTCGTAAGGCCACTGGTTGATGATCGTGTAGGCGGTCAGCGGGTTGTCCGGGTTGATGCGCATGTCCAGCGGACCGTCGTGCTTGAGGCTGAAGCCGCGCGAGGGCTTGTCGAAGTGCAGCGAGGAGATGCCCAGGTCGAACAGCGCTCCCGACAGCGACCGGATGCCCTCGCGGGCCACTATCTCGTCGATATTGGCGAAATTGCCCTGCGCTATCTTCACGCGGCCGCCGAACGGCGCCAGGTTGCGCGCGGCCACGCCGGCCATCTCCGGGTCCCAGTCTATGCCGAGGACGCCGGCTTCGGGCGGCAGCGCGGCCAGCAGGCGGGCGGTGTGGCCGCCCATCCCCAGCGTAGCGTCGACGTAGGTGCCCTTCTTCTCGGTTATCAGCAGGTTGACGGTTTCATCGGCCAGGACGGAAACGTGCGTGTACTGGGGTTCCGTCATATGTCCAATATCTTGCCGAACTTGCCGAGGGAAGGATCTATTACGTCTTTCTTGTATTTCGACCAAGCCTGCGCATCCCATATTTCAGCCTTATTCCCCACGCCCCTTATTACGACGTTCTTTTTCAGCGAGGCGTAAATCTTCTGGTTCTGCGGTATCAGTATGCGGCCCTGCTCGTCCAGCTCGGCTTCGCAGGCGTTGCCGAAGAAGAAGCGTTTGAACGCGCGCTCCTCCTCCTTGTTCTCGGACTTGAACACCTGCATATTGCCGGCGAGGAGTTCTTCCCACTTCGACGGCAGGAAAATGTAGAGGCAGCCGTCCAGCCCGACGCTGAGCATGAAGTAGTTCTTGTCTTCCTTGCGCAGGGCGTCGCGGAAACGCGAAGGCGCGAAGACGCGGTTCTTCGCGTCCATCACGTATTCGTATTCGCCGTAGAGTGAACTCATAACCTTCGCACTAGTTTACAACATTATTCGCCACATTAAAACACTGTTAACCACTTTCCACCACTTTGGAATGAAAGTATATAGTAACCCCCCCGGCTTGTCAATACCTTGGGTAAAAAAAGCTTGTTTTTGCGCTACTTT
>CAYSYJ010000173.1:0-5059 GCA_964435105.1 uncultured Elusimicrobiaceae bacterium
CAACGATTTCCTGCCGGCGCCCATGGAGTACGCCACCTCCATCTATTTCACCGGCCTCGACCCCTTCACCCTGGAGCCGGTCTATGTCCCCAAAAAAGAAACGGAGCGCCGCCTGCAGCGGGCGCTCCTCCAGTACTACAAACCCGAGAACCGCGGCCTGGTAACCCAGGCCCTCCGCCAGATAAACCGCCCCGACCTCCTAAAAAAACTCCTGTAAAATAGGGACGGAGCCCTATTTTCCAGATAAAAAAAGACTAATTGATCCTGCTCAATTCGAGCAAGCCTGGCCTGCCGACTTTAAGCGGAAAGAGACGACGACCCAAGCGCTTTTCCATCATTTTTATAAACGCCTCCGCGCCAATCGGCCGGCCTGTCGCAGTATTCGTCCTGATGGCCCCTATCACCGAAGCATCCTCACAACCGGCCAAGTATTCACGCCATTCAGTCTTAAGGTCAGGGATCATCGCCCATAAACCATCAAGGTCAAAGCCAAAGTTGTCGGGCTTTATTCCCATATGGTTGGGAGCACTCGACCATTCCCAGCCACCCGCAGTCTTGCTAATACCTGCCCTCACGGGGTTCAATTCCACATACCTGGCCGCGGCCAGCAAATGGCGAGGATCCATCAAGCAGGAATAGAACCTCCCTTGCCACAAATGGCCTCTAAGATTGCGCTTCCAATTGACATATTGCGCGTAGCGCATATGTGCCGTACGGAAAGCGAGGGCCATTGAATCCTCTCTGCCGGGAACGACCACAAAATGGACATGATTCGGCATAAGGCAATAGCTGAGTATTGATAGCCCATTTAAGGATGCAGACCGGGAGACGAGATTCAGATAGTATCCTCTATCAGCGTCCGTCTCAAATACTTGCGCTCCGTAATTTCCCCTTTGGGTCACATGGTGAGGCAACCCTACTCCCACAATCCTTGATATTCTGGGCATACCATCCCCCCTGTATACGGATAGCATAGCAGAGGATCCCGACACCATACTGTCGGGATTGACTCAAAAATAGGGCTCCGTCCCTATTTATTGTGCTTTTTGAGGAATTCCAGGAGCTCCGGGCCGTAGAGCGAGGCCTTCTCGGCGCCGACGCCGCGGATGGACGAGAAATCGGCCACGCTGCGGACCTGGGCCATGGCCACCCGCTCCAGCACGTCGTTGCCCAGGATGGCCTCGGGCAGCATATTGCGCCTGGCGGCGGTCTCCTTGCGCCAGAGGCGCAGGTTCTTGAAGCGGGTCTTTACCGATTCGAAATAGGCGCGCTTCTCGCGGGACACCTCGCGGCGCGGCACATGGTACTCCGGCGCCTTCAGCCCCTTCTGCAGGGCCTCGCGTATCCACGGGCCGTGCGCGCCCAGCACATAGCTGCTGACGCCCTTGAAGATCGACAGGTTATGCAGGCCCTCGCGCGGCGCCACGGAAAGGCGCAGCATCAGGTCCTCGCTGATGACCTTGAAAGGCGGCGTGTTCTTCTTGATGGCGGCCACCTCGCGGGCGATGTAGAGCTCGCGCAGCACGGCGAGGCCGCGCCCGTTGAGCTGGCGCGCGCCCTTGAGCGTCAGGAAGCCCGACTCGTCGAAGCGCATCGGCGTGGGCTCTATTTTGCAGATCTGGGCGAACTGGGCCGTGGCCTCGGCGAGCTTCCCCTTCTTCTCCAGCTCGGCGCCAAGGATATCGCGCAGCTTCTTAAGGTAGACCGTATCGCAGCTGGCGTAGTCCAGCATCTCTTTGGAGAGGGGCCGCTTGCCCCAGTCGGCTTTCTGGAACTTCTTATTGAGCTCCTTGCCGAAGAACTCCCCCACCATGCTGTCCAGGCCGCACTTGATTATCCCCAGGTACTTGGCCGCCACCATCACGTCGAAGATATTGACGAAGGAGCACTTGAGGGCGCCCTTGAAGACGCGGATGTCGGAATCGGCGGAGTGGAAGATCTTCTCTATCTTCGGGTCGGCGAAGTACGGGAGTATCGGCTTGATATCCACGGCCAGCGTGTCCACCACGGCGTTGAAGCCCTCGCCCGAAAGCTGCATCAGGCACAGCTTTTCCTTGTAGGCGTAGAGGCTGTTCGATTCGGTGTCGATGGACAGGTACTCGTGGCTGGCCAGCCCGGCGCAGAAATCCTCGAAATCCTTCTGCTTGTCGATGAAGGAATAACTCATGTTTAGATATAATAACATTTAGGCGGCCTCCCGGGGGAGGGGCCGAGGCCATGACCACGATACTCTTAAACAAACCTTACGGCGTGCTCTCGCAGTTCACCCCGGAGCACGGCCACCCTTCGCTGGCCGGTTTCGGCCTGCCGCCCCGGGTACGCCCCGCCGGCCGCCTGGACCGCGACAGCGAGGGCCTGCTGCTGCTTACCGACGACGGCGCCCTGCAGGCCTTCGTGGCCGAGCCCCGCCACAAGCAGCCCAAGACCTACTGGGCCCAGGTCGAGGGCGTGATAACCGGCGAAGCCCTGGCGCGCCTGCGCGCGGGCCTCGTCCTTAACGACGGGCCCACCCTGCCCTGCGGCGCCGAACAACTGGCCGACCCGGGCCTGCCCCCCCGCGTGCCGCCGGTGCGCTTCCGCAAGACCGTGCCTACCTCCTGGGCGGCCCTGACCCTGCGCGAGGGCCGCAACCGCCAGGTACGACGCATGCTCGCCGCCGTGGGCTTCCCCGTGCTGCGGCTTTTCCGCGCCGCCATAGGCCCGCTCACCGCGGCCGGCCTGGCGCCCGGCGACTGGCGCGAACTCACCCCTTCGGAACTTTCGGCATTGAGAGGAATATCATGAGCATACCTCCCCGCGTAGGTTTTATAGGACTCGGCATCATGGGCCGGGCCATGGCCCTGAACCTGGTCAAGGCGGGCTACCCGGTTACGGTGTACAACCGCACCCGCCGGCGCACCACCGAGTTCGCCGACGCCGGCTGCGACGTGGCGGCCACGCCGCGCGCGCTGGCCAAGGCCTGCTCCGTGGTCATCACCATGGTCTCCGACCCGGCGGCCATGGACGCCGTGCTGGAAGGCCCCGAAGGCGTGCTGGACGCCTTCATGGGCGGCAACACCCTCATCAACATGAGCACCCTGTCGCAGGCCTATACCGCGGCGCTGGCCCGCAAGTGCTACCGCGCGGGCGTGACCTTCCTGGACTGCCCGGTCTCCGGCTCCAAGCCGGCGGCCGAGAACGCTTCGCTGGTCATACTGGCAGGCGGAGAGAGGGCGGCGGTGGAGAGACATACGCCGCTGCTGAAGTCCATGGGCCGGGCGGTCATCTACGCCGGGCCCGCCCCCGCCGGCACCGCGCTCAAGCTCTGCGTCAACCTGGTGGTGGCCCAGCTCACCACGGCGCTGGCCGAATCCGCCGCGCTGGCCGCGGCGCAGGGCCTGGACCCGGCGCTGGTCTTCGAGGCGCTGGAATCCAACCCCGCCCTTAACTGCGGCTATTTCGGCCTCAAGAAGAAAAATATCATGGACCGGGACTTCCCCCCGGCCTTCCCGCTCAAGCACATGCTCAAGGACCTGCGCTTCATGCTGGCCTCGGCGGAGGAGAAAGGTACCGGGCTGCCCGTCACCGCCGCCGCGGAAGCCCTGCTGGCCAGGGCGGAAGCCTCCGGCTACGGCGACAAGGACCTGAGCGCCATCCTGCTCAACCTCACCGATAAGTCCGCCCGCTAGCGGGCCCGGACCCCGGCGCTTGCGCCGGGGTTTCTTTTTTTGGTAAAGTTAGTCTTAACTAACTTTCCCCAAGGACACCGCATGAAAACCCTTTCCCCCAGCCTGGAAGACTACCTGGAGGCGGTCTATACCCTCGGCAGGGAGGGCGGCGCGCGCCTGAGCCGCGTCAGCGCCCTGCTCAAGGTTTCCAAGCCCTCCGTCACCGCCGCCGTGCGCCTGCTGGCCGCCCGGGGCCTGGTGACCCAGGAACCCTACGGCCTCATCCGCCTCTCCCCCGCCGGGCTCAGGGCCGGCGCCGAGATCGCCGGCCGCCACTCCCTGCTCAAGGATTTCTTCGTCTCCATCCTGGGCCTGCCCGAGGCCCGCGCCGAGAAGGACGCCTGCCGGGCCGAGCACGCGCTCAGCCGCGAGGCGCTGGGCCGGCTGGGGCGTCTTTCCCTCTTCCTCAAGGGTCCGCGCAGGGCCGCCACGCTCGCCGCCGCTCGCGGCTTCGCGGCCGGGAGGGCGGCATGAAACCCTCACCCGCCCTCAACCTGCTGTCGATGCGCGAGAACGAGACCGGCTATATAATGGAAGTCTCCGGCGGCACGGAGTTCCAGGCCAAGCTGCGCGCCATGGGCCTTTATACCGGCCGCCACATCACCAAGCGCTCCGCGGAGGGCGCCGGGCCGGTGGTGGTCGAGGTCATGGGTACGCGCGTGGCCCTGGGCCGCGGCATGGCCGCCAAGGTCTCGGTCAAGGTAAAGTCCCGCCGCGTGCTGCTTGCCGGCAATCCCAACGTGGGCAAGAGCGTGGTCTTCTCCCGCCTGACCGGGCTCGACGTGATCTCCTCCAATTATCCGGGCACCACGGTGGAGTACATGGCCGGCCACACCGTGCTGGCCGGGGAGCGCTTCTCCGTTATCGACGTGCCCGGCGCCTACAGCCAGGCCGCCACCAACAAGGCCGAGGAAGTGGCCCGGAGCATCCTGGCCGAGGAGGACAAGGCCCTAGTACTCAACGTCGTGGACGCCACCAACCTGGAGCGCAACCTCTTCTACACCCTGGAGCTGGCCTCGCTCTGCGTGCCCACCATAGTCCTCCTCAACAAATGGGACGTGGCCAAGCGCCGCGGCGTGGAGATAGACGCGGCGGCCCTGGGCAAGCAGCTGGGCCTGCGCGTGGTGCCTTTCGTGGCCACCACCGGCGAGGGGCTCTCCGGCCTCAAGGCCGCCATCGAAGAGTTCAAGGCGGACCGCCTGCCCGCGCCCGGCTGCCTGCCCACGGACCCCGACGAGAAATGGAAGCTCATCGGCCGCATCTCGGCGGGCTGCCAGAAGATCACCCACAAGCACGCCACGCTCCTGGAGAAGGTCGAGGATATAACCTCCAGGCCCTCCACCGGCCTGCCT
>CAYSYJ010000174.1:0-5051 GCA_964435105.1 uncultured Elusimicrobiaceae bacterium
AACCGCGCAGGCGCGGGCTTTTCGGCAAGGTGGGGGAGCTGTTCTCCGCGCTGCGCCTGGAGAGCGGGCACAGCAAAGAACAGATCCTGGAATCCTATCTCAACGGCGTGCCTTACGGGCCGCGCCTGACCGGGGCGGGCGCCGCGGCGCTGGAGTATTTCGGCTCCGGCACGGCCGGCCTGACGCCGGCGCAGGCCGCCTTCCTGGCCGGCCTGCCCAAATCGCCGGTAAGCTACGAGCCGCGCCGCCACTTCCCGGCGGCCGAAGCGCGGCAAAAATTGGTGCTGCGCAGAATGTTCGAGCTGGGCTTTCTCGACGAGGAGGCCTACCGTCTCGCCCTGGCCGAGAAGGTGCGGGTCAGGGAGCGGGCGGGGGCTTTTTCGGCGCCGCACTTTTCCGACCTCGCGCTTAAACGCGGAGTGGCCTTTACCACTCTGGACGCCAGGGTGCAGGAGGCCGCGGACAGGACGCTCTCCAACCAGCTTTCGTCGCTGAGCGCCCGCAACCACGTCAAGAACGGCGCGGTGCTGGTGCTGGACAACGCTACCGGCGGCGTGCTGGCCTGGGTCGGGTCCAACGATTTTTTCGACGAGGCCAACGGCGGCCAGGTGGACGGCGTGACGGCCCTGCGCCAGCCCGGCTCGGCCCTGAAGCCTTTTCTCTACGCGCTCGCGCTGGCCCGGGGGGCGAAGGCTTCCGACCTGCTCGAGGACACTCCTCTGTACGCGGCCGGCGGCCACGCGCCGTCCAATTACGACAAGACCTATCACGGCAAGGTAAGGCTGCGGGAGGCGCTGGCCTGCTCTTATAATGTGCCGGCCGTGCGCGTGGCCCAGCGGGTGGGCGTGCCGGCCTTTCTGGCCAAACTGAGGGACCTGGGGTTCGACTCTCTGGATAAGGACGCGGGTTTCTACGGCGAGGGGCTGGCGCTCGGCAACGGCGAGGTGACCCTGCTGGAGCTGGTCAACGCTTACGCCACCCTGGCCCGCGGCGGGATCTGGCTGCCGGTGCGGGTCGGCCAGGAGGAGCCGGTGCGGGCCCGCCGCGTCATGGGGCGCGGCGAGGCCTACGTTATTACGGATATCCTGTCCGATAATTCCGCCCGGAGCCCGGCCTTCGGCCTGGATTCCGCCTTCAACCTGCCTTTCGACCTCGCCGCCAAGACCGGCACCACCAAGGATTACCGCGACAATTGGGCCGTCGGCTATACTCCGGAGTGGACCATCGGGGTCTGGGTGGGGAATTTCAACGGCGAGCCCATGCGCCGGGTTTCCGGCATAACGGGGGCGGCGCCGGTGCTGAAAGAGGTGGCGCTGGAACTGAAGCGCCTGTACGGGTCGACCCCGTTCAGGAAGCCGCCCGGGGTGAAAACCGCCAGGGTTTGCCCGGTTTCCGGCGCCCCGGTGTCCGCTTTCTGCCCCTCGTCCATCGAGGAGCTTTTCCTGCCGGCGGACAGGCCGGCCGCGCAATGCCGCGACCACGACCCGGCCGGGCCACCGCCGCCGCCCGCCGCCGCGGCGCGGGTGGAATTCCCCAAGTCCGGGGACGTGTTCCGTATGGACCCGCAGGTTCCCCGCGGGTCGCAGGGTATCTTTTTGAGAACGGATTTTCCTGGAACAATAAACTGGGTGGTCGACGGGAAAAAACTGGCGCAGGAAGGCGGGAGCGTGCTCTGGCCTTTGGCGCCCGGCGCCCACAGCGTATACCTGGTCGCGGGCCGCGGCGAGACGGAGATCCGGTCCAAAACGGTGCGCTTCCTCGTTATGGATTGACCGGCTGGATGAAATTAACAGCCCCCGGAGCGGCCGGGGGCTGTTTTTTTACCGCTTGATGACGGCTACGTCCTTGCCGTTTATCAGGAAGTCATCGGCAGCTGTATGATTTCAGGAATACAGCGGGTTATTCACTACCCGCCCGTTAACGTCGATATCACGGAGCAGGGCGGTTTTGGTAATGGAAGCGATATTCTCCAGCCGGAACTGGAGTTCATTGTTCCAGATCCTGAGCCAGACCGTTTCCTCGCCGGTTTTGCTTTCCGGCTCAAGGATCCCGATCTCATAACTTTTGGGAACAACGATGCTCTCGGCGCTCCCATCGCGCATTTTTATCTTAACGCAGTTGCCGCGAAAAGACCTGAGCTGGTTAAAGACGGCCTCTTTTTTCATGGATCCCTCCTTAATTTCAATTGCGCCTCGAAAGGGAGTGCTTATTTCTTGATCACGGCCACGGCCTTGCCGTTTATCAGGAAGTCGTCGTCGGGGTGCAGGTAGATGGGCTCGTAGTCGTAGGAGGAGTCGGCCTTGAGTATCACCTGGCCGTTCGCCCGGTCGTCGATGAAGCGCTTGATGGTGGCCTTATTGTCGATGATGGCCAGCACGATGTCGTTATTGGCGGGCACGCGCTTATTGCTGTCTATCACCACGTAGTCGCCGTCGTCTATCTTCTTGCCGCCGATCTCGGCGCGGTTCATGGAGGAACCGTTGGTCTTGATGGCGTAGAGGCCCGCCGGGTTGGCGCGGCCTATGAGCCGCCCCGACACGCGCAGGAAGCCCTCGAAGTTCTGCTCGGCGTAGATGGTGGCCGCGCCGCAATTGGCCGTGCCGATGATGGGGATGGAGAAAAGCGAGGAGGCCTCTTTGAGCAGGCCGCTGGCGAGGCCGGGCAGGAGCTTCGCCTTCTCCATCAGGCCCTTGGCCTTGTCGATGGTGAAGAAGCCTTTCTTCTCCAGCTGCTGGAGGTGATGCTTTATCTTCTGGGGGGATTCCTGCGGCAGGCCGATGGCGGCGGCCATCTCGCGCAGGCTGAGCTGCGCCAGGTTCTCGCGTTTGGAGAGGGTCAAAAGCTTTTCCTGTATGGGGTGCATATATAAAGGATAATATATAAAGGCCTTAATGTCAATATCTCCTTAATACTTGACAGATGCCGGGAAATCGTCTATACTCAATGAGGCCGCGGTGAAGGAGTTGTTGCCGTAAGCCGGAGAAATGTTAACATAATATAGGAGGCGGCCCTGGGAAAAATAAAAAAATAGCCGGCCGCAACCCGACACAACGCTGTCGGGATGAGTTTGTAGACTATTAGCGTAAGAAAATTTAACGGAGGGAAAAATACTATGGTTAACGACGAAAAGAACAGGGCGCTGGAGGCGGCGCTGTCGCAGATAGAGAAGAGCTACGGCAAGGAAGCCATCATGAAGATGGGCGAGCGCTCGGGCCGCATGAAGATAGAGACCATCTCCACCGGCGCGCTGTCGCTGGACCTGGCGCTGGGCGTGGGCGGCCTGCCGCGCGGCCGCGTGATAGAGATCTACGGGCCCGAGTCCTCCGGCAAGACCACGCTGACCCTGCACGTCATCGCCGAGGCCCAGAAAAAGGGCGGCATGGCGGCTTTCATAGACGCGGAGCACGCGCTGGACCCGGTGTACGCCGCCAAGCTGGGCGTGGACGTGGACAACCTCCTTATCTCCCAGCCGGATAGCGGCGAGCAGGCGCTGGAGATCACCGAGAAGCTGGTGCGCTCGGGCGCGCTGGACATCATCGTGATAGACTCGGTGGCGGCGCTGGTGCCCAAGGCCGAGATCGAGGGCGAGATGGGCGACCTGCACGTGGGCCTGCAGGCCCGGCTGATGAGCCAGGCGCTGCGCAAGCTCACCTCCATCGTGGCCTCCACCAAGACCTCGGTGATGTTCATCAACCAGCTGCGCCACAAGATCGGCGTGATGTTCGGCAATCCCGAGACCACGCCCGGCGGCCTGGCGCTGAAGTTCTATTCCTCCGTGCGCATGGACATCCGCAAGATAGAGACCATTAAGTCCGCCGACGTCGTCACCGGCGCGCGCATCCGCGTGAAAGTGGTGAAGAACAAGGTGGCGCCGCCTTACCGCCAGGCCGAGTTCGAGATGGTCAACGGCGAGGGCATTTCCACCGAGGGCTGCCTGCTGGACATGGGCGTGGAATGCGGCCTGCTGGAGAAGAGCGGCAGCTGGTTCATCTATAAGGGCGACCGCATAGGCCAGGGCCGCGAAAGCGCCAAGACCTACCTCAAGACCAATAAGGCGGTGGCGCAGGAGATAGAGCAGGAACTGCGCAACAGGTTCATGTCGCCGGCCCAGAAGGCGGCCGCGGCGGCGGCGGCCGAGAAAACGGCCGACAAGCCGGGGGAGAAGCCGGCCGACAAGGCAGAGAAGGCCGAGAAGGCCGAAAAGAAGGAAAAGGTCGCCCGCAAGTAATGAGGCCTCTCGCGGCTGACTTCTCGCGGCACCTCGGCATGGAGCGGGGCCTGGCAAAGAACACCTGCCTCGCCTATGCCGGGGACGCGGAGGCCTTCCTGGCCTACTGCGAGGCCCGCAAGACCGACCCGGCAAAGGCCGAGCCGACCTTCCTGGAGGGCTACCTCTGGTCGCTCAAGACCGAGCGGCGCCTGGGCCCGGCCTCCATTTTCCGCAAGACCGAGGCGCTGCGCGCCTTCTACCGCTACCTGCGGCTGGAGGGCAAGGCGCAGAAAGATCCCACCGCCAATTTCCACGCCCCCAAGCTGCCGCGCAAGGTGCCGCGCTTCCTGGACCGGCGCGACATGGACCGCCTGCTGGGTTACCCGGCGGGAGGCGCCTTTGCCAAGCTGCGGGCCGCGGCGGCCATAGAGCTGCTTTACGCCAGCGGCATCCGCGTGTCGGAGCTGCTGGGCCTGCGGCTGGAGTCGGTGAATTTTCAGCAGGGCTGGCTGCGGGTGTTCGGCAAGGGGGCCAAGGAGCGGATGGTGCCGGTGAACTCCGCAGCGCTCGGGCGCCTGCGCGAATACCTGGAGTCCCGCCAGCAGAAGTTCGGCGGGCAGGCCGTGGCGGACGAGCTTTTTGTGAACCGCTCCGGGGGAAAGCTGAGCCGCGTGCAGATGTGGAAGGATATAGTGGCCTTCGGCCGCGAGGCCGGCGTGGACATAAGGCCGCACCCTCACCTGTTCCGGCATACCTTCGCCAGCCACCTGGTGCAGGGCGGGGCCGACCTGCGCAGCGTGCAGGAGATGCTGGGCCACGCCAGCCTGAACACCACCCAGAT
>CAYSYJ010000175.1:0-4950 GCA_964435105.1 uncultured Elusimicrobiaceae bacterium
CGCGGTGTCGTCCCTTGCGGTGAGGAAGACGATCGGCATCTGCCGGCCGCGCTCCCTGGTGACGCGCGCCGAGGTGCTGAAAGCCGTGAACAACAGCGTCCCGGCCGGCAAGGTCCTGAAACTGCCGGTGGCCAAAGCCCTTGCCGCCTACCCGGGGGAGAAACCGCTGCTGCTGCCTTTCTCCGCCTGACCCCTTGCCAAAACCTTTATCGTGAGCAATACTATTGGCATAGCCTTGGAGGCAGCCATGAAACCGCTCTACCTGGCCCTTTTCCTTTTCCTTTGCCCGCCCGGCCCAGCCGCCGCCGACAGGATAATCTTCGGCGAGGACGACAGGGTGGAATACTACCAGATCCCGGAACCTTTTAAGTCCGCCGCTGATTCTGTGGTTTCATTGTGGCCGGCCGCGGCCCTGAAGGCCGGCCCCGAGGGCGACACGCTCCATTTCAGCACCAGGAGTTTCGGGCAGGTCTACAGGCTCTGCCCCGGCGAAAGGTTCTCCGCCCAGCCTGCCGGCGCCTTCTGCTCCGGCTCGCTGGTAGGCGAGGACCTGGTGCTCACCGCCGGGCATTGCATAGAAGACCAGGCTAAATGCGCTAAGACCGCTTTCGTCTTCGGCTACGCGGTAAAGGCCCCGGGCCGCTACACGCAGTCCTCGGTGCCGGCCGCTGACGTCTATGGCTGCACGGAAATACTCAAGCGCGACTGGACCAACTATACCGTGACGCAGAACGGCGAACAGTCTCCCACCATCTACGGGGACGATTTCGCCCTTATAAGGCTGGACCGCAAGGTCGCGGGGCGCCGGCCGCTGGCCGTTAACAGGGCGGGGGACATAAAGAAAGGCGACGCCGTGACGGCCATGGGCTATCCCAACGGCCTGCCGCTGAAATTCTCCGCCGAAGGGATGGTGGTGCGCCCGGTCAGGGCGAATTCCCCGTATTTCGACGCCAACCTGGACATCTTCGGCGGCAATTCCGGCGGGCCGGCTTTCAACGCGGCCACGGGCCTGATAGAGGGCGTGGTGGTGCGGGCCGACGCGGACCATTTCCTGACCACCTTCGAGGGCTGCCGCGTCTACCATGTGAAGCCGCAGAACGCCGGGGCGGGCATTTCCATCAATAAGCTCGGCCCGGTGCTGGACCTGATCCCGCCCACGCCGGCCGAGGCCGCCGCCGCGCGCAAGGCGCAGCGCCTGCTGGAGGACGCCGCGGCGGACCCGGGGACGCCGGTCCCCGCGCCCGGCTTCTAGGTCGGACGGGACAAAGAAGAAGCCCGGGGTTTTAGCCCCGGGCTTCTTTTTTTCTATCGAGGTTTCGCCTCAATAGCGGTAATGCTCCGGCTTGTAGGGGCCGTCCTGCTTGACGCCTATGTAGTCGGCCTGTTCCTTGGTGAGCTTGGTCAGCTTCACGCCGATCTTCTCCAGGTGCAGGCGGGCCACTTCCTCGTCCAGGTGCTTGGGCAGGCGGTACACGCCCACGGCCATCTTCTTGGTCCAGAGCTCCAGCTGCGCGAGCGTCTGGTTGGAGAAGGAATTGCTCATCACGAAGGACGGGTGGCCCTTGGCGCAGCCCAGGTTCACCAGGCGGCCGTCGGCGAGCAGGTAGATGCTGCGGCCGTTCGGGAGGTCGTAGCGGTCCACCTGGGGCTTGATGTTGAGGCGCTTTACGCCCTTGGCGTTCTTGAGCGCTTCCACCTGGATCTCGTTGTCGAAGTGGCCGATATTGCAGACTATGGCCTGGTCCTTCATCTTGAGCATGTGCTCCAGGCGGATGATGTCCTTGTTGCCGGTGGTGGTCACGTACACGTCGCCCTCGCCGAGGGTGTCCTCGACGGTCTTCACTTCGAAGCCTTCCATGGCGGCCTGCAGGGCGCAGATGGGGTCGATCTCGGTCACGATCACGCGCGCGCCGAAGCCGCGCAGCGAGCGGGCCGAGCCCTTGCCCACGTCGCCGTAGCCGCAGACCACGCAGACCTTGCCGGCTATCATCACGTCGGTGGCGCGCTTGATGCCGTCGGCCAGCGACTCGCGGCAGCCGTAGAGGTTGTCGAACTTGGACTTGGTCACGGAATCGTTCACGTTGATGGCGGGCACCATCAGCTTGCCGGCCTCGTGCATCTGGTAGAGGCGGTGCACGCCGGTGGTGGTCTCTTCGGAAACGCCCTTCCAGTCCTTGGCGGCCTGGTGCCAGCGCTTGGGGGAAACCTTCAGGATGGCCTTCAGGCAGTTGTTGAGTTCCTGCTCGTCCTCGCCGCCGCACTTGGCGTCGAGTATCCTGGCGTTGTCCTCGGCTTCCACGCCGCGGTGGATCATCATGGTGGCGTCGCCGCCGTCGTCCACTATAAGGTTGGGACCCTTGCCGCCGCCGAAGTCCAGCGCGCGCTCGGTGCACCACCAGTATTCGGCCAGGGTCTCGCCCTTCCAGGCGAACACCGGGATGCCGGCCGCGGCTATGGCGGCGGCGGCCTGGTCGGAGGTGGAGAAAATATTGCAGGAGCACCAGCGCACTTCGGCGCCGAGCGCGGCCAGCGTCTCGATGAGGACGGCCGTCTGCGTGGTCATGTGCAGCGAGCCCATCACGCGTGCGCCCTTGAGGGGTTTCCTGGCGGCGTATTTCTCGCGGATGGCCATGAGGCCGGGCATTTCCTTCTCGGCGATATCAATTTCTTTGCGGCCCCAGTCGGCCAGGGAAATGTCCTTAACTTTGAAATCGTTCTTCATAGCGGTGCTCCGTTCTGTCTTGGTAGTGGTGATCATATGGATATTATACCTTTTAGGGCTACAATGCTTCCAAATGTCCACGCGGCAGGCTAAGCCCCGTTTCCCGCATTCGAGATCGGTCCGCCCCGCCGCGCGTCTTCCACCGTTATAATTTAACACGAATAACCGGGATAACAGCGCGGGCGCTTATTGTAAAATATCACTATGTCCCGCGCCCTCTTCTTCGCCCTTCTGCTGTCCGCCTGGCTGCCGCCGCCGCCGGCCGCGGCCGCCGACTGGGTCATCCCGCGAAGCTCCTATTACGTGACGGAGGCCCAGCAGCGCTTTCCCGATTTCCCTCCGCCGCCGGCCGCCGGATCGAAAGAGGACGCCGCCGACCTGGCCGCGCTCAAGGATTGGCAGCTGCGGCGCACCCCGGAAGACTGCGCCAGGGCCAATGCCGCCGGCCACGCCGAGTTCCTGCAGTTCTTCGGCGATATCAGCCCTTTCGCCGACCCGCTCCCGGCGGAGGCCGCCGTCGTCCTGAAACGGGTCAAGGAAGACACCGACTGGGCCGTTTACGGCGTAAAGGGAAGGTTCAACAGGGACAGGCCTTTCCTGCGCGATGCCGCGCTGGAGCCCTGTCTTGGCCGCGCCGGGGGAAAAGCCTATCCCAGCGGCCATGCGGCTATCTCCCGGGTGTTCGCCCTGCTGCTGGCCGACCTGGCGCCGGAACGGCGGGCCGACTTCCTGGCCAGGGCCGACCAGGCCGCGCTGGACAGGGTCATCGGCGGAGTCCATCACCCGACCGACATCGAGGCCGGCAAGAGGCTGGCCGACGGAGTTTATAAGGCCATGAAGAAGAACCGCCGTTTCAAGGCGGACCTGGCTGCGCTGCGCGCCCTGCTGCCGGCGAAAGCGGGGAAGCGCTAAATGGCGGACAATGACCGGCTCGTTTATTCCACCGGCCCGGACGGTACGGTGAAGTGCCCCAATTGCGGGCGCACGCCCTGCGAGTGCGCCGAGGGCCTGGCCGGCGAGGTGCGCAAAAGAAACCAAACCGAGCCCGTGCGCATCTATTTCAGGAGGACGGGCAAGGGCAGCGGCATGACCCTGGTGGAAAAGCTGCCTATGCACCCGGCCGGCAAGGAGGAGCTCCTCAAGAAGTTCAAAAAGAGGCTGGGCGCAGGAGGGGCGGTGAAGGACGGCACGCTGGAGATCCAGGGCGACCGGCGGGAGTTCGTCAGGAAGGAGCTGGAAGCGGCCGGCTACAAGGTACGGCTGATAGGCTGACCGGGCCGGCGGCGGATGTTTTTACAGGAGGAATGAAATGACTAAAAAGAAAATGAAGAAAGATTGCGGCTGCGCCTGCGGGTGCTCTCAGGAGACGCTTCTTACGCCTGCCGACGCCATCATGGCCGTGGCCATACTGGCCGTTTCGGCCGACGGCAAGCTGAAGCAGAAAGAGACCGATTACCTCAAGGGGTTGGTCGCCTCCAGCCCGCTGTTCGGCGAGGTCGAGGATGCCGGGGAGTACATGGGCTGCGTGGCCGCGGCCATAGTGGACAAGGGCCGGGACCTGGTGCTGGAGAGGGCCGCCGACCTGCTCACCCCCTCGCTGAGGCAGACCGCCTACGCCTGGGCCGTCTATATGGTGGCGGCGGACAGGAAAGTCGTGAGCCCGGAGCACAGGTTCCTGGAGACCCTGCGCCGCAAGCTGGGCCTGCACGGCGTGCTGGCCGGCAAGATCAACGCCGTGGTGCCGATGCTGATCAGGGTCAAGTAAGAGGCCCGGCAGGAAGAGAGAGCCCCCGCGCAGGCGGGGGCTCTTTTTTTACTGGCGCCAGTACCATTCCAGCTGCACCGGCGTGGGGGCCACGTCGGCCTTGCAGCTGTCGCCGCCTTCCTGCCGGACGCGCGGCAGGATATCGCGGAAGCGCCACTTGCCGTCCTTGCCCCGCGCGAAGGTCCAGTATTCCGTGAAGGGCTCCGGGCCTTCGTCGCGGTGCAGGGCTTTCCCGTCCCTGGTGAGCGAGCGGCGGGCGCTGGCGTTGATCCGGGCGGTGAACTCGTCGAGGCGGCTGGCGTTGCGGGCCGCCGGCGAGGTCAGCACTATCTCCGCTTTTTTCGTGTAAAGGTCGCCGAACCCGAACTTGTAGCCCTCGGCGGCGCGTTCCCCTATCAGTAACTTTATCTTTTTCAGCGTCTCCGTGGCGATGCCTTCCGCGTTTATGTCCGCGGCGTGGCCC
>CAYSYJ010000176.1:0-4943 GCA_964435105.1 uncultured Elusimicrobiaceae bacterium
TGGAGGTGAGCTGGGCGATGAGCTGCGGGCTGAAATGCTCCTGGAAGAACCCGGCGAAGAGCGTGAGCCCGCCCTGGTAGAGCAGCACCGGGATGAACGAGAAGAGCACGCCCAGGCCGTAGGTCGAGGCCAGGGCCACGGAGGCGAAGCCCGGGTAATTGGCGGCGTCCAGCCGGTCGCGCACCTCGAAGACCTGCAGCGGGCAGTTCTCGCCCATTTTTTCCGCGGAACTCAGCGCCGCCATCGGCTGGCTGAAGGTCGCAGCTACGGCCCGCGCCGAATTCATGTCGGCTATGGGCCCGTAAGGGGTCTTGGAAACGACCTGGACCTGCGCGGACGCGGTCGCGGCCGAAGATCCGAGCAAAGCGGAAAACCCTATTAAAAGGAAATATTTAGACATGCCAAACCCCTCCATCAGGATGATTTCATTATGCTTGTTTTGACGGTGCTTGGCAAATCAGGTCCGCCGGGACAAGTTTACTGTCATGAAAAATATGAAGAACCTGATTTTTTCCTCCTTATAGCAACGCTCCCCCTCTCGGCCTACGCCAAGTACGTGAAAGGGACTTAAGGCCCTGCCGGGCATGGGGCCTTAGACTTGCCATTCCGGGGCACTATTGCCCATGAACAAAGCCCGGCGGCCGGGTATAACATAGCATGACCGCCACCAGAGCCGCCCTGCTGTCGCTGCTTTTCCCCTTCGCCCTTTCCTCCCTGCCGGCCTCGGCTCAGACCTCTTTCCGGCAGGCCGCGGAAGCGGCACCCGCCTTAGAGTTTTTCCTGCCGCAGCCGGTCCTGACGCCCGTGCGCCAGGACCGCCTTTCCCGGGAGGCGGCGCTGGAAAAGCGGCGCCTGTTCGACTACCGGAAAAGCGCCGTTCTTTCCGTCAAATCTGACAGGCCCAAGGTACACAGGGATTATTCCGAGCAGACCTTCCGGCTGCGTATCCAGGACCCCCTGGGCGAAAAGGGCGAATACGTCCAGGAATATTTTTACTACAGGACCGCGGAGCCGGGTCCCCGGCCCACCGTGGTGGTCTTCAGGCCTTTCGGGGGCGGAAAGACCATCGACGCCATGACGGCGATAAAATACGCCAAGCGCGGCTACAACGCCATCATCTCGGTCCCCACCGAGTCCCTCGCCGACCAGACCCGGCCTATCGCCAAGATCGGGAGCCTGCTAATCAGGGAATGCATCGCCGGGCGCGTCGCAATCGACCTGCTCGAGACCCTGCCCGGTACGGACAAGGAAAGGATCTACGCCACCGGCATAAGCATGGGCGGCATCAGGACCTCGCTTTTTTTCGGGGTGGAGCCCCGGGTCAAGAAAGCCTCGGAGATAGTCGGGGGCGGCGACCTGCCCGGGATCATAGCCGACACGGAGTTCACCACGCTGAAAAAAGTCCGCGACGCCAGGATGCGGATAGAGGGCATCCGGACCATAGAGGAATTCCGGAGCTACATGCGCAAGGTGACCCCGGTAGACCCGCTCGATTTCGGCGTTCTGCGCGAGCCCGAAGACCTGCTGATGTTCATCGGCAAAGGCGACCAATTCGTGCTGGACAAATACCAGGAAAAGCTTTTCCACGCTTTTTCGCGGCCGGAGGAAGGCAGGTACCCGCTAGCGTTACATACGGAGAAGGGCCACATACTTACCGCGGCCAAGATCGAAGAACACGTTATCGCCTCCATCGAGTTCTTCGAAACGGGCGTCATTTCGGCGAACCGGGACGGGCGCTGACAGCCAGGCCGGTTGAACCATGGACCGCCGGGCTTTCCCGGCGGTTTTTTTTGCGGAGGTTTCGTCGTTCACCGGGGAGACTCCCACCCGGAATGCGGGTTCTTTGCCCTATGCTATAATAAAAATATGAAGAACCTGATTTTTTTCCTCCTTATAATGACCCTCCCACTCTCGGCCTACGCCAAGTACGTGAAGAAGCCCCACTCCAATGTCGACAAGCGCGAGCCGGCCGCCGACGCGGCCAAGCCGGACCCGCGCTTCTGCATCTTCGGCGCCCAGAGCGGCAAGCCCTTCAACACCGAGGCGGCTTTCAAATCCGTGGTGTGGAAGAGCGACGTGGTCTACGTGGGCGAGACGCACGACCAGGCGGCCGACCACCAGGCGCAGTTCGAGGCGCTCAAGGCCATGAAGATCGCCCGCGGCAGCAAGATCGCCGTCGGCTTCGAGATGCTCAACCAGACCCTGCAGCCCGTGCTGGACGAGTACGCCTCCGGCGCCATCACGCAGGAGGAGTTCCTGACCCGGGTTAACTGGCAGAAGGAATGGGGCTTCGATTTCAACCTCTACAAGCCGCTGTTCGATTTCATCGCCGAGAACAAGCTCAGGGGCCTGGCGCTGAACGTGCCCAAGAAGGTCGTTGGCAAGATAGCGCGCACCGGCCTGGACAGCCTCACGCCGGAGGAGAAGGCCTTCCTGCCGGAGCAGGTGACCGTCACCACGCACAAGAAGTACAACGAGTATCTCAAGGCCTCTTTCGCCGGCCACGGCGATTCGCCCATGGCGAAAATGTTCACGCTGGAGAATTACCTGGCCTCCATGGCCGCCTGGAACGAGGGCATGGGCAACAAAGTGGCCGAATTCCTGAACGCCAATCCCGGCTGGAGCGTGCTGGTGGTGGCCGGCAACGGCCACGTGATCTACAACGCGGCCATCCCGGCCTCGGTCAAGGCGCGCGTGAAAGGCGTGCGCCAGGCCTCTTTCTACACCGAGGGCGAGCCCTGCCAGGAAACGCTGAAGAAGGACCACAAGGACCTGGCCAATTACGTGTGGTACACCAACCACCCGCCCAAGCCCGAACCCGCCAAGCCCGCGGAACAGGCCCCGGCCGAGCAGGCCCCCGCCGCCAGCACCGGCACCGCCACGGCCCCGGCCTTAATGCCGGCCATCAAGTCCGATCTGCCCGAAGTGCAGCGCGCGAATGTCGACGCGGAGTCCAACAAGGACCTGAAAGAGGCCATCCAGAAAGTTAAATCAGGCAACTGAGCAGCCAAAGCCCGGCCGGGGGATAGCTTTGGAGGGATGTAGCGCAGGCCCGAGCTTACGTAAGCGCGAGGGCCGGGCGACAAGCGGCGGCAACGGTGTTGCCGACCGCGTGCCCGACGAAGCTATCCCCCGGTCGGGCAACCGACATGAGAGACATCATCAAGAGTTACGCGGCGGCCTACAGGGCCTTCCAGCCTAACGCCAAGCGCTTCCTTATTTTTTCCTTCCTGCTGTCGCTCGCCCAGAGCGTCTACGGCCTGATCTTCAACCTTTACATACTCCAGAGCGGCTATACCATGGACTTCGTGGGCGTGCTGGGCGCCATCCCGGGCCTCACCGTGGCGGCGCTGGCCATACCGCTGGCGGTGCTCACCGCCGGCGTACCGGCCCGCCGCCTGCTGCTGGTCTCGCTGGCCGCCGCGGCCTCGGCCATGCTCGGCATGGCCTTCTTCACCGGGCGCTGGCCGCTCATGCTCTTCTCGGTGCTGGCCGGCGCCGCGGGCGCGGCCATCGGCATCACCTCGCTGCCGCTCATGGCCCGCAATTCCACCGAGGCCGAGCGCCAGCACCTGTTCAGCTTCCAGTTCGCCATCGGCACAGTGGCCGCCTTCGCCGGCAGCCTGGCCGCCGGCTGGCTCACGCGGGCCTGGTCCGCCCTGTTCTACCATGGCGCCGAGACCGCCGACGCCTACCGCCTCACGCTGCTGGCCGCCTGCCTGCTGATGCTCGCCGCCGCGCGCGCGGCCTCCGGCATAAGGGAAGCGGAGACCTCCGCGCCCGCCGAGGCCTCGGGCTTCGCCCGGCTGGACCGCCGGCTCGCCGCACGGGTGCTGGCGCCGCAGCTCATCATCGGCTTCGGGGCGGGCATGGTGATGCCCTACCTCAACGTCTTCTTCAAGAACAGCTTCACGCTGGGCATAGCGAGCCTGGGCTTCTGCATGTCGCTCATGCCGCTGGCCATGGCCTTCGGCGGGCTCATGGGCCCGTGGCTGGTAAAGCGCGCCGGCCAGGTGAAGGCCATGATCATCTTCCAGTCGGTCTCCATCCCCTTCCTCGCCACCATGGGCTTCTCCGGGCTGCTCATCCCCACGGTGCTCGCGGCCTTCGCCCGCACCATGCTCATGAACGCCAGCTGGCCGGTGTTCAGCGTCTTCATGCTGGGCCATTTCCCGCAGGCCCAGCACCCGGCGCTCAGCTCGGTCTACACCGCGGGCTGGAACCTCACCTTCGCGGCCGGCACCCGCCTGAGCGGCCGCCTGCAGATGGACTTCGGCTTCACGGTGCCCTTCCTCTGTACCATCGTCTGCTACGCCTTCGCCACGCTGCTGCTCTCGCGGCGCTTCCTGCGCCGGGAAAACAAAAAGGCCGCCGGTGAGGCGGCCTTCGAAGAAGCTTTCGAAAGGTCAGCAGGCGACAAGCTGGGTTGAGAAAGCGGCCTCGTTGAGCACCAGGTTCAGCTGGTGGCCGGAGGCCTCCCCGAAAACGTAGTTGCTCTCCTTGAGGGCCGCCTTCCAGGCGGCGAAATCCTCGCGCGGCCAGGCGAGTATCTCCACGCGCTCGCTCTTATTGATCTCCGCCTTCACCATCTCGCGCTGGCGGCGCCCGGCGTCCGGGTCCTCCTTGAGGATCACCACCCGCCCGTCCTTTATGCGGCGGGCCACCTTGGCTAGCTTGTGCATGGCCACGTTGCCGCATTCCACCCAGACCCCGGCGCCGCCGGCCTCGTCGCGCACCATCAGGTCCGGCACAAAGCCGATATCCGCCAGCGCCGGGTCGCTGGGGCCCGGCTCCACCGGCTCCCCGTCGAAGAACAGGATGGCCGCCGTGAGGCGCAGGGCCACGTGCTCCAGCGTCTCCTCCTCGCCGGCCATGATCAGCACGCGGCGCGTGCCGCCGTTGATATTGAGTTCGCAGCGCAGGGTCATGGCGCCTTCTCCAGG
>CAYSYJ010000177.1:0-4911 GCA_964435105.1 uncultured Elusimicrobiaceae bacterium
ATAACCGACATGGGCGGGGTGGACACGCTGGTCAATAACGCCGGCATCACCCGGGACGCCATGCTGCACAAGATGCAGGAGACCGACTGGGACGTCGTCATCAACGTCAACCTGAAGGGCGCCTTCCTCTGCACCAAGGCCGTGGCTCCCCACATGAAGGAGCGCAAGACCGGCACCATCATCAACACCTCCTCGGTGGTCGGCGTGTACGGCAACATGGGCCAGAGCAACTACGCTGCCTCCAAGTTCGGTATCATCGGCCTGACCAAGACCTGGGCCAAGGAAATGGGCCGCGACGGCATCCGCGTGAACGCGGTGGCCCCCGGCTACACCATGACCGAGATGCTCGGCACCGTGCCGGAGAAGATCCTCACCGCCATCTCCGAGAAGACCCCGCTCAAGCGCCTCGGCAAGCCCGAGGACATCGCGAACGCCTACTACTTCCTCGCCAACGAGGAGTCGGCCTTCGTGACCGGCCAGGTCATCTCCGTGGACGGCGGTCTGGTGATATAATGAGCGCCGCGCCGGCTACCCCCAAAGGTCTCAAGACCCGCGAGCGCCTGTTAGAGGCGTCCGGGGCGGTGTTCGCCCGCAAGGGCTGCGCCGCCTCGGGGGTGGCCGACATCTGCGCGGCCGCCGGCCTGGCGGTCGGCGGTTTCTACCGCTATTTCGCCTCCAAGGAGGAGATCATCCAGGCGGTGGTGCGCGAGCTGCGCGACGAGCTGGTGCGGGCCGTATCGGCCCTGCCCCAGCAGAAGGACGCGGAAGCCGAGGCGGCGGCCATGGCGGAGGTTTTCTTCGCCGTGGTGGCCGGCCGGCTCGATTCCTTCAAGGCCATGCGCGAGGCCGAGGCTTCCAACGAGGCCCTGGCCCGGGATTTCTACGGCCCGCTGGCGGAAGTGCTGGCCGGCCGCCTGGGGCGGTTCGCCAGGGGCCAGCGCGCCTCGGCTCACGCCTGGTCGCTGCTGGGCGCCCTGTATTTCTACGCGGTGAAGTTCCTGGTATGGGAGAAGGGCCGGGTCCCGCCGGCGGCCGGCAAAGCCGCGGCCGCGCTCTGCGCCCGCGGCGTCAGCCGCAAGACCTTCCCCTGGTGGCAGCCGGCGCTGTCCGGGCCCTCGCAGTCCAGGCCCGCGCCCGGCGACACCAGGGGCAATATGCTGGCCGCCGCCGAGGAAGTGTTCGGGCGCTGCGGCTACAACGGGGCGCGCGTTTCGGAGATAGCCCGCAAGGCCGGCTTCGCGGCCGGCACCTTCTACCTCTTCTTCGATTCCAAGCAGGACGCCCTGGAAGAGGTGGTGCTGCGCCTGAGGACGGCGCTGGTGAAGAAGGCCGCGGCCTATTCCTCCGGCGCTTCCAGCCGCGTGGAGACCGAGGCGCTGGCCTTCAGGGCGCTGTTCGATTTCATCCGCGAGCACCCTTACGGCTACCGCATCATGCGCGAGGCGGAGTTCACCGACCGCGCGCTCGCCGACGCCTACTACGGCTATATCCTGCGCAACTACGCCGAGCAGATCCGCAAGGCCTCGCGGCCCGGCGAGTTCAGCATCGACGACAATGAGCTGCTGGCGCTGGCGCTGATGGGCATCGGCCACATGCTCGGCATGAAGCGTGTGCTGTGGGGCGGTTTCCGCGGCATGAGCGAGGACGACCTGCTGAAAGCCGTTTTCGAGGGAATAAAATAAAAAGGTGAGGAGACTAAAATGTTCAAGATAATCGGAACGGGCATGTACCTGCCCAAGAACCTGGTGACCAACCAGTACTTCTTCGACAAGTTCAAGGACGAGCAGCTCAAGAAGGTGATGGACCGCATCGGCCACGGCGCGCGCTACTATTCTTCCAAAGAAGAATCGTCCGCCACGCTGGCCATCAACGCCGGCCGCGAGGCCCTGGCGAACGCCGGCCTGAAGGCCGAGGATATCGACCTGCTGATCATCTCCACCGACACCCCGTCGCAGCTGTCGCCCGCCACGGCGGCCCAGGTGGGCCACGAGCTGGGCATCAAGAGCAAGGGCGCCTTCGACGTGAACTGCGCCTGCGCCGGCTTTGTGACGGCGGTGGACATGGCCAGCAAGTACCTGGACGGCAAGGAATACAAGCACGCCCTGGTGGTAGGCACATACGCCATGAGCAAGCACCTGGACCCGGACGATATGTGGACCTCCACGCTGTTCGGCGACGGCGCCGGCGCTTTCGTGCTTGGCTATTCCCCGAACCAGGGCAAGATGGCCTCCACGCTGAAGTCCGACGGTTCCTACTGGGATTTCATGGGCATCTACGGCGGCGGCACCGCCCGCCCGGTGGACGCCGAAGTGCTGGCCGACCGCTCCCACAAGGTGAAGGTCCCCAAGAAATTCCCCGCCACGCTCAACACCGACGAGTGGCCCCCGCTCATCGAGAAGACCATGGCCAAGCTCGGTATGAAGCCGCAGGACGCCCAGGCCTATGTCTTCACGCAGATCCGCAAGCCCACCATCGTGGAAGTGATGGAGAAGTTCGGCCTGCCTATGGAGAAGACCCATACCATCATGGAAAAGTGGGGCTATACCGGCAGCGCCTGCGTGCCCATGGCTTTCCACGACATGGTGCAGCAGGGCAAGGTTAAGCGCGGCGACCGCGTGGTGCTGTGCGCCAGCGGCGGCGGCTATTCCATGGCCGCGATGACGTTCATCTACTGAGCGTTCCCGCCGGCTCCCCCGGCCTTAGGGCCGGGGGACCCAGGCGGCGCCTGGGCCTTTTGACTCTATTTGGCCCCGGCCTAAATTGCGACAATATCTTCACGTGGAGGACACGGTGAAGAAAATTTCTTTTACGCTTCTCTCTCTGACCCTTTCTCTTTGTATGGCCACAGCCTCTAAAGCCGGCCAACCCGGCGCCATTGCCCAACTTTCCGCCGCCTCGCCAGCGGCCGCCCCGGCCGCCCCCGCGCCCGAACTCCTGAAGGCCCGCCCCGCCGGGCTCGACCTCGTGCGGTCCATCGCGTCCAAGTACTGGGAGCGCATCGAGTGCTGGCAGGACACCCTGCGGCCTTTCGCGCTGGAACCGATGCTGGACAAGTCACGCCACGAGACCCAGGAAGTCATCGCCGCCTTCGGCACCAATAAACCCCGCACCTCCAACTTCCTGCTGCATTACGGCCCGAAGTGGCGGGCCAATACCGGCAAGGTCGTGATCCTGGTGCACGGCGCCTCCGACAACGCCAACCGCGCCTGGGCCACGCCCGCCATCCTGCTGGGCGACGCGGCCAAGCCGGGCCTGCTGCAGACCCTGGAGGCCGCGGGGCACCGGGTCTTCGCCGTCACCTTCCCGCATAAGCACGGCAACCTCTTTTACGAAGCCCAGTACCTGGCCGACGCGGTCGAGATCGTGCGGCAGGCCACCGGCGCCCGCAAGGTCACGCTGGTGGGCCACAGCGCCGGCGGGCTGGTGGCCCGCGTCTACGTGTCCGGCTACCGCCTGGCCGGCGCCTGGACCCCTTACCGCGGCGACGTGGAGAACCTGGTGACGCTGGCCACCCCGCACCGCGGCCAGGATTTCGCCTTCCGCCACCCCGAGTTCAACTACTACTTCATGAAGGACGACCTGGCCGCCAACGCGCCAATGAGCTGGGACAAGGTCCTGGCCTACGGCCAGTGGCAGAACACTTTCGAGTTCAGCATCTACAGCGACAATTTCCCCATGCAGCAGCAGTCGCTCTATAACTGGACCGGCAAATATCCCGTGAGTCTCACCTCGCCCGATTCTTACACCACGATGCACGGCGGGCAGGGCTTCGTGAGCCACTCGCAGGGCATCGACAATGCCATGGCCCGCGGCGGCAACTTCATCAACGGCTTCAAGTCCTACCCGGTGCCCGCGGATATCGCCGTTACCGTGGTGGCCGGCACCAGGAGCGAGATCCAGAACGTGCCCCAGACCGAGAAGGACGGCCCTTCCGACGGGCTGGTCTTCGTGGAGAGCGCCGGCCACACCGCCGACCTCACCCACCCGGCCCGCAAGGAGCCGATAAAGAAGCTGCTGGTGGACGAGAACCACGTGACCATCACCTTCAGCCCCGCCGTCATGAAGCTGGTGGCGGACCTCGCCAAGTAAACAAGTTCCGCACAAAAAGAAAAGGCCCGGTCGCCCGGGCCTTTTTCTTTTTGCCGCGCCGCGCTTAAGGGATGCGCAGGAAGGCCTTGACCGGCGCGAGGAAGGCGGTGAACATGCCGCGCGCGTCGGACAGCGCTATGGCCACGCCCATCAGCGACTCGCCGGCGATGATGCCGGAGCTCACCGGGATGATGTACTTCTCGGCGGTATCCTTGGCCTTGCGCTCGAGGACCAGGGCGATCAGGCCGCCCAGGAACATGGACAGCGAGTTCCAGAACGGGATGACCATGGAGAGGCCTATGCCCATGGCGGAGGGGATATACTTGCGCTTTTTGGGGAAGGCAAGCTCCAGCAGCGGGATGACGAGGCCCACCACCGCGCCAATCAGCATGCCGTTGCGCGCCGCGGGGTGCAGCGAGTGGATGCCGTTGGACAGGAGCTTGGCTACGGCGGCCCAGACCTGCGCCGACGGGGCCGGCCACTGGTCCGAGCCCAGCACGGTGGCGTCGGGCACCAGGATATAGAAGGCCGGCACCACCACCAGCGTGCCGGCGAAGATGCCCAGGAACTGCGCCAGGAATTGCTGGCGCGGGTTGGCGCCCAGCAGGTAGCCGCTCTTGAGGTCGGTGAGCAGGTCGGCCGTGGAGCCGGCCGCGCCCGCCGTGACCGAGGCGGTCATGAGGTTGGTGGTCATGTTGCTGGGGGCCAGCACGCCGAAGGTGAGCTGGGTGATCTTGCCCATGGCGCCGATCGGGGTGATGTCGCTCTCGCCGGTGGCGCGGGCGGCCACGATGGCCAGGAAGAAGGTCAGCGTCACGGCCA
>CAYSYJ010000178.1:0-4879 GCA_964435105.1 uncultured Elusimicrobiaceae bacterium
ACTTTCTGACCCCCCCGTTGACCGTCACAAAGGTCTCGGTGACCGGCCGCGGGGCGAAAGCGGCGTTATAAAGCGTTTCTACGTTGGCGACCACGCAGCCTACGTCCAGCGGGATGCCGCCCGGCGGCACCACGCGGCCGGTGGCCTCGTAGACCAGGCACTGCTCGTCGCCGGCCGGGTAATAGTCGCCCATCTCCAGCACGGAGACGCCGCGGCGGCCGGCCGCGATCTCTTTGAGCCGGGAGATGAGTTTCTCGTGTTTTTTCTTTATCCCCAGGACGCCGCGGGAGGCGCCCACGGCCCGCATCAGCAGGTCCAGCCCGTCGAAAACCTTCTCCGGCCAGTGCTCCAGCAGCTTCTGGTCCTTCTTGAGCAGCGGCTCGCACTCGGCGGCGTTGACCAGCGCGTACTCGGCCTTCCCCCCCGCCTTGACGTAGGAGGGAAAGCCGGCGCCGCCGGCTCCGACTACTCCGGCGGCACGCAGGTTTTTGCCGAATTCGTCCGAGAAGTCCGCCATCCGGGCCGTTACTTGGCCCCTACCAGGCGCTTCTTGACCGCGGCGGCGAGGCGCTTGATGCCCTCGTCGATCTTTTCCGGGCTGGCGAAAGAGAAGTTCAGGCGCATCGTGTTCTTGCCGGACCCGTCGGAGTGGAACGCGGAGCCTATCACGTAGGCCACGTTCTCCTTCAGCGCGTCCTGGAACATGTCGTCGGCGCTCATCTGCTCGGGCAGGCGCACCCACAGGAACAGGCCGCCCTCGGGATTGGTCCAGGTGACGCCCTCGGGCATGTACTTCTCCAGAGCCGCGATCATCGCGCTCTTCTTCATGCCGTAGTCCTTCTTGACCACTTCTATGTGCTTCTCGAAGAAGCCGGTGCGCAGGAACTCGGCCGCTATCAGTTGGTTGAGGCTCGACGTGCAGAGGTCCAGCGACTGCTTGAGGATCTCCATCTTCTTGATGATCTGCGGGTGGCCGAGGATGATGCCCAGGCGCAGGCCGGGGGCGAAGGTCTTGGAGAACGTGAACAGCGAGACGATGTTGTGGGTCTGCTTGCCGTCCTGGTCCAGGCGGTAGAGCATCTTGGGCTCCTTGCCCCCGAAGCGGATCTGGCGGTACGGCGAGTCCTCGATGACGGCGACGTTATACTTGTCGGAAAGCTCGATGACCTTCCTGCGCTTCGCCTCGGACAGCGTCACGCCGCTGGGGTTCTGGAAGTCGGGCACCAGGTAAAGGAACTTGTAGTGTTCGTCCTGGCTGTGCAGCCACTGCAGCTTCTCTTCCAGCTCTTCGGTGCTGATGCCGTCGTCCTCGAGCTTCACGCCGATGAACTCCGCGCCGTAGGAGCGGAACACCTGCAGCGCGCCCATGTAGCTGGGCTTCTCGACGATGACCGGGTCCGAGGCGTCTATGAACAGGCGGCCCACCATGTCCAGCGCCTGCTGGCTGGCGGTGGTGATGATCAGCTCGTCGGGCTTCACGTTGAGGCCCTCGTATTTCTTCAGGAACTTTATGAATTCTTCCTTCAGCTCGGGCAGGCCGTCGGTGGGGCCGTACTGCAGCGCGACCCGGCCCTTCTTGGACATGATCTCCTTCACGGTGTCGGCGACGAAATCGTACGGGAAGTGGTCGGGGGCGGGCAGGCCGCCGGCGAAGGAGATGATGCCGGGCTGGTTGGTGGTCTTGAGGAGTTCGCGGATAACGGAAGCTTTGGTGCGACGGGGGGTGGTGGCGATATTTTTAGCGATGTCGATCATGATTTCCTCCGCTGCTATTCTTGGCACTGCCTATAAAAATAATTTACTCAATAAAGCCGGGCAAAGCAAGAAAAAAATTCCGCTACTTTTGGGAAGGGGCGGGGCCGGTCGAAGCCGCGAAATATTCCAGGTTCTCCCGGTAGTACTCCCGCCGTCCCTGGTCTTTCTCCCCGGCCAGTTTTTTGGCGTAGTACGCCATGGCTTCCGGGTAGGTTTTATCCCGGAGCGCGGCGAGGTCCTCCGGGAAAGGCCGCCCGGTGGCCAGGCAGGCTTTTTCCAGCGCCTTAAGGTGCTGGCTGAGCACCTCCAGGGACATGCGGCGCCGCTTGTCGCGGATGAAGGAGGCCGCCTCCAGCACCGCCAGGGCGCCCTTGGTCTTAAGCGCCTCCAGGGCTTCCGGCTCCAGGCCGTACCTGGCGGAGTTGGCGTCGGCCACGGCCAGGCAGTCCAGCGCCAGCGGGTAATTCTTCTCCTCGAGGGCGATCCCGCCCACGAAAAGCAGCGCGTCGGCGCTGAAGGCTGGCCAGCGGGAGCCGTAGAATTCTTTCAGGAAGGCGGCGAAAGCCTCCTTCTGGTCCTCCAGCCTCGCCAGGGCGGCGCTGCCGGCGGCGTACTCCGCGCCCTTGCCGGCCGCCAGGGCGAAGATGCGCGAGTCTTCGAGGTCGTTGCGCTTCTTCCTTTCGGCCTTCTCCATGCTCAGGTAGCCGCCGAGGCCCTCCTCGTAGAATTTCCTTATCCTCTCCCGGTACTTCTCCGGGTCCAGCGAGAGCGTGAGGTAGCTGCCGAAAACGTTGGCCGTATAGATATCGGTATAGGAACCGCGGATGAAGTCGCGCAGCAGCCGGGGGGCGGCCTTCATCCGCTCGTGCACGAAGATGTCCTCGGTGAGGTAGGCCTCGTATTCGAACTCCAGCGGGTTGCCGCCGGCGTCGGCGCGGTACTCCGGGTAGAGGTAGCATTGCAGCGCGTGCACGAGCTCGTGCAGGTAGACCGGGGACATGTACCTGACCAGTTCGGCGCGTACGCGGCGGTTGCTCCAGAGCACCTCCACGGTCTCGCTGTCGCGGAAGCCCCTGGCCTCGAAGAACTTCAGGATGAAGCGGGAGTTGAGGTAGACCGCGTTGTCGTCGGAAGAGAACCAGGCGAAGACCTCCGCCTGATCGCGCCGCACCAGCACCCGCAGGGCCGCGTAGCCGGGCCCGGCTTTCTCCAGCCGGGCCAGCAGCTCCCGCCCGGCCGGGGCGGAGGCCAGCTGGACCTCGAATTCGCGCTTGAGCCTGGAGCTCAGCTGCGCGTCGTGCCTGTAGGCCCGCGCGGCGCAGGGCGCCAGCAGCAGGGCCAGGGTCAGCAGGAGGCGCGCCTTCATACCGATATTATAGCCCTAAAAACGCGCGTGGACAAAGGCCGGGTAAGATGTATAATATAGCAGCGGTACCGAATTTTCCCGGAGGTATACCATGTCCGATAACAGAGGCAGCGAGATCATAGGAGCTTTCCTGGTCGGCGGCATCATTGGCGCCGTCCTGGGCGTGCTGTACGCGCCCGCCAAGGGCTCGGAGACCCGCGAGAAGCTGGGCGACTGGATGGACGAGACCAAGGAGAAGACCAAGGAGACCATCGAGAAGCTCGAGGCGGAGCTCAAGAAGCGCAAAGAGCACCTCATGAAGCACGTCGGCTGAAGCCCCGCTTCCCGGCAAAAAAAGGACCCCTCTCCCGAGGGGTCCTTTTTTTCACGCCTTGCGGCGTGGATATGCATTCGCAGGGATGTCGCGCAGGGTGAGGCTTACGTAAGCGCCGAACCCGAGCGACAAGCGGCGGCAACGGTGTTGCCGACCGCGTGCCCGGAGAAGGCATATCCACGCCGCAAGGGCCGCCCGCGTAAGGTGAACGGCAGGCACGCTTCTCGCCTTCCTAGCAGGGGATGGGTGGAGCGGCCGGACATGGAAACCGCTCCGCGCGGCAGGACCCCGAACTTGCAACCGGCGGCGACACTAGGATCCGCTTGTCTCCGCCTTGCGGCCGAGGAGCCAGCCGAGCGAGAAAGTGGAGAAAGTGCCGATCACGACGATCCAGCTCCAGCCGATCTTAGCGATCCACTTCTCGGACAGGTAAAGCGTGAGGCCGGCCAGGGCGGCGCTCGCGAGCATGGCCAGCACATTGGTCCGGTTAGCGATCCGCCGGGTCACTAAACCCAGCAGGAAAACGCCCAGCAGGCTGCCCGCCGTCACGCCGTTCACCTTGAAGGCCAGCCACAGCATGCGGCCGGAACCGGCCGAGCACAGCCACGCTATCCCCGCCAGCAGCAGCCCGAAGCAGAGCACGCTCAGCCGCGAAACCAGCAGGTAATGCCGTTCGTCCGCGTCCTTCCTTACCAGCGGGCGGTAAATATCCGTTATGAACGACGAGGACAGCGAAGACAGCGGCGAGTCTATGCTCGCCAGCACCACCGCCGCCAGCACCAGGCCTTTCAAGCCCGCCGGCAGCACGTGCACGGTGAAATGCGACAGGATCTTGTCGGCGTTCTCCGGCAGCGCCAGCGCCGGATTCTGCCCGTAGAAGGCGAACAGCAGCGTGCCGATGGCCAGGTACAGCCAGGTCAGCGGGAAGCTGGTGAAGATGGTCAGGATCAGCGTCTTCTGGCTCTCCTTGCGGGTCTCCAGCGTGAGCAGGCGCTGCATCAGCTCCTGGTCGGTGCCGAAGGCCGCCATGGAGCCGAACACGCCGTTGAGCACCGCGCTCCAGAGCACGTTGGGGTCGTTGAGGTTCCAGCCCAGCTTGAACACCGACAGCTTGCCGGCCTCCGAGGCCAGCTGCCAGGCCCCGGCGAGCCCCCCGTCGATATGCAGCAGCAGCCAGCCCGCCACCGCCCCGCCTGCGACGTAGAAGACTATGGACTCGAAAGTGCCGGTCCACAGCACCGCCTTGATGCCGCCGAAGCCGATAAAGACCACGCTGACCAGCGTGAAGAAGGCGATGGTCCAGCCGAGCTCCCAGCCCATGATGACCGCCACGGCGAGCGACGCCGCGTACAGCCGCACTCCGGAGGCGAACAGCCGCGTGACGAAGAAGAAAGAGGAGCCGGCGTACTGGGTCTCGGCGCCGAAGCGGTGCTTGAGGAACTCGT
>CAYSYJ010000179.1:0-4866 GCA_964435105.1 uncultured Elusimicrobiaceae bacterium
GTGAACTTGATGACCGGGTTCATGGCCACCGAGGAGGTGTCCTTGAAGGGGTCGCCCACGGTGTCGCCCACGACGGAGGCGTCGTGCAGCGGGGTACCCTTGGCGTTCAGCTCGGTCTCCACCAGTTTCTTCGCGTTGTCCCAGGCGCCGCCGGCGTCAGCCATGAAGATGGCCTGGTACAGCCCGAATATCGCTATCGATATCAGGTAGCCGATGAAGAAGTAATGGTTCACGCAGGCGAAAGCGAGCGTGGAGAAGAACACCGCGAGGAAGATATTGAACATACCCTTCTGCGCGTACTGTGTGCAGATCTCGACGACCTTCTTCGAGTCCTCCACGCTGGCCTTCTCGCCGCCGCCTTCCAGCTTGATGTTCTTCTTGATGAACTCCACGGCGCGGAAAGCGCCGGTGCTCACCGCCTGCGTGGAAGCGCCGGCGAACCAGAAGATGATGGCGCCGCCGGTGATGAGCCCGAGCAGGAACAGCGGGTTCATGATGGAGAGCCCCTCGTAGATGCCCTCGGGGCCCGTGGTGCCGAACTTGGAGGCCAGCAGCTGGATGATCGCGAAGATCAGCGTCGTCGCGCCCACCACCGCCGTGCCGATGAGCACGGGCTTGGCCGTCGCCTTGAAGGTATTGCCGGCGCCGTCGTTCTCCTCGAGGTGCATCTTGCCGTTCTTGAAGTCCGGGTCGAAGCCGAATTCCTTCTTGACCTCTTCCTTCACGTTCGGCAGGCTCTCGATCATGGAGAGCTCGAACACGCTCTGCGCGTTGTCCGTCACCGGGCCGTAGGAGTCCACGGCGATGGTCACCGGGCCCATGCCCAGGAAGCCGAAGGCCACCAGGCCGAAGGAGAAGATGGCCGGGGCCGCCATGATGGAGGCGAGGCCCATGGTGGAAACCGCGTAAGCGGTCGCCATCAGGGCGATGATGGCCATGCCCATCCAGTAGGCGCTGAAGTTGCCGGCCACGAGGCCCGACAGGATGTTCAGCGACGCGCCGCCTTCCTTGGAGGCGGTCACCACCTCGCGCACGTGGCCCGAGTTGGTGGAGGTGAAGATCTTCACCAGTTCCGGGATCAGCGCGCCCGCGATGGTGCCGCAGGTGATGATGGTGGAGAGCTTCCACCACAGCGTGCCGTCGCCCAGCTGCGGGATGAGCAGGTAGGAGACCAGGTAGGTCATGGCGATGGAGACCACCGAGGTCAGCCACACCAGCATGGTGAGCGGGTGCTCGAAGTTGAACTTCTTGGCCTCGCCGTACATGCTCTTGGCTATCGCGCCGTTGACGAAGTAGGAGAAGGCGCTCGTCACGATCATGCCGATGCGCATCACGAAGATCCAGACCAGCAGTTGGATCTGGGTGGTCTGGGCCAGGGTCGTGGCCTCGGCCTCGGGCAGGCCGTTGCCCATGAAGAGCTGCGGCGAGACCGCCAGCAGGATGAAAGTGATCAGGGCCACGCCCGTGACGCCGTAGGTCTCGAAGCCGTCGGCCGTGGGACCCACGGAGTCGCCGGCGTTGTCGCCGGTGCAGTCCGCGATCACGCCCGGGTTGCGGGCGTCGTCTTCCTTGATCTTGAAGACGATCTTCATCAAGTCGCTGCCGATGTCGGCGATCTTGGTGAAGATGCCGCCGGCGATACGCAGCGCGGCCGCGCCCAGCGACTCGCCGATGGCGAAGCCGATGAAGCAGGGGCCGGCGTAGTCGCCCGGCACGAAGAGGAGGATGAAGAGCATCATCACCAGCTCGACGCTGATGAGGAGCATGCCGATCGACATGCCCGCCTTGAGCGGGATGTGCATGGCCGGGTAGGGCAGGCCTTTGAGCGCCGCGAAGGCGGTGCGGGAGTTCGCGTAGGTGTTGATGCGGATGCCGAACCACGCCACAGCGTAGGAGCCCAGGATGCCGACGATGGAGAACAGCACGATGATGCCGATCTTAAGCGCGGTCATGTGCGGGTTAAGGCTGAAATACCACACCATGATGGCCGCGATGAAAGCCCAGAGGATAGCGAGGAACTTGCCCTGCGTGACCAGGTAGGTCTTGCAGGTCTCGTAGATGAGCTCGGAGATGTCCCGCATGGATTTATGCACGGGCAGCTTGGAGATCTGCATGGACTGGACCAGGCCGAACACCACGCCCAGCACGCAGATCGCGAGGCCCGCGAGCAGCAGGTTATAGCCGGTCACGCCCATGAACGAGACGGAGGCCAGGTCGGGTATGACCAGGTCCGCTTCGCTCGCGAAAGCCGGCACCGCAGACGTCAGCATCGCCGCCGAAGCGGCCAGTGTTTTCAGTTTGCGCATTTGTTCCCCTCTAACGCTAGTCTATTTTAAAAAAACCCGCCGGGGTCGCCGGCGGGTCTTTTTTGTTGGTTTAAGCCTTCTGCTCCGCCGCGGCGACCGGTACCCCGGCCCCCATGGAGGAAGAAACGAACACCGACTGCATGTAGACGCCCTTGGCGGCCGAAGGTTTGACCTTCAGCACCGCGTCGATGACGGCCTGCACGTTCTCGGCCAGCTTCTCCTCAGGGAAGGAGATCTTGCCGGCGACGGCGTGCACGATGCCCTGGGGGTCGGCCTTGAACTCGATGCGGCCGGCCTTGAGCTCCTTGACGGTGCGGGCGATGTCGAAGGTGACGGTGCCGCTCTTGGGGTTGGGCATCAGGCCCTTGGGGCCCAGCGTCTTGCCCAGCCTGGCGGCGTCCTTCATCATGTCGGGGGTGACCACGAGGATGTCGAAGTCCATGAACCCGCCGAAGATCTTCTCGATGAGCTCCGCCCCGCCGAACACGTCGGCGCCGGCGGCCTGCGCTTCCTTCTCTTTCTCGCCCTTGGCGATGACGGCGATCTTCTTGGTCTTGCCCGTGCCGTGCGGCAGCGCCACGGTGCTGCGCACCTGCTGGTCGCTCTGCTTCACGTCGATGCCGAGCTTGAGGTGCACTTCCACGGTCTCGTCGAACTTGGCGTTCGAGGTCTTCTTGAGGATGGCCACGGCCTCCTTGACGGTGTACTTCTTCGCGAGGTCCAGGCCTTTCTTCAGGTTCTCTATTCTCTTGCCCATTTTATTTCTCCTTGTTTTTTCCAGGGCCTCTCGGCCCCCGAGGTTCGGCGCGGGTAGGTCCCGCTTCCTCGTGATCCGCGGCCGCCGTCTCCGGCGGCCACGAAAACTATAGCAATTCCGGCGCGGCCCGGGGGCCCGCCGGATTCACTTTTTTAGGCTATGTCGACGCCCATGCTGCGGGCGGTGCCTTTCACCATCTCCATGGCCTGCTTGACGTCCTTGGTGTTGAGGTCGGGGAGCTTGGTCTTGGCGACTTCCTCCACCTGCTTGAGGGTCATCTTGCCGACCTTGTCCTTGTTGGGGGTGCCGGAGCCCTTGGCGAGGCCGGCGGCCTTCTTGATGAGGGCGGACATCGGCGGCATCTTGGTGATGAAGGTGAAGGTGCGGTCCTCGAACACGGTGATGACCACGGGGATCGGCACGCCCTGCTCGAGCTTCCTGGTCTTCTCGTTGAACTGCTTGCAGAAGTCCATGATGTTGACGCCGTGCTGGCCGAGGGCGGGGCCCACGGGCGGAGCGGGGTTGGCCGAACCGGCCGGGATCTGCAGTTTTATGAACGTTTTAACCGCTTTTGCTTTAGCCATGATAATAATCTTAAGGAATAAGGTTCCTTAAGTCTCCTTTCTAATTCTGCCTTGGTCCTGGACGCGCCCGCGTAACAACGGGCATCCTGAAGGCCGCCTGAAGCCGGCGGCCCGGACTTATACTTTCTCTACCTGCAGAAAATCCAGCTCCACCGGGGTGGGGCGGTCGAACACGGTGACGGTGACGCGCAGCTTGGCTTTCGCCTCGTTGACGTCCTCGACCAGGCCCATGAAGTGCTTGAACGGCCCTTCGATGATGCGCACGTTCTCGCCCTTCTCGAACTGCACGGCCGGTTTGGGCTTCTCGGCGCTGGTGGCGTTCATCAGCTCCAGGATCTGGCGCACTTCCTCTTCGCCCATCGGCACGGGCTTGGGGTCGCCCAGGAAGCCGCTGACGCCCTGCACGCCGCGGATGGCCCAGTAGGTGTTATTGTCCAGCTCCATGCTCACGAGCACGTAGCCGGGGAAGAATTTGCGCTTGGAAACCTTCTTCTGGTTGTTCTTGACCTGCATCACGTCCTCGGTGGGGATGAGGACCTGCGCGATGCGGCCGGCGAACTCGTTGGTCTCTATCTTGGCCTGCAGGGTCTTGAAGACGCGCTCTTCGAAACCGGTGCGGGTGTGTATGACGTACCAGGACTTGTCGGCCATTAGCGGCCTCCCAGGACGGCCTTCAGCACGGTGTTGAGGCCGAAATCGACGACGCTGATGTAGATGGAGACCAGGATCACGACGAAGCTGACGGCGATGGTCGAGCGGACCACGTCCTGCTTGCCCAGCCAGGTGACCTTGGTGAGCTCTTCGTAAACTTCCTTGAGAAAGCGCGTTATTTTTTCCATAAGCTGCTCTAAGATCTGGCGGGAGCGGAAGGAATCGAACCCTCAGTTGCGGTTTTGGAGACCGCTGGTTTACCGTTAACCGACGCTCCCGTCTAAAATCAGGACTTTACTTCCTTGTGCGCGGTCTGCTTGCCGCAGGCCCGGCAGAACTTGTTCAGCTCGATCTTGAATTCCTTCTTCTTGCCGCGGGCGAAGTGGTAGTTCTTGTTCTTGCAGACCGTGCAGCCCAGGGTGATGTGTATTCTTTCAGCCATTTTAGTGCTCTCCGTTAAATCGGCTGGCGGCGGCCCCGCGCGGGACCGCCGCCGCCATACCGCTTGGTTATTCTATGATCTCGCTGACGACGCCCGATCCCACGGTGTGGCCGCCTTCGCGGATAG
>CAYSYJ010000180.1:0-4849 GCA_964435105.1 uncultured Elusimicrobiaceae bacterium
GGTAAGGACGTTGTAGCCGCTGGAGACCAGCACGCGCCGGCTCAGGTTGCGCAGGCTTTCCTCGTCCTCCACGAGCAGCACCGTCTCGCTGCCTCGGGGCAGCGCGGCGCCGCCCTGGGCGCCCGCCGCCGGCGCGGCCGCGGCCGCGGAGTGCACGGGGAAATAGACCCGGAAAGAAGTACCCCTGCCGGGTTCGCTCTCCACCCCCACGTCGCCGCCGCTCTGCTTCACTATGCCGAACACGGTGGAAAGGCCCAGGCCGGTCCCCTTGCCGCGCTCCTTGGTGGTATAGAAAGGCTCGAAGATGTGCTTTTTCACCTCCTCGGTCATGCCGCGGCCGGTATCGCTCACCTTCAGGCATACCAGGGGCCCCGCCGGGAGGTCCGGGTGGGCCGACTCCAGTTCCTGGGAGCTGGTCAGCAGTTCGGTGGAGATTTCGATAGCGCCCCCTTCCGGCATCGCGTCGCGCGAGTTAACCACCAGGTTCACCAGCACCTGCTCCAGCTGGCCCGCGTCCAGCAGGGCCACGCAAGGTTCCGGAGCCAGCCTGGTGGAGAGCGCTATATCCTCGCCGATGAGCCGCCTGAGCATATTGGTTATGTCCCCGACGCATTTGTTGAGGTCCACCGCCCTGGGGGACAGGATCTGCCGCCGGCTGAAGGCCAACAGCTGCCGGGTCAGCTTGCCGGCGCGCTTGGCCGCGCTCAGGATCTCCAGCCCGTCCGCCCTTTTCGGGTCGTTCTCCGGCAGGTCCTTAAGGATGAACTCGGTATACCCGCTGATGGCGGTCAGGATATTATTGAAGTCGTGCGCCACGCCGCCGGCCAGCCGGCCCACCGACTCCATCCTCTGCGACTGCGCGAGTTTCGCCTCCGTCCTGGCGTGCAGGATATTCTCGGCCATCAGGCCGGTCACCGACGCCAGGAACCTGCGCTGGCTGGCGGCGAGGACGCCGCCTTTCTCCAGGTAAAGAGCCAGGAAACCTAGCGTTTCCCCGCCCGCGGATATCGGCACGCAATGATGCTCGTGCGGTTCCTTTTCCCGGCAAAAATCAGGGTGCCAGTCTGCGGCCGCGCGGCCGGAGCCGCCGGGCCCGGAGGCCATGGGATGCCCTCCCTGGCGCATATCCCCGAGGGCGGCCACGGTGGCGGGGGAAAGGCCCTTCTGGGCCGCCAGCACGAAGCCGTCCCCGCTGTGGTTCGCGAGGAGCACCGCCCCTTTGGCCAATAAGGGCAGGCGCGGCAGGGCGAGGACGGCCTCGATATGCCCGCGGAGTTTTTCGTTCAGCCCCGCGTCGGTGAGGGAGCGCTGCAGCATGGAATTGAGCGCCTCCTGCGTTTCGAGCGACTCGCGCAGGGCCTCTTCGGCCTGTTTGCGCTCGCTGATATCCATGTAGACGCCGAGCACGCCGATGATCTTGCCGGCCGAGTCGCGCAGGGGGATCTTGCTGGTAATGAGGGTAACGATCCTGCCGGAGGGCGTGGTCTGCTCCTCCTCTATCAGCAGTTTCGGGCGCCCGCTCTCTATGACCTGCCTGTCGTCGGCCCGGTAGAGTTCCGCCTGGTCCCGCCAGACCAGGTCGCGGTCGTCCTTGCCGACCAGGTCCTCCGGGGAGTCGACCCCCGCGTCCTGCGCGAACAGGGAGTTGCAGCCCAGGAACACCAGGTCCCTGCTTTTCCAGAAGACCCTCACCGGCAGCGAGTTCAGTATCCCGTTGAGGAGCTGCTGGGATTCCAGCAGGGCGGCGTCGGCCCTGACGCGCTCCTCGAGTTCCCGCTTGAGCTCCGCGACGTGCTTCTCCACCTGGTCCGCGAGGCCTTTCCGGACGCGCTCCTTGGAGACGGAAGCCTCCTTTACTTTGGCCATGGCCCTCAGCTGGGCTTCCAGCTCTTCGGCCGCGAAAGGCTTGGCCAGGAAGCCGTCCCCCCCGGCCTCGAGGCACCTGACCCTGTTCTCCTTGCCGCTCCCCGTCGCCGTCACGAAAACCACGGGTATATCCTTAGTGGCGGCCTGCGATTTAAGGCGCCGGCAGGTCTTGTAGCCGTCCATGTCCGGCAGCGAGATATCCAGGAGTATGACGTCGGGGTCGTTGGCCAGGGCCGATCTTATCCCTGCCTTCGCGTCCGCCGCGGCGAAGTAATAAGCCCCCGGGAACCGGCTCCGGACCGTGGTCCCCAGCACGTTGAGGAACTCGGTATCGTCGTCGATGGCAAGGACCTTGAGTTTTTTTTCGGCCATAGTCCCCATGCCGGCAAAGCGGGGCCGCCTCTCAGGGCCGCGCCGGGTTTCCTCCCTATCTATATAGCCTACAGCCCATAGATGCGGGAATACTCCCGCGAAGCTCATATTTTCCTCAAATGGGGGGCATGTCAGGTCGGCCGGGGCAAATGAAAAAGCCCGGGGAAGTTCCCGGGCTTTTTCACTTCAGGTAAGGGGCGGCGGCGGGCCGCTTCCCCGCCCCCGAACGGGACCGTGGTCCTAGAGCACTTTCCACGACAGCGCTATGCTGGTGGACTGCTCCCATTCGTAGTCTATCTCGGTGGCGCTGACGTCCTTGTTGTCCACGCTGAAGCTCACTATCAGCTTGAGGTACTTGGCCAGCGAGACGGTCAGGGTATTGTCCCATTCCAGCGCGCACTTGCGCGACTCGGTCAGGCGGTTCCAGGAGTCGTCCGTGTCCACGAAGCCGCTGTAGGCGCCGGCCTTCATCTCGTACTCGACGCTCGGGCCCAGCAGGCCGTCGTATTCCAGCACGGCCTCCAGGCCGTTGGAGGGGTCGTGGTGGCGCTCGCGGGAGTTCAGGTAGTGCTGGTTGTACCAGCCGCCGCGCAGCGTGAGGTCCTGGCCGGGCCGGCCGAGCAGGGTGAAGATCAGGCCCAGCGACTCCCTGGCCTGCACCGGCCGGAAGGCCCGGAACTCCGTCTCGTGGCGGGCGTCGTGCACCGAGGTCTGGAAGTTGCCGGAGACGTAAGGGTCGGCGATAAAGCCGGTCTTGCGGCGGTAGACCGTGTCCGTTATCAGCTGGTCGCGGCTCTCCACCCAGCGGGGCTGGTCGCCGTCCACGGTCTCGTCTTTGGCCCAGCCGGAAGCGTATTCCAGGGTGAGCGTGTTGGCCAGCCTGGACACGGAGGTGTCGCGGTCGAACTCGCCGCGCACTTTCAGCTTGATGTCCGTCTTGGCCCGGTCATAGGTGTAGCCCTCCACGTGTATGCGGTTGGTGGAATGGCTGAACCCGGCCGACAGCTTCAGCTCGTTGCTCCAGTTCCCGGCGGCCGCGGCGGCCGGCAGCAGCGCCAGCGCCGCGGCGAGCGCCGCCCGGCTATTTGCACCCATAGTTCAGCCCGTCGCAGGGCTTGGGCATGTTGGGCAGCAGGCCGTTAGGCGAGAAGAACTTGAGCGACGGCTCCAGGTCGCCGAACGACAGGCCGGGGTTGACGCCCGGCAGGCCGAAGCCGGGCAGGGACAGGTCCAGCGACGGGAAGTTCAGCAGGTCTATGGCGCCGGGCAGGTTCACGATGGCCTTCTCGAAAGGGTCCAGCGGGCCGAAGTCCGGCAGGCCGAGGTCTATGTCGAAATGCACGGCCTTCATCATCCTGTTGGCTTCGTGTTCGGCCTGTGCCTTCAGGTCGTTTATGTATTTGCCCACGCCGAGCCGCTTGAGGACCTTCCACAGGAAGCCGCTGAGGATATGTTCTATCTCGCGTTCTATGGCGTTGGCGCCGTCCACTATCTTGGAGAAGCTCACGCTGACGTGGTAATGCGAGATGCGGGCGGGGTTCGTCCAGGTGGGGTTGGGGTAAGGGAAGCTGAAGCCGAACTTCTTGTTCAGCAGGCTCAGCAGCCCGTGCAGCTCGTGCTCCAGCTTCTCCACGCGGGAACGGAGGGCGGCCACCTCTTCGCGCAGTTTCTCCAGCTCGTCCAGCTCCGCGGAGAAGGGGTTGAAGAAGCTCATGGACGGCAGCCAGGGCTCCGGCGTGTAGATGAGCGCCTTCACCACGCGGTCGTACTCGCCGACGACCGGGTTGACGGCCGAGCACTTGTCGTCCACCTTCCGCTGGGCGCAGGGGCGTTTATCGTCGGGTGTCTGCCTGACGCAGTAGGCGGCCGCGCCGAGGGCTATGGGCATCTTGGCCACTACCCCCTCGTTGACGCCCCAGAGCGCCAGGCGCAGCTTCTCGGCCCTGGAGGCGGCCGTTTCCAGCTTCTCGCGGGCGGGCTTGGTCTTGGCCACCACGGAGTCCATGCGCTCGCGGGCGGAGGTGATCTTCTTCAGCGTGGCGCCCAGCGAGGCGCGCAGGTTCTTGGCCTTGGCCCTGGCCTGCGGTATGGCTTCGGCCGCGGCGGCGGCCTTATCGAGCGCCTTCAGCGCCTTCTCGGTCTGCTTCAGGTCCGAATCTATGGTCTCCAGCAGGCCCAGCCTGTTGGCGGAAGTGTCCAGGAAGTCCCGTATGGTCTCCACGCGGGAGATCAACTGGGCCTGGTCGCGGTACAGCGTCTGCCCGTCGTCGTTGAGTTTCCTCACGGCGTCGCTGGCGGTCTTGAGCTCCTCGATGTACCACTTGCTCCCGGACGGGGCCTGCAGCAGGCCCTGGTCCCCGTCGTCGGCCTGCTCCTCCACTGGAGCCGGCGCCGGCTTGTTGTGCACCTGGCTGAACGGCGGCTTGGCCGCGGCGCCCTGCGCGGCGCAGATGAAAAAAGCCGCGGCCAGCGCGGCGGTATAAGCGGAAAAACTCTTCATGTTGCCCTCCCTATAGTCGGATCTCACATCTATGATAGCAAAAGTGCCGCCCGCGTCAAAAAAACGCCCTCCCGGGAAAGGGAAGTCGACCGTCGCGCCGCGGCAAAATGA
>CAYSYJ010000181.1:0-4778 GCA_964435105.1 uncultured Elusimicrobiaceae bacterium
GGTTCACCTATAGAAGTGTACCGCAAGCCGGCCAACCCCTTCGTGGCCGGCTTCATCGGCAGCCCCACCATGAATTTTCTGCACGGGCGCCTTAAGCTCGAGGGCGAGGCCCTGACCTTCTCCAACGGGGACGTAAAGCTGACCATACCCCCCTACCTCCTGCACGACCCGAAGAAGCACGACGGCCGCGAGGTCACCGTGGGCGTGCGCCCCGACGACGTGCTGGTGGGCCGCACCGCGGAGGGCTGCTCGGACAAGGCGGACGGGGTGCTGGAGGTCTGCGAGCTGCTGGGCCACCGCGAGAACCTCTATATCAAGGTCGGGGAGACCCGCCTGCTGGCCACCGTGGAGGCCTTCTTCGACCGCAGCCCCGGCGCCGCCGTGCAGGTCTGCTTCAACTACAAGAACATGCACGTGTTCGACAAGGCCACCGAGAAGCGCATAAGCGAATAAGCCGGTTTTTTGTATAATTTAACTGACGGATTTGCGGTAATAATACGGAGGTGTGAAATGAAAGCTACTGTTGACGCTGGTGCCTGCATAGGCTGCGGTCTGTGCGCCAATGACTGCCCCGAGGTTTTCGAGATGAACGCCGACAAGGCCGTGGCGAAAGGCCCCGTGCCGGCCGGCAAAGAAGACGCCGCCAAGAACGCGGCCGCCAACTGCCCCGTGCAGTGCATCAAGGTCGAGTAATTTACCCGGCCCTGTAATGAAAACGGCCCGCCGCAAGGCGGGCCGTTCTCTTTTGCCCCGGGAGCCTCAGGCGGGTTTCTGCGCGTCCTTGATCTTCAGGAAGGGTATCAGGAGCATGCCCGGTATGGTGGCCAGGCAGACGATGATGAAGAACTTGGGGTAGCCCGCCAGGTCCTGCAGCTTGCCGCTGACGAAGCCGGGCACCATCATGCCGAGGGCCATGATGCCGGTGGAGATGGCGAAATGGGCGGTCTTGTACTTCTCGCCGGTGAGCGTGATCATGTAGAACATGAAGGCCGTGGTGCCCAGGCCGTAGCCGAACTGCTCCACCGCCACCAGCGCGTAGACGAATTCCGCCGGCAGGCCCTGGTGGTAGGACATGTAGACATAGACCAGGTCGGGGGCGTTGAGCATGAAGGCCAGCGGCCAGATGGTGCGCCGCAGGCCGTATTTCGAGATTATCCAGCCGCCCAGCAGGCCGCCCACTATCAGCGAGGCCAGGCCTATGGTGCCGTAGGCGAGGCCCACCTGCGAGGTGGACAGCGCCATGCCGCCGGCCTCGGCGGCGTCGAGCAGGAACGGGGAGGCGAGTTTCAGGAGCATCGCCTCGCCGAAGCGGTAGGTCAGGATGAAGGCCAGGCCTATGCCCACGTTCTCCAGCTTGAAATAGGCCTTGAAGATCTCCCCGAACTCGGCCAGCTGGCTGGCCTTGGCGTGGTCGGGCTGGTCCACTGCGGGATACGGGAGGAAAACCCTGTGATAGACGAAGAGCAGGCCCATGATCGCCGCGGCCAGCAGCAGCACCGTGGTCCAGCTGTTCTGGATATTGCCGGTAGACGTCTCTATCCGGCCGGCCAGCATGACGAGGATGCCGGAGCTGAAAAGCATGGCCACGCGGTAGAAGAAGGCCCTGATGCCGACGAAGAAGGCCTGCTTCTTGTCGTCCATCGACAGCATGTAGAAGCCGTCCACCGCTATGTCGTGCGTGGCCGACAGGAACGCCACGCCCATGAAGCAGGCCATCGAGACGTAGAGGAAGAGCGGGGTCTTGAGCGACAGCGCCGCGCAGGCTATCGCGCCGGCCATCAGCGCCTGGGTGACGGCGATCCAGTTGCGCTTGGTGGAGTACATGTCTATCAGCGGGCCCCACAGCATCTTGATGACCCAGGGCAGGTACAGCCAGCTGGTCCAGAAGGCGATAAGCGTGTTGGAGACGCCCATCTTCTTGTAGATGATGACGGCCAGCGCGTTGACTATCATGTACGGCAGGCCTTCCGCGAAATAGGTGGTGGGGACGTAGGCCCAGGGACTGCGGTTTTCGGCTTTCTGTATCATTCTCTTGATCTCCATGCCCGGCTGCGTTAATGAAATCATAGTAAATTGCGCGGGGCCTAAAAAGGGACGGGGGCGGCCGCGGCCCTATTTTGATAAAATCAAGGTATGGACCTTTTCTCCCTGCTTTTCACCCCCCATAGCGTCGCCTGGTCCGTCTTCGTCATCATGCTGGTGGCGGCCGGCGGCCTGGCCCTGGGCAACCTGCGGCTGGCCGGCATCAACCTGGGCATAGCCGGCGTGCTGTTCTCCGGCATCCTTTTCGGGCACCTGGGCCTGGATATAGATCATTCCACCCTGGAGTTCCTGCGCGACTTCGGCCTGATCCTCTTCGTCTACTCCATCGGCACCCAGGTGGGGCCCGGCTTCTTCTCCTCTTTCAAAAAGCAGGGTCTCACTCTCAACCTGCTGGCCGCCGCGGTGGTGCTGGGCGGCATCGCAGTGACCCTGGCCGTCGCCCGCCTGGCCGGTTTCGACATCCCCACCGCCGTGGGCATGTACTCCGGCGCCGTCACCAATACTCCCTCCCTCGCCGCCGCCCAGCAGACCCTGGGGGCGGTCAACCCGGACGCGGCCGACAGCGCCTCGGTGGGTTACGCGCTGGCCTATCCCGGCGCCATCCTGGGCATCATCCTGACCATGGTGCTCATCAAGCGGCTTTTCCGCGCTCAGGCCGCGGCGGACCTGGCCGAGGCCCAGTCGGTGAAGCCCGGCTCCGCCCTGATAAACTCCAGCATCACGGTGGAGAACAAGAACCTCGACGGCCTGATGATCAGGGACATCCCGGCGATAAGCGAGCTGGGGGTGGTGGTCTCGCGCTTCTGCCACGACGGGCAGGTGGCCGTGGCCCACGACGATACCATGGTGCGCCTCGGGGATATCCTGCTGGCCGTGGGGCTCGAGGAGAACGTCAAGAAATTCGCGCTGGTGGTGGGTTCGCCCAGCGCCACCGACCTCAAGAAGCTGCCCAGCCGCCTGCTGCATTCCCGCGTGATCGTCACACATAAGGCCGTGATCGGCAAGACCCTCGAGGAGATCGGCCTGGAATCGCAGTACGACGTGGTGGCGACGCGCGTGGCGCGGGCCGACGTGGAATTCCTGGTCTCGGACTCCTACACCCTGCAGTTCGCCGACAACCTGGTGCTGGTGGGCGAGGAGGCGGCCGTGGCCAAGGCGGCGGCCTTCCTGGGCAATTCCCCAAAGGACCTCAACCATCCCCAGCTGATCCCGGCCTTCATCGGCATAGCGGCCGGCGTGCTGCTGGGCTCGATACCGATCTCCATCCCCGGGCTTTCCGCGCCGGTCAAGCTGGGCCTGGCGGGCGGCCCGCTGATCATGGCCATCGTGCTCAGCTATATCCAGCATATCGGGCCGCTCAACTGGTATTTGCCCCCCGCCGGCAACCTGATGCTGCGCGAGCTGGGCATCACGCTGTTCCTGGCCTGCGTGGGGCTCAAGGCCGGCGGCCGCTTCTTCGATACTCTGCTGGAAGGGCGCGGGCTGGCCATAGTGGGCTTCTCCTTCCTGATCACGGTGCTGCCCATAATCGTCCTGGGCATCTTCGCCAAGGCCAAGCTCAAGCTTAATTACATGTCCCTCTGCGGCGCGCTGGCCGGCTCCATGACCGACCCGCCTGCGCTGGCCTTCTCCAACGCCATGAGCCCGTCCAACCATTCGGCCATGAGCTACGCCACGGTGTACCCGCTGGTGATGATCCTGCGCGTGATCTCGGCGCAGGTGCTGGTGCTGCTCTTCTTCAAATGACGCTGATCATCGCCAACCTCGCCCTGGTGCTGGCCGCGGGCTGGCTTTTCCGGCGTTTTGGCGTGGTCGGCGAAGGGGCCGAGAAGGTCTTTAACCAGTACCTCTACTACCTGGCCCTGCCGGCCCTGATAATCGTTAAGATCGTGGATACGCCGCTGGCCGGGCTGGGCTGGCGCTTCCTCGCCGTGAATACGCTGCCGCTGGCCCTGCTGATGGCGCTGGCCTGGGGGCTGTGGAAGGCGGGGCGCATAGACTGGCGGCTGGCCCGGCTTCTCATCATCGTCTCGGCGCTGGGCAATACGGTGTACCTGGGCTTCCCGGTGGCGGCGATGCGGCTGGGCGAGGACGCGATAGGCTACGCGGCCATAGTTTCTTCGCTGCACAATATTTTCATCTTCACTTTCGGGTTTCTGCTGATGAGCGTGGTCTGCGAGCGGGACTGCCCGCCGTCTCGCTTCGCGCGGCTGGTTGGCGGCAGCGTGGTGCTTTGGGCTTCGGTGGCGGGGCTGCTGCTGGCCTGGAGCGGCTGGCGGCTGCCGGAGCTGCTGCACCGGGTGCTTTCCGACATCGGTAAGACCACGCTCCCTCTTTCTCTTTTTACCCTGGGCGTGGGGCTTTACGGCAAGAAGATAGCGCATAATCTGCCGCGTATCGCGCTGGTGAGCGGGCTCAAGCTGCTAGTCCTGCCGCTGTTCTGCGTGCTGGCGGCGCGGGCTTTCGGCTATTCGGGGATGGTGAGCCGGGTGGTGTTCCTGCAAATGGCGATGCCGGTGGCGGTCATGAACTACATCGTGGCCCGCGAATTCGATTTCGAAGAAGACCTCGTCGGGCAGAGCATCCTGCTCTCCACCCTCGCCTTCTTCCCCCTCCTCTACCTCTACGACTGGGCCCTCCTCCGCTTCCTCTGATAGGGCCGGACGGGAGATCCCTCCCGGAACCAGGACTGCAGGGAACCGTTGCGCGGTTCCCCTCCAACCGCGTTCCGCGGT
>CAYSYJ010000182.1:0-4770 GCA_964435105.1 uncultured Elusimicrobiaceae bacterium
GGCCGTCTTCTTGAGGTTGGGGACCTTGGGGTCCTCGATCTCGCGGTAGACCTGGGCCATGCTCTCCAGGCCGGACAGGGCGAGGATGGAGTGCCCGAAGGCCATGAAGACGCCTATCATCCCGACCGGCTGCAGCCAGGAGAGGTCCTTGGCCCAGCCGAGGGAATGCTCGTTGAATTCCAGCTTGAAAGGAGGGAGCGTGAAGCCCCTGACATAGACGGTATAGAGGGACCAGGCCAACAGGATGACCGCCATGACGGCCACGAACAGCACTATCTTGACGTTGGTATCGGCCGATTCCTTTACGCCCTTTATGTTCTCCTTCCAGAAATAGGCGATAACGGCCACGCCGAAGACCACCGCGAGCATGTTGGGGGAGAAAGGGAAAGAGACCCCGGCCATCTCCAGCAGGCTCTTGGCCAGGTAGGAGATGTAAAGCCCGGCGCTGATGGCGCTGATGGGGCCGGTCAGCACATAGTCGAAGACCAGGGAGGAAACGGCGATCTTGGCGAGGAACTTCCCCATGGCGTGGCGCACCACCACGTAGACCCCGCCGCGCACGAACATCGAGCAGGACTCGACATAGACGGCCAGCATGACGCCCGCGAACATCATAACGCCCAGCACGAACCAGGGGAAGGCCGGGCCGTAGGCCTTCATGGCGATGCCGCCGGAATAATAGGCGCTGGAGCCGAAGTCGCACAGCACGATGGCCGCGGCCTTCCAGAAAGAGATGAAACTGAGCATGGCCGTGCTGAGCACGAAGACCTGCTTGAACTTCGGGTTAATGACCATGAATTAAATTATATATATTTAACCGCCCCGCTGTAACGGCGGGACGCGGGACGGCGCGCGGGGCGGGGCGTGTTATTTACCGGAGATAAGGGCCGCGGCGGCGGCCGGGTCCTTGGCTGCGGCGAGCTTATCTATCAGCTCGGGCTGGAAAGTCTGGCTGAGCAGGGAAAGCATGTTGAGGTGGCGCTGGAAATAGGCCGGCTTGTGGGGCGACAGCAGCAGCAGCAGGGCGCGGACCTTGAGGCCGGTGGCCTGGTCGGTGAAGCCCTGCGGCACTATGCCCAGCACGGCGAAGAAATTGTGCAGTTCCGGGAACTTGGCGTGGGGGATGTAGAAACCGCTCTCCAGCACCTGGTTGAGCTTCTCCACCTCGGCCACCCGGGCCACCAGGACCTTGGGGTCTATGATGCCGCTGACCTGCGCCGTCATCCTTTCGGTGAGCTGGCGCACGGCCTCCTCCTTGGTGGGAGCGCCGGGGATGAAAACTATGTTTTCCGGGTTGATTACCGCTGAAAGGCTTACGCCGTCCGACTGTTTGATCATAAGGACCGCTGACAAGGTTATATGATATCATTTAGCCGTTCCCGTCGTCAAACTGACAATGCGATATCTTAAAGGCGGAATAGCGGCGCTTGGCGTGGACCGCGGCGGCACCTGGACCAGGGTTACCGCCGCCGACCGGCGCGGCCGCGCCCTGCGCGCGGCACGTTTCAGGACCTCTCCCCTGAGGAGCCTGCCCGCCCGCCTGGGCGCGCTGCTGGCGCGCTGGCCCGGGGCCGCCGGCGCGCCGCTGGTCATAGCCACCCGGGGCGCCATCGGCAAACCCTGGAAGAAACCTTTCCTTTTCAAGGCCCTGGCCGGGCGCCTCAACCTCGTGGAAGTTATTTCCGACGCCGAGGCCGCCCACCTGGCCGCTTTCGGCGGCCGGCCCGGCCTGCTGCTGATAGCCGGCACCGGGTCCGTCGCCTTCAGCGGGCGGCCGGGGGCCTTCAGGCGCACCGGCGGGCTGAACCCGGTCTCCGGCGACCCGGGCTCCGGGCGCTGGTTGGGCCGCCAGTACCTGAAATTGAAAGGCCGGCTTTGCGAGGCGGGCAGGTTGGGCCACGGCGGGCAGGCCGCCTGCGCGCGGCGCCTGCTGGCGCTGGCCCGGCGCGACTCTCGCGCCGCGGCGCTGGTGGCGCGGGCCCATGCCGACCTGGCAAGCCTGCTCCGGCGGGCCGCGGCCGGCGGCCGCGGGCCGGTGACGGCGGCCCTGGCGGGGGGCCTGCTGGCCGACGGGGATTTCAGGCGGGGTTTCGAAAAGGCGGCGCGGCTGGCGCTGGCGCCGCGCAAGTTGCGGACCCTGCGGGCGGCGGCGCCGGCGGAGCTGGCTGCGGCGCGCCTGGCGCTGCTACCGGGAAGGACATCATGAAAGAGCTCTCCATACTAAAAAAAGCGGCGCTCGCCGGCGGCGGGATACTAAAGGCCAAGTTCGGCAAGGTCGGCTACCGCCTCAAAGGCCGGGCCAACCTGCTGACCGAGGCGGACCTCGCCTCCCAGGCCAAAGTGATCTCGGTCATAAAGGCGGCCTTCCCGGAGGACGGCTTCATGGCGGAGGAGAGCGACCCGGTGGAGACGCCGAACCGCCGCCTCTGGATCATCGACCCGCTCGACGGCACCACCAACTACGCCCACGGTTTCCCGGCGGCGGCCGTCTCCATCGGCTTCGCGGAGCGCGGCAGGGTTAAGGCCGCCGGCGTTTACGACCCTTTCCGGGACGAACTGTTCCTGGCCCGGCGCGGCGGCGGCGCCACGCTGAACGGCCGCCGGCTGCGCGTCGGTTCGGTGGCCTCGGTGGACAAGGCGCTGCTGGTCACCGGCTTTCCTTACGACCGCGCCGAGAAGGCGGCTTTCTACTGCGGCTTCTTCGAGGAATTCATGAAGCTCTCCCACGACGTGCGCCGCATGGGGGTGGCCTCGCTGGACCTGTGCTGGGTGGCCGCCGGCCGCACCGACGGGTACTGGGAGTTCGGCCTCAAGCCCTGGGACGTGGCCGCGGGCGGGCTGATAGTGGAGGAGGCGGGGGGCAAGGCGGGCGATTTTTCCGGCCGCCCCTGGGCCTCGGTCCCGGCGATGGGAGCCGAGACCCTGGCGGCCAACCCGCGCCTGCACGCGGCCATGCTGCGGCTGATCCGGCGGAGGCTCAGGCGGTGAGCCCGGCTTTCCTGCTCTGGGTGGTGATCTACTGCACCGTCTTCGCCCTGCTCTGGGCCTGGGGGCTGGTCTGGATCCTGGAGCGGCGCGAAAAGAAGTACCGGCTCGGCTCGGTCTCCTTCACCGACGCCCTCCTGGCCGGGTCCTTCTTCCTGATAGCGGTGTATATCTCCAATATAGTGGTGCTGGTGCGCTGGCCCCGCGCCGCCGTACTTTACGAGGTGGCGCTGGTCACCGGCCTGGCGGGCTTCATGTTCTACAAGGAAAGCTACTACAAAGCGCAGCGCGCCCTGCGCCTGCACCGCCTGCGCGCCGAAGTGCGCCTGCTGGACTTCCACCTGGCCAAGGACCCGGCCAACGCTTCCTACCACGAACGCCTCAGCGAGCTGCACGAGACGCTCGGCAACAAGGACCTGGCGCTGGAGAACGCGCGCCTGGCCGCTAAAATAGAACCCACCGTCGGGCACTCCTGGCGGGTAAAACAACTGGAAGAGAATTGACCTACCTGGAAAGGGCCGCGGCCAGCCTGCGGGCGGCGTCGCGGAACAGGTAGTCCTCGGGGGCGCCGGCGCTCTCGGAGGAGATTATTTCCCCGGAGGCGGCGTCCACCAGGCGGCAGGTGACCGTGTAACCGCCCCGGCCGCGGCTGACCAGCCCGAAAACGGCCAGCTCCGCCCCGGAAAGCCGGGCCAGCTCGGCGGCGGAACTCTCCTCGGCCAGGCCCGCGTAGGCCAGGCGCTTCTCCGCCAGGATGAAGTCCAGCTTGGACCGCTCCACCAGCCGGTAACGCCCGGTCTTAAGGAGTTCGGCTTCCACCAGGTTGCGCAGCACGGCGGCCTCGGTCTCGCTCACTCCCGCCCCGGCGGTGAAACCGCCCACGGCCAGCACGGCGCCGCGGCGCCTGGCCGGCGCCGGGGCCGGCCGGCGCGGCGCCGCGCCGCCCCAGGCGAATCCCGCCGTCATGCGGTGCGTGGCGCCCAGCTCCCCGTAAGGCACGAAGGCGTAGTCCAGCGAGAAACCGCCGAACAGCATGCCGAAACCGCCGGAGAAAGCCCCCATGAAGCCGTGGTCGTCGTAGTTCCTGAAATTCATGCCCGCGCGCAGGAACAGGCCGGAGTCGTAGCCGTAGGGCAGGGAGTATTCCCCGGCGAAGACCAGGTAGGGGGAATGGTCGGCAGGCAGGCGGCCCTCCATGAGGATGCTCATCTCCGGGGCGTATTTCCAGCGCAGCCCGCCGCCGAGCTCGAAGGGCAGCGGGTCCCGCTCCGAGCCGAGCTTGAGCGGGGGCCCGAAGTTCCTGACGGCGAGGGCCAGCTCGGTGGGGGAACGCGGGTTCTTGAACACGGCCCCCGCGTCCAGGGCGGCCGTCGCGCCGCTTTCGCCGGCCAGGGCGGAGCGGACATATTTCAGGTTCATGCCGAAGTCGAAAGAGTTCCAGGCGCGGGCCCAGCCGGCGCCGGCGGCTAAATCGTAGCCGGGAACGTCTCCGTCCAGGGCCGTGCCCGCCCCGTCCAGGCGCTCGCCCGGGGAAGCCCCGTGGTAGAGCAGGCCGCCGGAAAGAACGCCGCCCGACGAGGAATTGGAGAAGACCAGCCCGGTGCGGGAAGCCCCTTCCAGCAGCGCTTCATAGGAGGCCGCGGCCGCCGCGCGCCCGGGGGCCAGCCCGGCCGGGCCCGCCGGGTTCAGGAAGAAAGAGTCGGGGCCGCGCAGGGCGAGGCCCGCGCCGCCCAGCGCCGCGAAGCGCGCCGAGGCCGGCTCCTTAAGGAACCTGGCCGCGGTCAG
>CAYSYJ010000183.1:0-4733 GCA_964435105.1 uncultured Elusimicrobiaceae bacterium
CCGGCAGGAAATCGTTGATCTGCTGTGGCCGGATATTCCTTTGTTTCAGGAAGACGGCGAGCTCGGCCATGTCCTCGATCGTGGAGCCCGGGTGGGCCGAGATGAAATAGAGCACCAGGTACTGCTCCTTGCCGGCCCGCTTGGACTCGGCGAGGAACTTGTCGGCGAACTCCTTGAAGACCTCGACGGATGGCTTCTTCATCACGGACAGGACTTTAGGGGAGATATGTTCTGGCGCCACCTTGAGCTGGCCGCCGGTGTGGAAGCGCGCTATCTCCGAGATGTACTCGCCGCACTTCAGCGCCAGGTCCATGCGGATGCCGCTGGCGACGAAAGCTTTCTTCAGGCCTTTAAGCGCGCGGACGCGCCGCATCAGGGCGAGCAGCGGCTTATGGTCGGTGCCCAGGTTGGGGCAGATGACCGGGTGCACGCAGGAAAGTTTTTTGCAGGCCTTGCAGATCTCCATGTCCTTGCCGTGCAGGCCGTACATGTTGGCCGACGGGGCGCCGAGGTCCGAGATATTGCCGGGGTGGCGCGGCGTCTTAAGGAGCTCGGCCGCCTCCTTTTCCACCGACTCCGGCGAGCGCTCCTGTATGAAGCGGCCCTGGTGCAGGGTCAGCGAGCAGAAGGCGCAGCCGCCGAAGCAGCCGCGGTGGATGACTATCGAATCCTTGATCATCTCGAGCGCGGGGATGGGCTCTTTGTAGGAAGGATGCGCGCGCTTGGTGAAAGGCAGGCCGTAGACGGCGTCCATCTCGGGCGTGGTCAGCGGCAGGGCGGGGGGATTCTGCACCACGGCCTTGCCCTCGCTGCGCTGAACGAGGGGCGCGGCGTTATAGGGGTTGGAGTTCTCGTAAATGAGGCGGGTGGCGAAGGAGAACTTCACCCTGTCGCCGGAAACTTCGCCGGCCGTCGGGAGTTCCGCCGCGCCAGGGATGGAGAGTACGGCGGCCTCTTTGGCGCCCAGCGGGTACGCGGTGCCGCGGACGTCGCGCAGGTCCTGGATTTTTTCGCCGGCCTTGAGCCGGGCGGCGATCTCGCGCACCTGCCGCTCGCCCATGCCGTAGACGAGCAGGTCCGCCTTGGAGTCCAGCAGCACGCTCTTGCGCACCTTGTCCGACCAGTAATCGTAATGCGCGAAGCGGCGCATCGTGGCCTCTATGCCGCCCAGCACCACCGGCGCGTCGGGGTAGGCCTCGCGGCAGCGCTGGGAATAGATGATGGCCGCCCGGTCGGGGCGCAGGCCGGCCCGGCCGCCCGGGGAGAAATCGTCGGAGGAACGCACTTTCCTGTTGTGCGTGTACTTGTTGATCATCGAGTCCATGTTCCCGGACGAGACGCCGAAGAACAGGCGGGGCTTGCCGAACTTTTTGAAGTCCGCGGCGGAATCCCAGCGCGGCTGGGCCAGTATGGCCACGCGCAGGCCTTCGGCTTCCAGGACGCGGCCCACCAGCGCCATGGCGAAAGAGGGGTGGTCCACGTAGGCGTCGCCGGTGACCAGGACTATGTCGACATAGTCCCAGCCCAGGGACCTCAGCTCTTGCGGCGTGGCAGGCAGGAAAGCCATGCTCCCATGATACAAAATACGGCGGGAGCGGGGGTTCCAATTATATTTAAATTATGGGATAATATAGGCGTCGTAAGGCGGTTTCCGGGAGGGAAAATGAGAAAACTCACGCTTTCGCTGTGCCTGCTGCCGCTGCTCGCGGCCGGGGCCAAGGCCGATCCTTTCGAGGATTTCAAGACCCAGATAGCCGCGCAGAGCGAGGCCCTGCTGAAGCCTTTCGCCATGGACCTGGGCGGCGTCATCGGCGCGAACGACTTCAATTCCGGCCGCGCGCTGGGCTTCCCCGGCTTCGAGGCGGGCCTCGCCGCCACCGTGCAGGCCAAGCCCTCCAACGCCAACCGCGTGCTGCGCGACGCCGGGGTGGACGCCTTCGGTGTGCCGCTGCTGCACGCCGGCGCCGCCCTGCCGCTCATCGGGACCGACGTGATGGCGCGCGGCGTGAGCTTCGCCGGCTTTTCCGTCTTCGGCCTGGGCCTGCGCAAGGAAGTGCTCAAGAGCGGGACCCTGACCAAGTTCATCCCCGACGTCTCAGTCTCCGCTTTCTACGACGTCATCAACTACGATTATTTCAAGGGCAGCCACCTTTCGCTGGACGCTGCGGCTTCTTTCGATATCCCCGTGGTTAAGCCCTTCGTGGGCGTAGGCATAGACCGCACCTCGCTGGAGATCAAGAACGTGAACGCCGCCCTCAACGGCGCGGACGCCTCCATCTCCAAGCCGCGCTACACCTTCGGCGTGCGGCTGTCGCCCCTGCCGCTGCTGTACGTCTACGGGGCGTACAATATCCTGCACGACCAGGCCGCGTATTCGGCCGGCGCGGGCCTGAAGTTTTAAGAGTTGGGAGGCTGGCAGCCATAGTTCCGGTCCCCGCCCAGGCGGGGCCCCCGCGGGGGGAAGCTTAGACGTTTCCCGGCTGTAGCAGGGCCGCTCCATGAGCCCAAAGCCCGCGGCGGCAGACGCCGCGGGTCGAGGACCGAGCGCTATGCGCGAAAGTCCGAGAGGTAAATGCCGCGCGAAGCGGCCGCGTTATACGCGGCGGAAGTCCCGCCAGGGACTTCCCGGCGCAAACAAGGAGACCAACATGGACACTAACACAGAGAACACGGAAAGCCGCAAGCTGATAGAGGTGGCCGAGCATTACGGGGCCAACAACTATCACCCGCTCCCCATAGTCATCAACACCGCCAAGGGCGTGTGGGTGAAGGACCCCGAGGGGAAGAAGTACATGGACATGCTCAGCGCCTACTCGGCGATGAACCACGGCCACAGGCACCCGCGCGTGATCAAGGCGCTCACGGAGCAGGCGAAGCTCGTCACGCTCACCTCGCGCGCCTTCAATAACGCCCAGTTGGGCCCTTTCCTCAAGGAACTGTGCGAATTCACCGGCTACGAGATGGCTCTGCCCATGAACACCGGCGCCGAGGCCGTCGAGACCGCGCTGAAGACCGTGCGCAAGTGGGGCTACAAGATCAAGGGCGTGCCGGAGGGCAAGGCCGAGATCATCACCTGCTCCAACAACTTCCACGGCCGCACGATCACCATCACCGGCTGCTCCACCGAGGCGCAGTACCGCGACGGCTTCGGGCCTTTCACTCCCGGCTTCAAGACCGTGGAATACGGCAACCTCGAGGCGCTTAAGGCCGCGATAAACCCGAACACCGTGGCTTTCATGCTGGAGCCGATACAGGGCGAGGCGGGCATCATAGTGCCGCCGGCCGGCTACCTGAAGGCCGCCTACGAGCTCTGCCGGGCCAACCGCGTGCTGTTCGTGGCCGACGAGATCCAGACCGGCTTCGGCCGCACCGGGAAAAAGTTCGCCTGCGACTACGAGGGCGTGAAGCCCGACATGATCACCGTGGGCAGGCCCTCGGCGGCGGCGTGATGCCGATCTCCGCCGTGGTGGCCTCCCGCGAGGCGCTGGGCGTGTTCAACCCCGGCGACCACGGCAGCACGTTCGGCGGCAACCCGCTCGCCTGCGCCGTGGCCCGCGAGGCGCTGAAAGTCCTGGTGGAGGAGAAGCTCGTCGAGAACTCCTATGAGACCGGCAATTACTTCATGGGGCTGCTCCGCTCCATCAAGGGCCCGCATATCAAGGAAGTGCGCGGCAAGGGCCTGCTGATCGGCGTGGAGATGGACTGCAAGGCGCGCCCGTACTGCGAGCAGCTGATGGGCCTGGGCCTGCTGTGCAAGGAGACCCACGACCACGTGATCCGGTTCGCGCCGCCGCTCGTCATCACCCGCAAGGAGATCGACTGGGCCTTCAAGCGCATCAAGAAGGTGCTCTCCAAGTAAGCGCCTCCCGTCCCGCCGGCCGCATGGCCGGCGGGGCTTTTTTCTCCTCCCGATGACCCAAGAAAGGAAAGATACGGGCTGGTTATACTTCCAGGCGGCCGCCTCCTGCATGATCTGGGGGGCGGCCTATCCTTTCATCAAGGGGCTGCTGGCCGAACTGAGCCCGCTGTCCATAGTCTTCTTCCGCGCCGCCGCGGGCGGCCTGCTGCTGTTCTTCTTCGGCGGCGGGCGCCTGGCCCCGCGCGACCTGGGCGGAGGCGCCGCCCGGCAGCTGCTGGTGCTGGCCTTCTTCGGCGTGCTTTCCCAGCAGTACCTGCAGGCCTACGCCCTCAAATACACCCTGGCCTCCCACGCCGGCTGGCTGATAGCCCTGACGCCCATCGCCGTGGCGGGGCTCATGGCCGCGCTCGGCGAGAGGGTGGGCCCGGCCAAGGCCGCGGCCTTCGCCCTGGGCTTCCTGGGCACGGTACTCGTGGTCTTCTCGCGCGCGGGGCTGGGGGCCTTCTCCCTGCCTTCCACCCGGGGGGACCTGATCTTCCTGACCACCTGCGCCGGCTGGGCTTTCTACGTGATGTACTCCAAGCGCTGGCTCACCCGCTGGCCGCAGGCCCGGGTGACGGCGGGCACGATGCTGGCCAGCGCGGCGGTGCTGCTGCCTTTCTGGCTGCTCTCCGGCGGGCCGGCCGAGTTCCGGGCCCTGACCCCCGGCGCCTGGCTGGGCCTGGCCTATCTCTCGGTGCTGGCCTCGGCTTTAGGCTACCTGTTCTGGAACAAAGCCGTGGAAGGCCTCGGCGCCGTCAAGACCTCCTATTTCATCTACCTCGAGCCTTTCTCCGCCCTGCTGCTGGCCTATTTCATGCTGGGCGAGACGGCC
>CAYSYJ010000184.1:0-4700 GCA_964435105.1 uncultured Elusimicrobiaceae bacterium
ACCGGTCGCCAAGACCTTCGAGGCCGTCTCCGTGGCCGAGAAGTACCACGAGGCCCGCTACCGCGGCTTCCTGAAGAACCTCGAGGAAGGCAAGGTCTTCAAGAAATCCAAGAAAGTCACCTGGCGCTGCATCAATTGCGGCTACAACCACGAGGGCGACGCCGCCCCCGAAGCCTGCCCCGCCTGCGCCCACCCGAAGGCTTACTTCGAGGTGCTCGCGGAGAACTGGTAAAGGAAACCGCCATGGACGAAAATATCAACCAGGAAGAGAAGAAGGAAGCCGTCAAGCGCACGGTGACCATGCAGGGCCGCCCCATGACGCTGGCCGGCGACGAGATCAAGGTGGGCATGCCCGCCCCCGACTTCAAGGTGGTCGACAACGACATGCTGCCCATGAAGTTCTCCCGCACCTACGGCGGCAAGGTCGCGGTCATCAGCGTGGTGCCCTCGCTGGACACCTCCGTCTGCGACCTGCAGACCCGCCGCTTCAACAAGGAAGCCGAGGCCCTCGGCCCCGACGTGGGCGTGCTGACCATCAGCATGGACCTGCCCTTCGCCCAGCGCCGCTGGTGCGGGGCCGCCGGGGTGAAGGCCGTGCGCACGTTCTCCGACTACCAGAAGGCCGATTTCGGCAAGGCCTGGGGCGTGCTGATGAAGGACCTGCGGCTGCTCGCCCGGGCCGTGTTCATAGTGGACAAGGACGGGGTCGTGAAATACGCGCAGCTGGTGCCGGAAGTCACGAAGGAACCGAATTACGAAGAAGCGCTGACCGCGCTGAAAGCGCTGGTCTGACGGGGATAAGGGAGGAACAAGGATATGGCTGAAAGACGCGAAGTGTACAAGTGCGAGGCGTGCGGCAACATCGTGGAAGTGCTCCACGGCGGGCCCGGCGTGCTGGTCTGCTGCGGTTCCGACATGAAGACCATGTTCGAGAACACCGTGGACGCCGCCAAGGAAAAGCATGTGCCCGTCATCGAGAAGACCGACAAGGGCGTGAAGGTCAAGGTCGGCTCGGTGGCGCACCCGATGGAAGAGAAGCATTTCATAGAATGGATCGAACTGGTCGCCGACGGCAAGGTGTTCCGCGAATACCTCAAGCCCGGCCAGGCGCCCGAGGCGACGTTCTGCCTCTGCTTCCAGCCCAAGACGCTGGAAGCCCGCGAATACTGCAACCTGCACGGGCTCTGGAAGGCCTGAGCCGGACTTAAGGAGAGAAAATGAAGAAATACGTCTGCAAGCTCTGCGGTTACGTCTACGACCCCGCCGTCGGAGACCCCGACAATAACGTCCCCCCGGGCACGCCCTGGGAGAAAGTGCCCGAGACCTGGGTCTGCCCGGTCTGCGGCGCCGGCAAGGCAGAGTTCGAAGCCGAGAGCTGAGCCTTAAGGACGGAATAAGGAAGGCCGGGCGCGGGCCCGGCCTTCTTTTTTGTATATTTTCAGCATGCAGGCGATAAACGACTGGCGCTCGGCCGCGCTGGCCGCGGCCACCGCGGCGGCGGCGGGCTTCTACGTCTACCTCATGCTGGAGCGCATGAAGGACCGCTCCGCGGCCGACGGGGACAGCGACGGGCGCCTGCTGCTGGACCTGGCCGTGATAGCCGGCCTGGTCCTCCTTACCATCCGCGAGATAAAACTTTCCTGCGTGCCCCTGCTCTACCGCTGAAGCCGGCTATTCCGCCCTGAGCGCGTCGGCGGGCTTGAGGCCGGCGGCCACCCAGGCCGGGTAGATGGCGAAGAGGAAGGCCGTGACGGCCGCGATGAGGATCGAGATGAGCGGCATCCACGGCTTGATGGGGCTGGCGCCCATCCCGAGTATCACCTTTAACGGCACCCCCCACAGGTAACCGAGCACCGAACCAAGGATCCCGCCCGTCAGGCCCAGCAGCACGGCCTCGACGATGAACTGCAGCATGATGTCGCTGCGGCTGGCGCCTATGGCGCGCCGCACGCCTATCTCCCTGGTGCGGGAGAACACGGTGGCCAGGGTGACGTTCATGATGCCGATGCCGCCCGCGATGAAAGCGAGCATGCCGAGCGAGATGGTCACCAGCGCGTCCTTGAGGCGCGCCGCCATGCTTTTGCGGATCTCCTCCAGCTGGTTCTCCACCACGAAGAAATCCCCGTCGCCGAAGGTGATCTTCAGGAAGTTGCCGACCTTGCGCTGGGCGTCCTCGAAGGCCGCCTCGTCGCCCACGTCTATGCTGACCTCCATCTGCCCGCCCCCCCGGACTATGCCGTAGTTGGCCCCGGTGGTGACCGGGACCAGCACCTTGGTCTGCTCGCGGTAACCGCTGAAACCCTGCAGCCTCCTGGAATGAGGGAACTCCTCGGCCACGCCTATGACCATGAAACTGATGCCGTCCAGCGAGACCGTTTTGCCCAGCATATCGTTATGCGTGACCAGCGTGTCGAAGGCGTTGCTGTTGCTGTAGATCTTGCGGTAGATCTTCTCGCCGGGCGGCGGCGGCGCCTTGCGGATGAGCACGCAGACGCGCAGCTTCTCGTCCAGGTCGTTCCAGTTGAAGAAGCGGCCCCGGAGCGTATAGCCGAAATCGCGCTTCATCCATTCCGGGGTGACGCCGGCCACCGAGGCCACCACCCGCTCGCCGCCGTATTCCATCACGTTGCGCCAGGAGCGGGCCTCGCCGGAGATCATGTGGAACTCCGGCGCCTGCGCGCGCAGTTTTTTAAGCTCCTCGTAGCCAAAGGACGGCGGCTCCACGTAATCGTCGGGCGAGGAGAAGCTGGCCGCCTGGTTCTGGATTATCCGCATGCGGGCCAGGCCGGAGAACTCGCGCTGCCTCTCCAGGCGCTCGTAAGTATGGAAGATGGCCGAGAAGGCGTCTATGAAGACCACCGAGCCGACGGCGATGGCCAGGAAGCTGAGCACCGAGCGGGTCTTATGCGCCCAGATCTCGGCGGCGCCGGTGCGGGCGGCGTTGAAGAGGGCCCGGGTCATGGCTCCAGCCTCCCGTCGCGCATGCGCAGGTTGCGGCCGGCCTTCGCGGCCAGCTCCCGGTCGTGGGTGACCATCACTATCGTTATGCCTTCGGCGTTGAGGCCGAAGAGGATATCCATTATCTCGCGGCTGGCGGCGGTATCCAGGTTGCCGGTAGGCTCGTCCGCCAGGATGAGGCGCGGGGCGTTGGCCAGGGCCCTGGCTATGGCGACCCGCTGGCGCTCGCCGCCGGAAAGTTCCAGCGGGGTCTTGCGCTCCTTGCCGGCCAGCCCCACGCGGGCCAGCAGGCCGTGGGCCCTTTCGCGCATTTCGTCGCGCCCGGCCCCGGCGTAGAGCAGGGGCAGGCCCACGTTCTCGGCCGCCGTAAGGCGGTTGAGCAGGTGGAAGCTCTGGAAAACGAAGCCGATGCCGTCGCGGCGCGCCAACGAGCGCTCGCCGTCGGACATCCCGCCGGTGTCGCGGCCGCCCAGGCGGTAGCTCCCCCCGCTGGGCTCGTCCAGGAGGCCCAGGATGTTAAGCAGGGTGGACTTGCCGCAGCCGGAGGGGCCGGTCACCGCCGCGAATTCCCCGGCCTTTATCTCGAAGGTGACGCCGCGCAGGGCCGGCCAGCCTTCCTTGCCGCCCTCGTAGACCTTGGCGAGGTCCCTGCAGCTTATGGTCATTTCAGCGACTCCGGGGCCGCGGTAAAGAGCTTGTCGCCGGGCTCGACCGCGCCGGCCAGCTCCACTTCGGTCTCCGAGCGCAGCCCGGGGAAGACCTGGACCTTTTCGTACTCGTAGCCTTCCTTCTGTCGGTAGACGTAGTAGTTGAGCCCCTCCTGGAAGAGGGTCTCGATGGGCGCCTTCAGCACGTCCTTCTTGGCGTTGAGGTTGGCCGTCACCACGGCGCTCATGCCGACGCGCATCTTCTGGCTGGTGCGGTCCAGGGTGATGACCACGCGGAAGACGCGGGTGCTGTTGCCCCACGGGCTGTTCTTGGTGTCGGCCGTCGGGGCTATGACGTCTATGCGGCCGGCGAACTTCTCGCCGGGGATGGCCGTGAAAGTCACCGTGACCGGCATGCCGCGCCTGAGCTTGAAGATGTCCACCTCGCTGATCTTCAGGTTCACGGCCAGGGTCTTCATGTCGACGATCCGGGTCACGCAGGTGGAGGCGGCGTCTATGCGCTTGCCGGCGCGGATCTCCTCGTCGGCGCCGCCGTAATAGTTCTTGGCGACGCAGCGGGTCAGCAGGCCGGCGCGGGTGGCGGTGACAGGCACGGGGACGTACTGGTCCGATTCCAGGCGCTCGCCGCCCTTGAACATCATGATCTTGTCGCCCTTGGCCACGTATTCGCCTTCCTTGCGCAGCACCTCGACGATGAAGCCGCGGCCGGGCGGGAAGACGTCCACCGCGTCGCGCGAGACCAGCTCTCCGGCCTCCTGCAGGTCCAGCTTCAGGTCCCCCCTTTCGGCCGTCTTGATGAAATCCGCCAGGTCCTGGCGCACCAGCATCTTCCTGTAGCGGGTATACCCGGCGAAGACCAGGGCCGCGGCCAGGACCAGCGCCGTTATCCAGAGGGAACGTTTCGCGATATGTCTCATATTTCTCCCGTTACTCCCAGATCTCCTCGCCCAGCAGCGCCCGGTAGCCGGCCAGCGCCAGGTCCAGATCGTTGAGGGCCGTGATCTGGCTGTTGCTGGCGTCCAGGTACTTGGTCTGGGAACTGTCCAGCTGCAGGGCGGAAGCGCCGCCCAGCGA
>CAYSYJ010000185.1:0-4638 GCA_964435105.1 uncultured Elusimicrobiaceae bacterium
GACGACCTGGAGAAGTCCTTCCTTAAGGACGCGGCGGCCGCCGCGCGCGAGGCGCGCAAGCCGCTGCTGTTCGTGGTGGGGTCCGGGACGCGCTACGAGCCCTATTGCGACTACGCGCAGGGGCTGGGCGTGCCGGTGTTCCGCTCGGCGGACCGGGCGGTGCGCATGTACCGCCGCTACCTGGAATATATCCTGCCGGCCTGACGCCGCCCGGTCCGACGGGGGATACCCGCCGTCAGGCCGGACTGCAGGGAAGGAACGGCGAGGGTATGTGTCCGTCGGGCACGTGAGGCCCGGCGGTGCCGGGCCGCAAGGTCGCAGGCAATTTCCTCAGCGAGAAATTGCCGAGACGGGGTCGCGCAAAACCGCTATGCGGTTTATGCGTGACGTCGGCAACTACGCGGCTAATCGCAGGATCTCCTCGACTTCGGCTTTCTCCATCTTCATCCCCCACATCCTGATCAGCCCCATGGCGTTGTCCGCGATGCGCGGGATGTCCGCGGCCGGGATGCCGGCCTCGGCCAGGCGCACCGGCGCGCCGGCCTGCCTGAAGAAGGCCTCGAAGGACTTTATGGCCTCCTCCGCCGTCTTCACCCCGAAGACCGCGCGGCCGAACTTCTCCAGCCGCGCGGGGCCCGCCGAGGCGAGGTGCCGCTTGAACCAGGCCGGCATCACTATGGCCAGCCCCGCCCCGTGGGCGATGTCGTAGATGGCGCTGAGCGAATGCTCTATGGCGTGGTTAGGGAAGCTGGTGCCGCCGTAGCCGCAGCCGCCCAGCCCGTTGAGGGCCAGCGTCGCGGACCACATCATGGAGGCGCGGGCGTCGTAGTCCTTCGGGTCACGCAGGATGCGCCCCGTCGCCGCGATCACCGAGCGCGCCAGCCCGTGCACCAGCTCGTCGGTCACCTCAACGTCCCTGTCGGCGGTGGTGAAATAGCTCTCTATCAGGTGGGCTATGGCGTCCACCGCGCCGTTGGCCGCCTGCTCGCGGGGCAGCGTGAAGGTGGTCTCCGGGTCCAGCACCGAGGCCCGCGGGAAAAGGTGCTGCGAGTGGGTGGAGTATTTCTGGGCCTTCTCCTCGTTGGTGATCACGCAGCCGGAGTTCATCTCGGACCCGGTGGCGGGCAGGGTCAGCGCCGTGAACAGCGGCAGCGCGCCCTTGATCTGCGCCTTGCCGCAGAAGAAATCCCAGACGTCGCCCCGGTAAAGCGCCCCGGCCGCTATGGCCTTGGCCTCGTCTATCACCGAGCCGCCGCCGGCGGCCACCACCAGGTCGCAGCCTTCGGCCCGGGCCTTTTCCACGCCGGCGCGCACGTGAGAAAGCACCGGGTTGGGCTTCACGCCGGGGTGCTCGGCCACGGCCACGCCGGCCTTTTTCAGGGCGGCGGTGACGGCCTCGTAGACGCCGTTCTTCTTTATGCTGCCGCCGCCGTAGACCAGCAGGGCTTTCTTGCCGGCGCCGGCGGCCTCCGGGCCCAGCTTGGCCAGCGTGTTCCGGCCGAAGATTATTTTGACGGGGTTGACGAAAACGAAGTTCTGCATATGGCCTCCTTGGCTGACTCCATTCTACAAAAAGAAGGACCGCGGCGCGGGCCGCGGTCCCCCTCTTCTATCGAGGCGAAGCCTCGATAGGGTATGGCGCTTATCTTTCGGCGTCCACCCAGACGCGCTGCGGCACGGCCGCGGCGCCGAAGGCCTTGTTGGAAACAACGCCTTCCGTCTGGTCCGCCAGGCAGCCGGTGATGAAGGCGCGCGCCTTGGTGAGCTCGCCGGCGAAATGGACGAGGATGGGCGTCGACTTGCCCTTCTTGAAGTTCACGTGGTCGCGCTTGACGATGAACTTGGAGTTCAGCTGGCCGGTATAGTCGTTGCCGATGATCTCCACGTGGCAGTCCAGGTAGCTGCGCGAGAGCGGCTTGAGCCACATCCGGGCGTCGTCCAGCTGGACCTTGAAGTCCTTGCTCTCCACGTATTCCAGCCGGTCGCGGAAATCCTCGCTCAGGTCCAGGTAGACGTTCGGGTCGCAGTAGTTCTTCTTCGGGACGAAGCCGTCGTAGAGCTTTTCGCCGAGCACCTTGGCCAGGCGGGCGCCGATCTTGCCGCCCACGGAGTTGACGTAGTCCTCCTGCTGCTCGTCCTGGTCGTTGGCGCCGTTGAGCACGTGGGAACCGGCCGTCTCTATGCCGCCTATCAGCGCCGCGCGCAGGCCGCCGCGCACGTAGCCGTAGAGCATGATGCCGTGGAAGTGGTACCAGGCGCCGTACTTGTCGCCGCGGCCCTGGTAGAAGTTGCAGATATTGGCGAGCTTGCGGGTGACGGCCAGCTTGTCCCTGTCCGGGTGGCGCCAGTTGTCGCCCAGGATGTTCTCGATGGTCAGGATGGCCAGGTAGACGTCGCCGCCGTTGAGGCGGTAGCTGGCGCGGAAGAGCTGGTCCATGGTCACGGAGGCGTCCTCGCGCGAGAGGATATGCTCGATCAGCGCGGCCTCGGCGCCGGTCTTGAAGAAGCGGGAGGTGGTGCCGCTGGCGAGCGCCGTCAGCAGCTTGGTGAAGGTCAGGGGTATCATCTCCCCCTTCTCGCGGCAGTAGGCCTTGAATTCGGGGCTCCACTCGTGCGGCAGGCCGAATTTGGGCTCCAGGCCGCCCGCGCGCTCCTCGGCGAGGATCTGCTTGTACATCTCTATCATTTCCTTCTTGCGGAAAGGGTTGATGCGGCCCTCGATGTGCATCTTGGAATTGCGCAGCTGCACCAGCAGGCGCTCTTTTTCGTCCTCGGGCACGTCCAACGCCAGGATCTCGGCCTCGGTGGGCATGGGGATGGCCGGGTCTTCGACGACCGGGTTGATGTCGTTGTAGGTGCCGCCGGCGGGGTTGCCGTTGTCCTCTATTATGCCGAACAGCACCTGGAACAGCATCTTGGGGAGGTTCTTGGTGTAGACGGTCAGGGCCACGTCGCTCTGCAGGTCGTGGCGGCGGTATTCCGCCTGGCGGTACTTGCGGGCGAAATCAAGCGAGGAATCGATGCCGGGGATGTTTATCGTGCCGCCGATGATATTGATCTTCTCGCCTGAGCGCCGGCCGCGCATGAGCAGCGGGTCATAGGAGTTCTGCTCCAGGTAGAAGCGTCCGGAAGCCGGGGCCGCCGAGGCCGGCCTGGCCTGGGGCACCTGTATGTCGATCGAATTGCGTATCGCTTCTGCGTTGACGCTCTGCAGGTCCTGGGCGGCGGCGCCGTAGGCGCAGAGCGGGAGGATGGCGAGGGTTATCAGTCTTTTCTTCACGCGGTTTCTCCGTTGTGACGCGGCTATTTACTATAATTTAACAGAAACCGGCGGCCTTGTGATGTGCGGAAAGTCCCATCCCGGGCAGGTTTTTAGGCCCAGGCCCGGCCTGGGCCCTTCAACGATGAAAATACTCCATATAACCGAAAGTTTCGGCTGGTCCGGCGGGGCCGCGCAGGCCCTTTACCTGGCCCGCGGGCTGCGGGCGCTGGGGCATGACTGCCACTTCGCCTGCCCGCTGGCCGGCGACCTGGGCCGCAAGGCCTCGGCGGAGGGCTTCCCGGTGCGCCATTTCCAGCCCCGCCGCGACTATGACCTGGCCACGGCCTTCGCGCTGGCGAGGCTGCTGGACGAGCTGAAGCCGGACGTGGTCCAGGCCCACCATCCCAAGGCCCACGCCATGGGCCTGCTGGCCAAGTTCCTCGCCTCCCATAAGCCGGTATTCATCTTCACCAGGCGCGTCTCCCACCCGATCGTGAAAGGCTTTTTCGCCAGGCTGAAATATACCAGCCGCCTCATAGACGGCGTGATCGCCGTGGCCGATTCGGTGCGGAAGATACTCGTCGATTACGGCGTGGCCCCGGGGAGGGTCCGCACCATCTACAGCGGCACCGACCCGGCCCGCTTCGCCCCGCGCCCGCCCGATCCCGGCATAGCCAGGGAACTGGCGCTGCCGCCGGGCCTGCCGGTGGTGATGCTGGTGGGAAATTTCAGCGCCCATAAGGGCCAGCACGTGCTGCTCAAGGCCGCTCGGGAACTTTACGCCCGCGGCCTGGATTTCGCGCTGGTCTTCGCCGGGCGCGGCACCGATTCGCAGGAACTGAGGGCGCTGTACTCGCTGGAGAAGCTGCCGCCGGGCCGGGGCCGCTTCCTCGGCCTGCGCGACGACGTTGAGCGCCTGCTCACCGTAGCTTCGGTCAGCGTGAACGCCGCCGTAAAGGGCGAGGCCCTTAGCGGCAGCATCCGCGAGTCCCTGGCCATGGGCGTGCCGGCCGTGGCCAGCGACATCTCCGGCAATTCCGAGATCGTCAAGGACGGCGAGAACGGCCTGCTGTTCCCGCCGGGCGACCACCTGGCCCTGGCGGCGCGGCTGGAGCGGGTCCTCAAGGACCCTTCCCTGCGGGGCCGGTTCTCGGAGAATTCCGTTTCCCTGGTGAGGGAGAGGTTCTCCACCGAGGTAATGGCCAGGCGCACCCTGGAATATTACCGCGAGCTGCTGGGCGCCGGGGCTAAATAGGCCCCTTGCGCCTCCCAATTTACTACAATATAAGCATCCCCCCTATAACGGAGACTACAGTGGAAACCTCACGCCAACCCAAGCTTTTGCTCACCAGTATAATGCGCCCCATAGGCCCGGC
>CAYSYJ010000186.1:0-4637 GCA_964435105.1 uncultured Elusimicrobiaceae bacterium
GTGGATGGTCAACTACGCCGACCTCATGACGGAGATGGTCTGCTTCTTCGTCATCCTCTACGCCCTCTCCGCCGCCCTCAACAAGGACATGCAGAAGGCGCAGGAGCAGATCCAGGAGATGATCAAGGAAGGCAAGATGGCCGGCCAGGTCCAGATGGACAAGGAAGGCCTGCGCATCACCCTGGAGGAGCAGAGCCAGGTGGCCTTCTTCGAGAGCGGCCGCGCCGAGCTGACCGACCAGATGAAGCTGCAGCTCGACAAGATCGCCCCGGTGCTCTACAAGCTGGCCGAGAAGCACGATATCGTGGTGGAGGGGCATACCGACAATGTCCCGATAGCCACCAGGCAGTACGCCTCCAACTGGGAGCTGTCCACCGCCCGCGCCACCAGCGTGGTCAAGGACATGCTGGGCAAGAATTTCCCGCCCAAGCACCTGGCGGCGGTGGGCTACGGGGAATACCACCCCATAGTGCCCAACGACACGGAGCTTAACAGGAAGAAGAACCGGCGGGTGGTCTTCTTCATCAAGAACAATCCCTATCCAGACGCGCCGGCCATGGGCCCGCCCCCGGCCGCTCCCGGCGGGGAGCTCCAGCCCCCGGCCGTCACGGCCCAGCCGCCGGCCGCGCCCGAGGAGGCCCCGCTGCCCGGCGAGGAGGCCCAGCCCGAGATAGAAGGAGTGACCGAAGGCGGCCAGTAAAGGCCCAGGTGGACCGTATGAACAAATACCGCGTACTTCTCGCCCTGCTGCTGCCGGCCCTGTCGGCCTGCGGCGGCTTCACCAAGCTCAAAGTGGTCGACTTCACCGACTCGCGCGTGGGGGACCTGTCGCTTACCAAGAAGATCATGGGCAAGCGCGAGCTGCTGTTCTTCTCCACGACCAGGACCGGCAACTTCCTGGACGGCAATATCCAGGGCGTGGTGACCGATTACCAGGGCAATCCCATCGAGGGCGTTACCGTGAAGGTGGTGCCCGATACCGCCAAGTCCAAGACCGGGGCCGGCAACGAGACAGAGGGCGGTTTTGGCGAGTTCGCCGGGGCCGAGGAGAACGCCGGCGCCCAGATCAACCTGTCCTTCGCGCCCGGCATCAGCGATACCATGGGCCTCTACAAGATCCATTTCTCGCTGCCCGTGGTGGACGGCGAGGTGGACGTGCGCGGCAAGCTGGTCTACAACCCCGGCTGGGACCAGCAGAAACTTAACCTGGGCAAGTCCTATGAGCCGCAGATGAAGGAGTCCCCTTTCCGGCTGTACTACAACATGGATACCGGATTCCTGGCCTTCGCCGAAGGCGTGCGCAAGGTGATAGTGCAGCCGGTGGGCGAGGGCCGCGGCCGCCTGCAGGTGCTGCCGGGTTCCCGCGGGCCCGAGCCGGTGAAGCCGGCTGAGCCGGCCCAGCCGGCCGGCCAGACCCCCGCCGACAACAAGGCGGAGGAAGACCTCTTCAAGGGTTTCGATTTCGGCCAGTAAGTTTTAGGGGACGTTGGTTAGTTTGTTAGTATTTCCGCGTCCCATATTAAAATCCCAAGTACCTAGGGTTGAAAATACTAACAAACTAACCAACGTCCCCATGAAAAAGGTCGTAGTGGCCATGTCCGGCGGGGTGGACTCCTCGGTGACCGCGGCCCTGCTCAAGGAACAGGGCTGGGAGGTGATCGGGGTCACCCTGCGCCTTTTCGCCGAGCGGCGCGACGCCGTGAAGTGCTGCGGCGGCGCCGAGAGCGCGGCCAAGGCGCGGGCTTCGGCCGACGCGCTGGGCATCAGGCATTATTTCAAGAGCGCCCAAGGCCTGTTCTCCAGGACGGTGATAGACGATTTCGTCGGCACCTATCTCGCCGGCGGCACGCCCAACCCGTGCGTGGAGTGCAACCGCCACCTTAAGTTCGACTACCTCTATAAGCTCGCCCGGGAACTGGGCGCGGAGGCGCTGGCCACCGGCCATTACGCCGTCATAAAGGAGGAGGCCGGCGGCTACGGCCTCTACCGCGGCGCGGACCCGCTGAAGGACCAGAGCTACTTCCTGTATTGTCTGAAAAAGGAGCAGTTGCCGCGCATACTCTTCCCGCTGGGCGCCCTGACCAAAAAGGAAGTGCGGAAGCTGGCGGCCGGCTTCTCCCTGCCCACGGCCTCCGAGCCGGAGTCCAACGATATCTGCTTCGTGACCGAGGGCGATTACACCCATTACCTGCGCAAATACGCCGGCGTCAAGCCGCGCCCCGGCTATATCGTGGACGCGGCGGGCAGGCGTATCGGCAAGCATAACGGCTTTTTCAATTTCACCCTCGGCCAGCGCCGCGGCACCGGCGTGCAAGGCGGCGAGCGGCTTTACGTGACGGCCATCAGGCCGGAGGCCAACGAGGTGGTGATGGGGCCGCTCGCGGCCGCCAAGGCGGACCGCCTGAGGGTGCGCGCCATCAACTGGCTGGTTCCGCCCGGGGAGGGGGACTTTCGCTGCGCCGTGCAGGTGCGCTATCATCACAAGCCGGCCGCCTGCCTGGTGAGGCCCGCCGGGCGCGGCCGGGCCGAAGCGCTGCTGGACGAGCCGCAGTTCGCCGTCGCCCCCGGCCAGTCCGCCGTCTTCTACGCTGGCGACAGGGTGCTGGGCGGCGGTATAATAGAGTGATCGGATTTACGGAGAACCGCAACATGAAAAAGAAGATAGGCGTTATTTTCGGCGGCAAGTCGCCGGAGCACGAGGTGTCCATAGAGTCGGCCAAGACCGTCTGCGAGGGCCTGGCCAGGGCCGGTTTCGAGCCGCTGGCGCTCTACGCGCCGCGCGAGGGCGGGTGGCGGCTGGTGAAGCCGGCCGACCTGGCCGCCGGCCGGCCGCTGAAAGGCCCGGCGCTGGAGCCTTCGCTGGCCGGGGGGTGTTTCCTGAAGCGGGGCGGCGGCCGGGTCAGGCCCGACGCGCTTTTCCCTATCATCCACGGTTCCACCGGCGAGGACGGGGTGCTGCAGGGCCTGCTGGAACTGCTGGGCCTGCCCTATGCCGGCTGCGGCGTGACGGCCTCGGCCGTGGGCATGGACAAGGTGATCTCCAAGGAGCTGGCCGCGCTGGATAAGGTGCCGGTGCTGCCGCACGTGGTAATACGCGCGCACCAGAAGGCGGCCATGGGTCCGCTGCTGAAGAAGGCCGCCTCGCTGGGCTTCCCGCTGTTCGTCAAGCCGGTGGCGCAGGGGTCCTCCGTGGGCGTGGCCAAGGTGAAAAAGCTTTCGCAGCTGAAGCCCGCCGTGCTCGACGCCTTCCGCTTCGACACGGCGGTGATGATAGAGAAGGGCGTGGACCGCGCCCGCGAGATAGTCTGCGGCGTGCTGGGTTCCCCGGCCGGCGCCAAGGCCAGCGTCTGCGGCGAAGTGGTGCCAAAGGGAAAGCACGAATTCTTCGACTACGAGGCCAAGTACCTCGACGACGACGGCATGGAATTCCTGCTGCCGGCCCCCCTGCCTAAGGCCACCGAGGCCCGCCTGCGCGAGTTGGCGGTGCGCATCTTCCTGGCGCTCGGAGGCTCGGGCATGGCCAGGGTGGATTTCTTCGTGCACCCCCGGGACGCCTCCAGGGTCTGGTTCTGCGAGATAAATACCCTGCCTGGTTTCACCTCCCACAGCCTCTACCCGCGGCTCTGGGCCAGGACGGGCCTCGCGCCTGAAAAAGTCCTGAAGGAACTGGTCGCCATCGCCTTGCGCGGCCGCGCCGAGCGCGGGCGGCTCACCACCGCCAGGAAATAAAAGGTTATAAAAAGGGGACAGGCTACTTTTTCCATGAAAAAGTAGCCTGTCCCCTTTTTTAAGCGGGCGCCTTACTGGCCGGTTTCTTCCTCTTCCTCGTCCACGTACTCGTATTCGTATTCCTCGTCCGCGGGGGCCGCCGGTTTGGCGGCCGGTTTGGCGGCCGGCTTGGGGGCCGGCGCCTTTGGCGCCGCCGCGGTCGCGGCCGCGGCTTTCCGGGCCGCCTGGGCCTTGGCCCGCTGCGCGGCCCTGCGGTTCTGCTTGGCGGCGGCGGGCTTCTTGGGCGGGGCCTTGCCGGCCAGGGCGTCCATGGCCTGCGTGCCGCCGGTATCGGCGGGCAGCAGGGTCTTCTTGGCGTAGTCCGCCACGAAAGTGTAGGCCAGGGGAGCGCCCTTGCCGGGGACCAGGGCGGCTATCTCATAGATGTTCTCCACTCCTGGCTTTACCTGCCAGTCCACCTTGGCGTAGTCGCCGCCGGCCGCCTGGGAGAGCTCTATCAGCTTATCCTCCAGGGAGGGGCCTTCGGGGTCCAGCTTGTAGGTGCGGGTGAAGTAGACGATCTCGGGAGATATGTCCTTTGCCGGGGCCTGGGCCTGCTGGGCCGGGGCTTCTGGCTGCAGGGTGGGGACCTCCCCGGCCTGCGGCTGGGCCTCAGGCTGGGCGGCCGGCGTCCCGGAAATGAACGGCAGCGGGAAGGGGATGAACGGGGTCGCGTCGAAGATCCCGAAGTTTTTGAGGAAGAAAACGGCGCCAAGCGCTACCGCCGCCAGCAGTACCAGCGTCATGATGAAGCGGAACAGTTTGCGGAAAAGGGCGCCGATATTCGAGCTCTTGCTGCCGGTGTCCACTATCTTGGAGGGGGCGGGGGTCTCGGCTTTGGGCTTCTCCTCCTTGGCCTGGGCGGGCGC
>CAYSYJ010000187.1:0-4607 GCA_964435105.1 uncultured Elusimicrobiaceae bacterium
ACAAGGAGGCCGAGACCGATAAGATCTGGCGCGCCATGGAGGAGCTCAAGGCCGAGCTCGCCGCCGAGCGCGCCGCCGTGGCCGAGCGGGAGGCCCAGATCCAGAGGCATATCAAGGCCCAGGAGGCCCTGGAGCAGAAGCTTGCCCAGGCCGGCCGCGAGGCCGCCCGCCTGGAGGAAGGCTTTAACCTGAAGATAGACCTGGTAAAAAAGGAACTGAAGGACCAGGCCGCCAGGACGGCCGACGTGGAGAGGGCCCTGTCCGCCGCCGGCGCCCGCCTGGACGAGGCCCTGGACGAGACCGCCCACAAGGAGCGCCTGCTGGCCGAGGCCAGGGCCGCGCTCGCCGAGAAGGAGGCCGCCCTCAAGGCGGCCGGCGCCAAGGTCCGCGAGCTCGTTTCCGAGGCCGAGGGCCTGCGGGCCGGCCGCAGCCGCGGCACAGAGGAGCTCGACCGCGAGATAGCCGCTTCCCTTTCCGCCAAGGTGCAGGAGCTCGAGGACGCCCTGGCCCGGAATTCCTCGGAGAGCCTCGACCGTTTCCGCAAGTCGCAGGAGGCCCTGAACGACGCCAGGGCCGCGCTGCGCAAGAAGGAAGAGGAGAACGCCGCCCTGCGCGGCCGCGAGGATTCCCTGCGCAAGGACGTAGAGGAGGCCGAGGAGAAGTGGAAGCTCGCCTCCGTGCAGCTGCACAACGCCGTCTCCAAATTGAGGGCCGTCGAGAACGCCGGCGAGATCTCCGAGGGCCGCATCAAGACCCTGGAGGCGGAATGCGAGCGCCTGCGCGCCGCCGCCATGAAGGCCGAGGCCCTGGCCTCCTCCCTGGCGTCCAGGGAGTCCGAGGTCAGGGACGGCGAGGCCGCCAGCCTGATGACCGCCCTGGAGGAGCAGGCCGCCAAGTATACCGAATTGCTGAAGAAGTACGACTCGCTGGCGCTCGCGCGCGAGGCCGCCGCCACCGAGAAGAACGCCGCCCTCGCCGAGGCCGAGGCCCTGCGCGCGAGGCTCGAGGCCGCCGAGGCCGCCGCCGCCGGCGCCGCGGAGCAGGAGAAGGCCAGGTACGCGCGGATGTCGGAGCGCATCCATAACGCCGACGCGCTCCTCAAGAAGAAGGAATTCGAGCTGGATGAGGCCCGCGGGGCCCTCTCCGCGCTGGAGCAGGAATGCGGCCTGCTGCGCGAAAGCCGCCTGGAACTCGGCCGCAAGTATTCCGCCGAGATAGAGGCGGAGAACGAGCAGGTGCGCCGCGCCCAGGAGCAGCTGGCGGAGAGGGACGCCGTCATCTCCCGGCTGCAGGAGGAGGAAAAGTCTCTCAAGGCCGCCGCCGGAGACAGGGAGAAGAAGGCGGCCCGCCTGCAGGCCCTCCGCGAAGAGCTGGAGCGGACCCGGGCGGAGAAGGCCGCCCTCGCCGCCAGCGAGGCCAAACTGCGCGAGGAACTGCGGGCCAAGCCCTACCGCGCCATGCTGCGCGAGGCCGAGGAGAAGCTCCTGATAAAGGAGAAGATGCTCGCCGACCTGAATTCCCGGCTGAAGCGTCTCGACGGTGATTTCGAGGAGCTCAAGCGCCGCGGGCAGGTCCCCGGCGGCCCCGGCTACACCCCGGAGTTCGAGGAGCTCGTGGCCGGCGTGGCCCACCAGATAGCCAATTCCATCAGCATCATCCGCAGCCACGCGGAGTTCTGCGCCGATTCCCCGGACGCCGAGGGGGCGCGGGATTCGCTGCAGGTGATCGTGCGCAATATCGTGGCCCTGCAGAAGAAGATCGACACCATAATGAATTTCTCGCGCCCCGTGATCCCGCAGCGGTCGCCGGAGAAACTGGCCGCCATAGCCCGGGAGGCGCTGGAAAAGCTCAAGGCCTCGGGCCGCCTGGGGCGGGCCACCGCCCGCGTCGAGACGGAGGGTCAGCCGCGCGCCGTCAGCGTGGACCGGGTGCGCCTGGCGGGGGCGCTGGAGCAGCTGCTGCTTAACGCGGCCGAGGCCATGCCCGGAGGAGGGGAGATAGCCGTCAAAGTATCCTCGGAGGGAGGCAGGCAGCGCGTAGAGATAAAGGACGTCGGGGAGGGCATAGAGAAGAAGAACCTCGCCGCCGTGTTCCACCCTTTCTTCACCACCCGGCCCGGCAAGATGGGGCTGGGCCTGACCCTGGCCCGCAACGTGGCCAGGGCCCACGGCGGCGGCCTGGAAGTGGCCAGCGAGCCGGGGCGGGGCACGCGGGTCATACTGACCCTGCCGGAGAGCTGACCCCTATGTCACGCATCCTGATCGTGGACGACGAACCCGACATGCGCCTGGCGGTGCGCAATGTCCTGCGCCTGCGCGGCTACGAGGTCCAGGAGGCGGGCGACGGCCCGGCTGCCCTGGAGCTGGCCCGGGCCAGCCGCCCGGACCTGGTGCTGCTGGACATGCGCCTGCCCGGCATGGACGGCATCGAGGTGCTGGAAGCCCTCAAGAAGATCGACGAGACCGTGCCGGTGGTCATGATCACCGGCTACGGCCATATCCAGTCCGCTGTGGACGTGATGAAGCTGGGCGCCAGCGAATACCTGCAGAAGCCTTTCGAGAACGCGCAGCTGGTGGAGACGGTAAAAAAATTCGCCAGCAGCGTGCCCCCGCCCAAACGGTCCTACGCCGTGCCCCTCAGGGAGCAGCCCAGGCCGGAGGCGGTGCGCTTCGACAGGACGGCGGCTTCCCCGGCCCCGGTCCCGGCGCCGCGGCGGCGGGCCTTCGCCGTCTGGGCGCTGGCGGCGCTGCTGGCCGTCACGGGGGCCTTCGCCCTGCACCGCAAGAGCGTCCGCGACTCTTATTACCGCGAATATCCCGGCGCCGCCGCCAACGTCTCCGCCCTGCTGTGGCGGGGGGACAAGCTGGTGGCCGGCGATTGGCTGGCCAGGGCGGTCTACGTCTACTCGGCGGGGCAGGACGGCCTGAAGCTCGAGAAGACTTTCCAGCTGGAGAAGACCCATATAGGCGGCCTGGCCGCCGCGGGCGACAAACTTTACGTGGCGGATTCCTGGCGCAAGGTCATAGAGGTCAGGGATATCGGGGCGGGGCTGGCGCTGCTCAGGACTTTCCCGACGCCCGGCAAGGTCTCCGCCCTGTTCTTCGACGGCGAGCACCTGTGGGTCTGCGACTCCGAGGGGAACGTCACCCTCAGGCGTCCCGACGACGAACTTACCCCGGCCGTCTCCCTGCGCCTGCCGGAGAAGCCGGACCAGCTGTTCCGCGACGGCAAGTATCTCTGGGCCGGCGTCTCCTCGAGCGGGCTGATCTACCGCCACAAGCTGGACAAGGAACTCACCCCGGCCGGCGTCTTCTCCCTGCGGACGCTGCGGGCCGGCTACCCGCTCTCCGCTTTCGCCTGGAAGGACGGGCGCATCTGGCTGGCCAGGGACGGGCTCCCGGTCCTGACCGAGGCCGGCCCCGGGGAACTGCAGCGGCAGGAGTGAAGCGCCGGCGAATAAAGAAAGAACCCCGCGCGACGCGCGGGGTTCTTTTTTTGCGCCGTCAGGGCGCGGGGGGAACCGCTTCGACTTCTTACTCCAGCAGTTCGTTGCAGTTGGCGCCGCCGCCGGGGCAGGCCGCGACGGCCACCCCGGGCCTGTCGGGCACGTTGACGTTCAGCGAGTAGGTGCCGTAGCGGCCCGCCACGCTGGAGCCGTTGGTGTGGCGAACGAGCGTCAGCGCGTAGCAGGGGCCGCTGGCGCAGGTGCCGGCCGCCACCGAGGCGGTGAAGAACTTGGTCGGGATGGCCGTGGCGGTCATGCCGGCGTAGGAAATGTCGAGGTCGGTGAACGAGGCGGTGTAGTTGCCGCCGCGGGCCAGGTAGCGCTCCTGGGCCGACTTGATGCTGGAGATCAGGGCCATGGCCTCGGAAGTGCGGGACTTCTCTACGACCTTGAAGTACTGCGGGATGGCGATGGACGCCAGGATACCGATGATGAGCACGACCACCAGCAGCTCTATCAGCGTAAAACCCTTCTTTTGATGTCTCATGATAACTCCTCCTTAAGAATGAACGACCGCCCGCTGCCGCCGGATCACTCCAGCAGCTCGTTGCAGTTGGCGCCGCCGCCGGGGCAGGCCGCGACGGCCACCCCGGGCCTGTCGGGCACGTTGACGTTCAGCGAGTAGGTGCCGTAGCGGCCCGCCACGCTGGAGCCGTTGGTGTGGCGAACGAGCGTCAGCGCGTAGCAGGGGCCGCTGGCGCAGGTGCCGGCCGCCACCGAGGCGGTGAAGAACTTGGTCGGGATGGCCGTGGCGGTCATGCCGGCGTAGGAAATGTCGAGGTCGGTGAACGAGGCGGTGTAGTTGCCGCCGCGGGCCAGGTAGCGCTCCTGGGCCGACTTGATGCTGGAGATCAGGGCCATGGCCTCGGAAGTGCGGGACTTCTCGACGACCTTGAAGTACTGCGGGATGGCGATGGACGCCAGGATACCGATAATGAGCACGACTACGAGCAGCTCGATAAGCGTGAAGCCTCTTTTATTGTTCGTCATACAGTTCAGTTTGTTCTCCCCCTGTTTCCAAGTATGTTTGTGCGCCCGGCGCGATTCGAACGCGCGGCCACCCGCTTAAAAGGCGGATGCTCTACCACTGAGCTACGGGCGC
>CAYSYJ010000188.1:0-4603 GCA_964435105.1 uncultured Elusimicrobiaceae bacterium
TGCTGCTGGCCTATTTCATGCTGGGCGAGACGGCCGCTCCGGCCGCCGCGGCCGGCGGCCTGCTGATACTCGCCGGCGTGTACCTGGTCGGCAGGAGCGGCAAGGCGGCCGATCTCAAGGGAGCCTCCACCCATGCTTGACACCGCTGAACTTAAGGCTAAATTCGGGGATTACTGCGCCCTTAACGCGCCGGCCTCCGGCTTCACCACCTACAAGGCCGGCGGCCCCGCGGAGGCCCTGGTGGAACCCGGCACACCGGAGGAATTCGCCTGGCTGGCCGGCTGGTGCCGCGCCGGCGGGGCGCGCCTGACCGTGCTCGGCCAGGGCTCCAATGTCCTGGTCAGCGACAAGGGCCTGCCCGGGGTAACGGCCCTGACCGGCCGCCTGAACTCCCTCGCGGAGAGCGGCGGGACCATCAGGGCCGGGGCCGGCGCTCTTTGGGACGACATCGCGCGGCTTTCCGCCTCCCTCGGCCTGGCGGGCCTGGAAAAGACTTCGGGCATACCCGGCTCGGTGGGCGGAGCGGTGCGCATGAACGCCGGGGCCTTCGGACAGGAGACTTTCGACGCGCTCTCGGCCGTGGAGGCCCTGGCCCCTTCCGGCTCGGTGGTCCGCCTGGAAAAGAAAGATATCCCGCACGGCTACCGCCATACCGAAGGCCTCGAAAACCTCGTCATACTGGCCGCCGAGTTCGAATTCCCCAAGGGGGAGCCGGGCGTGCTGCTGCAGGACAGGTCCTGCGTGCTCGCCTCGCGCGAGGTCAAGCAGCCGCTGGACCTGCCTTCCGCGGGCAGCGTCTTCAAGCGGCCGCCGGGGGATTACGCCTCCCGGCTGATAGACGCCGCGGGGCTCAAGGGCCTCAGGCGGGGCGGCGCGCAGGTGTCGGAAAAGCACGCGGGTTTCATAGTCAACGCCGGGGGCGCCACCGCCGCAGACATCCACGCTTTGATGCAGGAAGTCAGGTCCAGGGTGAAGGCCGCCTCCGGGGTGGACCTCGAACTGGAACAGGTGCTGCTCGGGGAATTCTAGTATCCGGTACGTCGGGGGAGAAACCATGAAGATCATACTGTCGCTGGCGCTGCTGACCTTTCACGCCCAGGCCTGGGCGGCCGGGACCGGCAAAGCGGACGAACTTTTCGCCAAAAGCCTCTACCAGGAGGCGCTGACGCTGTACGAGGCCGCCGCGGGCGCCTCTGACGAGGCGGGCCTGAAGGCCCTTTACCGGGCCGCCGAATGCGAGGGGATGCTGAACCGTTACGGCGAGGCCTCCCAGCGCCTGGCGGGCATGAAGCTGCCCGGCGACCCGGCCTGGCGCGCCAGGTTCCTGCTGCTGCGGGCCGAGACGGCCCGCCAGTTCCTCTCGCGCTACGGCTACACCCTGCCGACCGACGAGCAGAAGGGCGCGTCCGACGTTACCAAGCTGACGGCTGCCCAGTGGCGCCGGCGCGTGAGCGCCGATTACGAGGCCCTGCGCCCGCTGCGCGGCGCGCTGAAGGACCGGCCGCTCGACGGGGAGGCCTATTTCCTGGACCTGAAAGGCGCCGAGCTGGCCTATACCCCGCTGCTCTGGGATTTCGCCGTCTCGCGCTGGACCGGCTGGCTGCTTTCCGGGTCCGGCGAGGACGAGGGTGCCAGGCCCGACGCGGCGCCGCTGGTGAAGCCGTCTTACAAGGCCGCCTACGCCGCCGGCGAGCCGGCCGCGCTCAGGGCGGCGGCCCTCTACGAGGAAGCGGCGGCGGGCCGCGAGGATTTCGCCGGCGAGTACTGGCGCGTTAAGAGGGCCATGCTGCCTTTCGACTACCCGGCCTCCGTAACGGTAAAGGACGAGGCCGCGCTCAGGATCTCGGCCGTCAACACTTTCAAGGCCTGGGCGGAGACCTTCGGGACGCCGCAGGGCAAGGCCTGGGCGCTCTACCGGGCGGCCTCGCTCCTGCACGGGAAGCCGGATTACGCCGGGGCCGTGGCCCTCTGCCTGCGGGCCTCGCAGACCGCTCCCGGGTCCCGCCCCGCCGGGCTTTGCGACAAGCTGCGCGCCGAGATCGAGATGCCCAGCCTGGAGCTTTCCGGTTCCTTCGCGCCGCCGCCCGGCGGCAAGGTGCTGGCCGTGAACGCCCGCAACCTGCCCGCGGTGTATTTCCGGGCCTACCGGGTCACGCCGGAGGAGATGGCCTTCCTCGCCGGCGGCAGCAGGGAGCGCGGCTGGGGCCACGTAAAATACGTTTCCGAGGAGATGCTGCGCCGCGTGCTGCAGGGCAAGCCGCAGGCCGAATGGAGCGCCGACATCTCCTACCCGGCCCCGCATGAATACAAGCGCCAGGAGATAACCGCCCCGCCGCTCAAGAAGGGCCTTTACATAGTGGCGGCTTCGGGCGACCCCGGGTTCGAGGACGGTTCCTCGCTGATACGCGGGCTGCCGCTGAACATAACCGACATCTTCCTGCTGGGCACTTCCGGCCCGGCCGGCGACCCCGAGGATTTCCTCTACGACCCGGCCGCGCCCTCCAGGCGCGCCAATACCGAGTTCTTCCGCCTCTACGCCGTGGACGCCCTCAGCGGCCGGCCGCTGGCCGGCGCGGGCATAGCCGCCTACCTCTACGAGGGGGATTACGGCGACTGGAAGCGGGTGGACCTGCGCACCGGCCCCGACGGGGCGGCCGCGCTCTCGCGCGAGGCCGACCTGGCCTACCCGGGCGGGGGGGACCATTACTCCCTCGACCCGCTGCTCAGCCACAAGGGCGCCTACGCCTACTGGAACGGCCCGGCCTCGGCCGGCGTTTCCGTGCCGGCGCCGCTCAGCGTTTTCGTGGAGACCGACAGGCCGGTTTACCGGCCGGGGCAGACCGTCAAGTTCAAGGTGACGGTGCTGCAGCGCCGCCCGCGCGGCTACGCGCCTTACGCCGGGCAGGCCCGCCTCCAGGTAACCGCCAGGGACGCCAACTGGCAGGACTTGTATTCCAAGAGCCTGCGGGTGACCGGCCTGGGCAGCGCCGCCGGCGAGTTCACGGTGCCCTCCGGGCGCCTGCTGGGGCAGTATCACCTGACGGTCTCGGTGCAGGAATTCTCCGCTAATTTCAGCGGCGGCGCCGATTTCGCCGTCGAGGAATATAAGCGTCCCGAGTTCGAGGTCAAGCTGGCCGCCGCCGGCAAGCCTTTCCGCTACGGGGAAAAGGCCGAGGTAAGCGGCGAGGCTAAGTATTATTTCGGCTCGCCTGTGCCCGGCGCCGCGGTGAAGTACCGCGTGACCCGGAGCCGCTATGTGCCGTGGTACTGCTGGTACTGGAACTGGTTCTACCACCATGTGCCGCCCGCCGAGGTAGCCGCCGGCGAGCTCAAGACCGGCGACGACGGCAAGTTCTCGTTCTCCTTCACGCCCAGGGCCGAGGACGGCCCCTACGCCGACTACCCCGCGGTTTACGCGGTGGAGGCCGAGGCCCGCGACGCCGGCGGGCGGACGATAACCGATTCCCGCTCCTACCGGGCCGGGGCCAAGGCCTACGCCTTCGACATTACGCCCGACGCCGGCTTCTTCACGCCCGCCGCGGGCCCCTCGCTGGCCGTGCGCCTGATGGACCTCAACGAGCAGCCCCAGGCCGGGCAGGGGGAATACTCCGTTCACCGCCTGGACGGCGCCCCCGAGGAAGCCTCGGCCACCGAGTACTGGGGGGCTTTCGGCCGCAATCCTTCGCTGGAGCAGGCCTTCTCCAAGGTGCCGGACGGCAAGCTGGCCGATTCCGGCAAGATCGCTTTCTCCAAAAAAGCCCCGGCGCGACTGGCCCTGAAGCCGCTGCCGCCCGGAGTCTACCGGCTGCGCCTGAAAGCCTCCGACCCCTGGGGCGGGAGCAGTTCAGGCGAACTGGTGCTGGTCTCCGCGGCCCCGGACGCCGCCGATAACGCCGGGCTGCTCCTGCCCGCGGTGGCCCTGTTCGAGCGTGAATCCTACAGGCCCGGCGAGACCGCCAGGGTACTGATGGGAGCCTCTTCGCTGAAAGGCGCCCGCTACGCGGAGGTCCTGGCCGGCGACTTCGTGCTGGACCGGCGCATGCTGCCCGGGGGCGGCCTGTCGCTGTTCACGGTGAAGGTGGGGCCGCAGCACCGCGGCGGCTTCGGCCTGCGCTGGCTGGGCGCCGGCGGTTTCAAGGTCTATTCCGCGGTAGGCGAGGCCGACGTGCCCCGCAGCGACCGCCGGATCTCGCTCACTCTCGATCACGACCCGGTGCTGGCCCCGGGGCAGAAGACCTCTTGGCGCCTCCGTGCCCGGGACTCCGCCGGCCGACCGGTCTCCGGCGAGGCGCTGGTGAAGATCTTCGACCGCTCCCTGGAATACTACGGTAAGGACGACGCTTTCTGGGGCGGCGGGCTCTATCCCCGCCGGCCCGCCGGCGGCGAGGGACGAGGCTCGCTCTTCGCCCCTTACGCCGTGGCCCTGCCGATCAAGGCGGGGGCCGTGCAGCGGATGCTGGAGCTGTTCCGCGGCGCCGTGGCGCGCGAACGCCTGCCGGCGCTGCGCGTGGCCGGTTCCATGGTACGCTACAGCCGGGGCGTGTTCTCGGCCCAGGCGAAGGGAGCCTTCGACCTGGAGGACGGCGACGCCATGACCCTGTCG
>CAYSYJ010000189.1:0-4579 GCA_964435105.1 uncultured Elusimicrobiaceae bacterium
TTGTTGGCCCAGTAGTAGGTGCAGATCTCGGTGGTCGCCGTGAAGCCGGGGGGCACCGGCAGGCGCAGCTGGGGGTGGCCGGCCATTTCGGCCAGGTTCGCGCCCTTGCCGCCCAGCAGGTTCTTCATGGACTCCTTGCCGTCGGCTTTGCCGCCGCCGAAGAAGTAGATCATTTTCTTGGAAATTTTCACGGAATTGGATGACTTCGCTTTGGATTTAACGGCCGTCTTGGGCATATGCTTTGAGCTCCTGTTGTCTTTTACTATCTGGCCCGCGGGTGCGGGCGGAAACCCCTTGGTGGGGCTTTCCTTAATAATACTAAATGGGGGGTAAGGGGGGCAATAAGCCCGCGGCCGGGCCTATTTGACGAACCGGCGCTCCAGCAGTTCTATCAGGATGGGGACGAGGACGAAAAGGGCTACCAGCACCGCGAAGGAGAAGACGGTGCCGCCCACGGAGCGCAGCCAGGGGTCGAGGCCGCCGGCCTGGAACAGCACGGCGGCCCCTATAATGCCGATGACGCGGTTGCGCCGCTTCACTTCCGAGAGCTTCACTTCTTTATGCCTTCCAGGTCCAGCATGAAGGCGTATTCCAGGGCCGTGAGCTTGAGCGACTCGAAGCGCCCGGACTTGCCGCCGTGGCCGGTGTCCATGTCGGTCTTGAGCAGCAGCAGGTTCTTGTCGGTCTTCAGGGCCCGCAGCTTGGCCGCCCACTTGGCGGGTTCCCAGTACTGCACCTGGGAATCGTTGAGGCCGGTGGTGATGAGCAGGTTGGGGTAGTCCTTCCTCTCCACGTTGTCGTAGGGGGAATAGGAGAGGATGTACTCGTAGGCCTCTTTCTCGTTAGGGTTGCCCCACTCGTCGTACTCGCCGGTGGTCAGCGGGATGTCGGGGTCGAGCATGGTGGTGACCACGTCCACGAAAGGCACCGCCGCGATGATACCCTTGTAGAGTTCCGGCGCCATGTTGGCCACGGCGCCCATCAGCAGGCCGCCGGCCGAGCCGCCCTCGGCGTAGATATGCGCCGGCGAGGTGTAGCCGCGGTCCACCAGGTAGCGGGTGGCGTCGATGAAGTCGTTGAAGGTGTTCTTCTTCTTCAGCTGGCGGCCGTCCTCGTACCAGCGGCGGCCCATCTCGGAGCCGCCGCGGATATGGGGGATGGCGCAGATAAAGCCGCGGTCCAGCAGCGACAGCCGCACCGAGCTGAAGTAAGGGTCCATGCTGGCGCCGTAGGAGCCGTAGGAATAGACGTGCACCGGGTTGCGCCCGCTCTCGAGCTCTATGTCCTTGCGGTGCACTATGGAGACCGGCACCATCTCGCCGTCGCGGGCCGCGAACCAGAGGCGCTCGGAGACATAATCCTCCGGCTTGAAGCCGCCCAGCACCTCCTGCCTTTTGAGCAGGGCCTTGGCGCCGGTCTTCAGGTCCACGTCGTAGACCGAGTCCGGCGTGGTCATGGACTCGTAGCTCACGCGCAGCTTGTCCGCCTTGTATTCGAAATTCTCGGCGAGGTCGGTCATGTAGGCGGCCTCGTCGAAGTTTATCCAGGACTCGCGCCCGTCCTTGCGGTTAAAAACGTGGAAGCGGCCCAGCGCCTCGCGGCGCTCCTTGAGGACCAGCCAGTCCTCGAAGACCTCCAGGTATTCCACCAGCGTGTCCTCGCGGTGGGCCACCAGGGTCTTCCAGTTCTCCAGGCCGGTGGCCGCGGGGGGGCAGACCGAGACCTTGAAGTTCTTCGCCCCGTCGTTATTGAGCACGTAGAACTTGTCGCCGCCGTCCTCTATGTCGTATTCCAGTTTGGGCCGGCGCGCCTGGAACAGGCGCGGGGCCGCGGCGGGCTTGTCCGCGTCCAGCAGGCGGTACTCGGTGGAGAGGGTGGAACCGGCCCGGATGAAGACATACTTCTCGGTATTGGACTTGCCCAGCGACACCTCGAAGGTCTCGTCCTCCTCGAAGTAGACGTCCTGGTCCTTCAGGCGGCCCAGCTCATGGGCCAGCACCCGCTCCCAGCGCAGCGTCTCCGGGTTCTGCTTCACGTAGAAAAGCGTGCGGTTGTCGTTGGCCCAGGAGAGGTTGGGCGTGACCTTCTCCAGCCTGTCGGCGTAGAGCTTGCCCGTGCCCAGGTCCTTGAAATACACGTCATAGAAACGGCGCCCGCCGGTGTCCACCGCGTAGGCGATCATGCGGTGGTCGGGGCGGATGGCGGGGAAGGGCACCTGGCAGAAAGCCTTGCCCTTGGCGACTTCGTTCACGTCGAGCAGCACCTCTTCGGGCGCGTCCAGCGATCCCTTCTTACGGGCATAGAGCGGGTACTCCTTGCCCTTGCGGTAAGTCTTGTAATAGTAGTAAGGCCCGTACTTGAACGGCACCGTGGAATCGTCCTGCTTGATGCGGCCCTTCATCTCCTCGAAAAGCTTCGCCTGCAGCGGCTCGGTATGCTTCAGGGCCGCCTCGGTATAGGCGTTCTCGGCCTTGAGGTAGGCCAGCACGTCGGGGTTCTTGCGGTCGCGCAGCCAGTAGTAATCGTCGGTGCGGACATGCCCGTGCTTCTCGAGCTTATACGGGACTTTCCTGGCCGACGGCGGCTGCGCCGCGGCTGAATTGCCGTTCATGGTCATAAGCGCTATGGCGGTAAGCAGCAGGAGCCTCATGCCGCCTCCGGTCAGATGCCCATCCGGGCGAGGATCATGCAGATCTCGTTCACCACCCCGACGAGCTGCGGGTGCGAGGCCTCGAAGCCCTTCACCGCGTAGGAGATGCCGGAGATGGAGAGGTTCTTGAGCTGCGTATTGGCGTTGGCGCGCGTGGCCTCGTGGGCGGCGGTCTCGGTGAAGTACCCGATGCTGCGGGCCTCCTCCATCCTGCCTTCGGGCAGGGCGGCCAGCTCGGCCTTGAGCTTGCCCAGCAGGGCCACCAGCTCCGCCTTCTGGGCCGAATCTCCGGCCTGTATCTTGCCGATCGCGGACTCTATCCTGGAAAGGGTTTCTTTTATCACATTGCCTCCGGTACCGTCGCGGTTAAAAACTACCAATATAGCCGCCGGGCTGTCAATGCGGCTTTGAAGCGCCCGGCCTTTATGCTAACCTTGTCTTTATGAGTACCGCCAAGGCAGAACTCATCTGCACCGGTTCCGAACTGCTGGAGGGAAAGCTCAACCTCTACCCGCCGCTTTTCCACGCCCGCCTGGCCCCGCTGGGTTTCACGCTGACGCGGGAGCAGTCCAGCGGCGACAGGCTGGCCGACATCGCCGACTGCGTTAAAGGCGCCCTGTCCCGGGCGGACCTGGTGCTGGTCTGCGGCGGGCTGGGCCCCACCTTCGACGACCTGACCCGCCAGGCGGCAGCAAAGGCCCTGGGCCGCCGGCTGGTCCTTTCCAAGCCCTGCGAGCAGGTCCTGGCCATCAATTTCGGGCTCGAGGGGAAAAAGCTGCCGCCCAACCTGCGCGACCAGGCCATTATCGTAGAGGGCGCCAAGGCGCTGGAGAACCCGAACGGCACGGCTTTCGGGGAGGTCATAACCAGGGGCCGCAAAATGCTGGTGCTGCTGCCCGGCCCGCGCAGCGAGTGGGAGCCGGTCTTCGACGCTTTCCTGGCCGCCGAACTGAAGGATTTCTTCCGCCTGCCGCCGCTGCACTCGGCCCGCCTGAGGCTGGCGGGCATCGGCGAGCCCCGGGCGGAGGCGCTGCTGGCCCCGCCCATGCGGCGGTTCAAAAAGCTGGGCCGCACCATCCTGGCCGGCGCCGGCACGGTGGATTTCATAATTTCCGGCCGCGACGCCGGGGCCGTGGCCCGCGCCGCCGCGGCCTGCCGCCGGGCGGCCGGCGCCGCCCTGTACTCCGAGGGGGAGGAAACCCTCGCCGCGGCGGTAGGCGCCCGCCTGAAGGCGCGCGGCCGCGCCTTCGCCGCCGCGGAATCCTGCACGGGGGGGCTGGTGGCGAAGCTCGCCACCGACGTGCCCGGCAGCTCGGCCTGGTTCCTGGGCGGCGTCACCGCCTACTCCAACCCCGCCAAGACCCGCTTTCTCGGCGTGAAGCCCGCCACCCTGCGGCGGCACGGCGCGGTCTCGGCCGCCTGCGCGGCCGAGATGGCCGCCGGCGCGCGGCGCGCCTTCGGCTGCGCCTACGCCGTAGCCACCACCGGCATAGCCGGCCCCGACGGCGGCACCCCGGAGAAGCCGGTGGGACTGGTCTGGTTCGGCCTGGCCGGCCCGCGCGGCGTAAGGACCTTCAGCCGCCGCTTCAGGGGCGGGCGCGAGCAGGTCCGCGCCAGGGCGGCCGTCTGCGCTTTGAACGAACTCCGAAAAATAATAAAATAGGCCGTTGCCATTTATGAAAAACATCAACATAGCATTACTGACCGCGGCATACGCTTTCGCCTTCGCCTATTTTGGCCCCATCGAGGTAAGTTTTCCATGGCCGGACCAGAGGGCAGTGCCCGCCTCCGAAACCCCCGCGCCGGCCGCGGAACGCACTTCCACGGATGTATCCGGCCGTTCCGAGATACTCCCGGCCGCCGAATATCAAAAGCGGGGCACTTACTTCAGACTTCCGCTGGCGTCCGGCAAGGGCGACCTGGACCTGG
>CAYSYJ010000190.1:0-4577 GCA_964435105.1 uncultured Elusimicrobiaceae bacterium
GTCGAAGGCCATCTTGGCCATGCCGTGACAGAGGTCCGGGTCCTTCGCCAGCCTTATGACCGCGTCGGCGCAGGCCGAGACATTGTCGGGCTGCACTATCAGGCCGTTGCGGTCGTGCACGGTGAAGTCGCTGAGGCCGCGCAGGCGGGGCACCACGCAGGCCACCCCGGAAGCCTGGGCCTCGATGAGGGAGAGCGAGAGGCCCTCGCGCCGGGAGGTCTTGGCGTAGATGTGCATCATCGCCATGATCTCCGGGACGTCGTTGCGCTCCCAGAGAACGTCCACCTTGTGGCTGATGCCCAGCGCCCGGGCGAAAGCGCGGATGCGCTCGTCCTTGAGGCCCACTATCATGAAATTGGTGTCGGGCAGGGATTCCAGCACGTCCCTGGCCACCATGAGGAAAAGCTGCTGCTCCTTGAGGGTGGGGTCCATGCTGATCGTGCCCACGCGGTAAGGGCGTTTCTGAAACATGGCCGGCTTGATGAGCATGGCGCTCTCCCAGCGGCCGATATTGATGCCGGGGGGCACCATGAAGACCTTCCGCTGGTCCACCCCGGCGCGCAGCAGGTCGTCCTGGACCGAGGGGCAGCCGGCCACGAAAGAGTCCACCTGGGCGGACATCCCGGCCAGCTTCTCGAAACGCTTCTGGCTGCCGAGCTTCAACTGGGTCAGGAAGATCCGGGCCGAGGCCCGGGCCTTGCGCAGCAGCAGCGGCGACAGGGAGGAGGGATTGTAGAAATGAACCACGTCCCAGCCGCCGGGCTTGAAAAAGCCGAACCGGGCCCCGAGGGTGAGAGGGTGGACGGGCAGTTTGTGCTTCAGGCACTCGGCGTAGAGGCGGGACCCCTTGGGGCAGAGGAGTTCGGCGCCGTGCTTCATGCGCGTGAACTGGAGGGCCGTCTGCAGGGCCTGGTAGGCCGTTATGTCCCAGTCTTCGCAGTCGCAGACATTGAGTATGTTCATTTGACGCCTTTCACCGAAGCCAGGCGCGCCAGCTCCCGGCGCGCGTTGCGCACGTAAAACTCGTCCCTGGAGGTCGCCGCGATATCGGCGTAGATGGCCGCGGCGGCGGCGTAATTGCCCGCTTTTTTATTAAGGAAAGCCGACAACTGCTTGAGCATAACGGGACAATCGGGCTCGGAGAGGAAAGGCCGGATGGCATCCGCGACCTTCATGGGCTCCTTGGCCTTGCTGTACCCTATCGCGGCCAGCAGCATGGGATATTTCCACTCGCGGGGGGAATGCTGTATGGCGAAATCCAGCAGTTGCTGGGCCTCTTCGGGACGGCTAAGGTTGAAAGCCAGGGAACCGGCGCCGTAAAGCCCGGCGGCGGCGAAGTGCGGGTCCAGCTCCAGGACATGCCTGGCCCTGGCGAAGAATTCCGAGTAGACCCCTTCGCCGTTGAGGCCGTGATGGTGGTGCATCTCGCCGGGATGCTCGGAGCACTCCTCTTCCTCCTCGTGGCCGGCCTCGCGGGTGCCGTAATACTGCATAAGGCGCACGAACCAGACGTCGGAGAAGAGCCTGCGCGCGCCCAGCGCCAGGGAGAACAGGTCCCCGGCGGCGCCCTGAGCGGGAACGCGGATCTCGGAAGGGGGCGGATAGGACGGGGAGTAGGAGCCGTACCCGGCAGCCGAGCCGGCGGCCCAAACCAGGAGGGCCGCCAGGGGCAGCGCGAGCGCCCTCATTTCAGAACTCCTTCCTGGCGAGCAGCCAGAGGGCGCCCAGGAAAGCGCCCAGCGTCCAGGCGGCCGCGGCGGCCAGGGCCGCCGGCGGCAGGGCGCAGGCCTGGCCGGCCGCGTCGCGCAGGTTGAAGAGCTGGAAATTCGGCAGCAGCCAGATGACCGCTTTCAGCAGGAACGCCGACGCCCCCTCCGCCTTCTCGGCCATGAACCTGGCCTCGGAGGCGAAATGTCCCGCGGTCCACAGTATTCCCGAGATCACCAGGGTGGAGACCGCGGAGGTGGAGAACAGGGAGATGAACAGGGCGGCGGAGGTTATCACGGCCAGCTTCAGGAAGGAGCCAATCAGGGCCAGGGCGTAGCAGGGCGGCGCCCCGAAGCCGCGCATGGCGAGCAGGGCCAGGTGCATCAGGCCCATGACGGCCAGCATCAGGGCCGCGGTCAGCAGGGAACCGGCCAGTTTGCCGCCCAGGTAAGCCCAGCGCGGCACCGGCCGGGAGAAGACCAGGTAGATGGTCTTGGTCTCGGCCTCCCGGAGCAGCACCGAAGAGGCGGAGAAGAGCGTGTAGCCCAGGGCGGTAAGCTCGATGAGGGCCAGGCCGAAATCGGCCAGGACGCGCCCCTCCTGGTCCACGGCCATGACGCCCGCCAGCACGGAGGCGTAGATGGCGGTAAAGGCGAAGACCGCGAAGAGCAGGAAGAACCGGTTGCGGACGCTCTCGAAGAAAGTATTGGCGGCCACGGCGCGCAGCGCGGTAAAGCCTCTCATCGCACGGCCTCCACGAAGATCTTCTCCAGCCCGCCGGGAGAGGCCTCCCACTGCTGGCGCTTCACCACCGCGGCCAGGCGGCCCTTCACCATGATGAGCACCCGGGAGCAGAGCTTCTCCACCTCGGAAATGCTGTGGGAGGAGAGGAAAACGGCCTTGCCCTCGGCGTTAAGCCCCGCGAGCAGGCCGCGTATATCGTGGATGGCCAGCGGGTCCAGGCCGCTGACCGGCTCGTCGAGGACCAGCAGTTCCGGGCCGTGCAGCAGGGCCTGGGCCAGGCCGAGGCGCTGCATCATGCCCTTGGAGAATTCCGAGACCCGCTTGCCGGCGTGGGGCTCCAGGCCCGTGCGGTCCATGGCCTGGCGCACGGCTCCGTCCAACTCCGGGCCGGAGAGGCCGGAGAGGCGGCCGTAATAACCGAGCGCTTCCGCGGGGCGCAGCTGCGGGGGAAAATAGGGAAGCTCCGGCAGGAAGCCGACCCTGGCCTTGGCCGCCCCGTCGGTAGGCGGATGGCCGAAGACCCTGACGCGTCCCGCCGTGGGGAAGATCAGGCCTGTGAGCAATTTCATGATGGTGGTCTTGCCGGCGCCGTTAAGCCCCAGCAGGCCGGTCACTTCCCCGGCGGGAAGCTCGAAACTCAGGTCCTTGACGGCGGTGGTGTAGCTGGCCCCGACGAAGCCGGGACGCTTGTAGGTCTTCTCGACCCCTGAAAAGGATACGGCGTGGGCGCTCATCTTACGATCTTCTTCTCCTCCCGCTTCTGGCGGCGCATCTCGTCCTCTATCCGGCCTATCGGGATCTCGCCCATGCGCAGGAACAGCGTATGGAAGCGGCGCAGGTCGAAATACTTGGCCTCGGTGCGCTCATAGTAGCGGCGCATCTGCATGATCTTGTCCATGCCGATGATGTAGCTGTAGCCCTCGGTGGGCGCCAGGGAAAGCTTTACCACCTCGTTCTCGGCGGCGGCCCTGCTCATGAAAAGGTTCTCCTGGAAGAAGGCCGCGGCCTCGGCCGGGGTCATCTTCTTCATGTGCAGGGAGGCGTCCGCGTAGGCCCTGGCCGCCCGGAGGGCGCGCACGTAGCAGCGCAGGAACCTGGACCAGTAGGAGGAATAATAGCCCATCTCCTCGGCGAGCAGTTCGGAATAGCAGGCCCAGCCGTTGGCGACCGCGGGCTGGCGCGAGACGCGGCGGATGCGGGAGCGGTTGGTGGAGGCCTCGTAGCCGCGCAGGTGCATGCCGGGCATGATGGCGTAAGCGTTCAGCAGTTCTATCTGCGCGTAATTGAAACCCGAGGCCAGGATCCTCTCCCTCGAGGCCTCGGAGGCGGCGTCGGGCGGCAGCAGGATGAACAGCTCGGCTATGCGGGTGTCGTCGAGGGCGAAGGAGGGGGCGTAGTGCACGTAGGGCAGCGCCGAGGCCATGAAGGCCGGCATCCGCTTGATGAGCAGGCGCTGGCGGGGGAACTCCACCACGCGGTGCTCGTCGAAATGCTGGTAGGCCCGGTCCATCTCGTCCTGGAAGACCTTGAGGACCTCGCCGGCGGGCGGATGCTCCTTGGGCAGTTTGTCCATGACGCCCTTCCAGCCCTTCTCGGAAGCCACCAGGCTGTCCACGTTATAAGCTTCCTTCTGCAGGTCCTTCATGGCCTTCTTGAAGGCCTTCTTCGAGTAGCTGCGGGCCGAACCCGGCGTAATTTCCAGGCCGTGCAGGCGCTCCAGGTAGAAACCGTAGGTGTACTCCCCGGACCTGGGCTCCCCGTCGGAGGCCGGCAGCACGTCCTTCTCGAGGTAGGCCGCGTAGCGGGCGAGGGCGGCCTTGACCTTGGACATGGTCTCGTCCACCTGCGTCTTAAGCACCGGGTCGTAGCGGGTATAGCCGCGGAACACCTGGGCCGAGTCGGAGACGAAATTGTCCAGCGCTTCCCTGGCCTGCTTGATGGCCTGGCGGGTCCAGGCCTGCGGCGGGTGGGAGAGGTTGCGCTCCGCCTGCTCGAGCACGGCGGGGAACTGGCGCAGGCGCGAGATGGCGTTGGAGGAGCGGGTGTTGTAGTCCTCGTAGTCCTTGCTCATCATCTGGAAGACCAGGAAGAGCGGCTCCAGGTAATACTGCGGGCGGCGGGCCAGG
>CAYSYJ010000191.1:0-4568 GCA_964435105.1 uncultured Elusimicrobiaceae bacterium
GTGGTGGCCGAAGAGTATGTTGTAGGTCAGGAAGGTCGCCGACATGGCCGTAAAGGCGCACATCACCAGCCAGGCCCAGAGCAGGCCGGGATCGGTCTCGGTCTGCACGACTATATAGGCCAGGAAGCCGGTGAAGGCCACAGCCGCCAGCCAGAAGACCGCGAAAACCGCGCGTATCAGGTTTGCCATGTTCCGCCTAGCTCCTCCGGGCGCTCACGCCCGCTATTCCAGTATAGCTGACGGCCCGCCGGGTGTCAATGGCGCCGGCCGCCGAAAAACTCCCCGTGCAGGGCCCGCAGCAGGGTCTCCCCGTCCGCCTCCGGGACGGCCAGGGTGAACGCGCCCCGGGAAAGCCCCAGCGCCTCCGCCCGCAGTCCCGCGGCTTGCGCCGCGGCCAGCGCCCGGGCCTGGTGGCGCCTGTCCAGGGCGCGGCCTACGGCCGAGGCGAGGGCCGAGCCCCCCTCCTTCTTCAGGGAGAGGCAGGCGACCCCGGAGCCTGGCGCGGCGGCCGTTACCAGCGTGCCCGGGTCGTCGTGGAAAGAGGAGCGCAGGCGCAGCGGGACCCGCCGCCGGCGCGCGTAGAGCACGGCCCGGAGCTGGCGCACCTCGGTGCCGAGGGCGGCCAGGGCGGCGACCTCTCCGTAGGTCAGCCGGGGTATCACCCTGGCCTCCGGCACTATGGCCGGGTGGGCGGTGTATATGCCTTTCACGTCGGTGCGGAATTCGCAGAGCCCGGAGCCGAGAGCCGCGGCCAGCACCACGGCCGTCAGGTCGGAGCCGCCGCGGCCCAGGGTGGTGATGTCGCCGTGCCGGTCGACGCCCTGGAAGCCGGCCACCACGGGGACGCGCCCGGCGGCCAGTTCGCGCCGCAGGCGGCGCGTGTCGGCGGCCTTCACCGAAGCGGAGGAGAAATAGGAGTCGGTGCGCAGGCCGGCCTGGGCACCCGTAAGCGAGACCGCCCTGCCGCCCTCCGCCTCTATGGCCAGGGCCACCAGGGCGGCGCTGATCTGTTCCCCCGCCGCCAGCAGGGCGTCGGTCTCGCGCGGCGAGCGCCTCTCGCCGGCGGCGAGGGCGGCGAGCTTCAGGAGGTCGTCGGTGGCGTCGGCGGGCGCGGAGACCACCGCCACGGGGCGCACGCCGCGGCGCCGCGCGGCCAGTACGGAGGCTGCGGCCCGGCGTATCCTGCCCGGGTCCGCAAGGGAACTGCCTCCGAATTTTATGATGACGGTCTTCATGGTAAAAAAAACCCGGCCGCCCCAGGGGCCGGCCGGGCGTTATGGCCGGTAGCCGGCCTAGACCATGGTAGCGGTGACGCGGATGATCTCGGACAGCGTCGTGACGCCCGAGCGGGCCTTCATGATGCCGTCCATCAGCAGCGTGCGCATCTTGCCGGTCTTGATGGCGGTGCGCTTGATGACGTCCGTGGGGGCGTGGTCGAGGATGTGCTTGCGGATCTCCTCGTTCATCAGCATCAGCTCGAAGATGCCCGTGCGGCCCATGTAGCCGGTGCTGCGGCATTCCGGGCAGCCCTTCTCCACCTTGTAGTTGGCGCCGGGGCTGAGGATGAGCTCCTTGACGATCTTGCCCTCCTCCGGGTCCATGTTCTTGATGAATTCGTTGACCACCGGCTCCGACGGCGCCGCGGCCGGCTGGGAGCACTTGGGGCAGACCTTGCGCACCAGGCGCTGGCTCATGGCGCCCAGCATGGAGGAGCCGATGAGGAAGGGCGGCACGCCCATCTCGAAGAGGCGCTCGATGATGCTGGGGGCGTTGATGGTGTGGATGGTGGTGAAGAGCAGGTGGCCGGTCAGGGCCGAGCGCAGGCTGATCTCGGCGGTGTCGTAGTCGCGGATCTCGCCCACCATGATGACGTCGGGGTCCTGCCGCAGGATGGTGCGCAGGCCTTCGGACCAGGTGAAGCCGGTCTTGGCGCTGATCTGCGCCTGGTTGATGCCCTCGAGGCGGTATTCCACCGGGTCTTCGAGGGTGATGATGTTGATCATCGGCGTGTTGATGTTCTTGAGCAGGGCGTAGAGCGAGGTGGTCTTGCCGCTGCCGGTGCTGCCGGTGATGAAGAAGATGCCGTAGGGGTTGCGGATGAGCTTCTTGATGATGGTGAGGGATTCCTGGTCGAGGCCCACCTGGTCCACGTCGAGGCCGAGCTGCTGGCGGTCCAGCACGCGCAGCACCAGCTTCTCGCCGTTGACGGTCGGGAAGGAGGAGACGCGCACCTGGATGGGGCGGCCGGAGAGCATCTTCTGGAAGCGGCCCTCCTCGTTGCGGAAAGAGGTCGGGGGCTCGGGGTCGAAGCCGGCCAGCACGCGGATGCGCTGCGTGAGCGGGATGTCGGCGTTCTTGGGCGAATTGAGCATGTCCTGCAGGATGCCGTCCACGCGGAAGCGGACCCTGAGGTTGGCGCCCTGGGATTCTATGTGCACGTCGCTGGCGCGCTCGTGCACGGCGTGTTCGAGTATCAGGTCGCTGAGCTTGATGGCGAGGTCGATGCCGGGGGCGCGGCCCTTGGATTTTACTATCTCGTTGTAGCCGTCTTCAAGCGTGCCGGCCACGGGCGCGGCTTGCGGCTGCCCGGGCTGTCCCGGCTGCCCCGGTTGCCCCGGCTGACCCGCCTGCTCCCCTTCCTGTTTGGATCCCCAGAATGCCATGTCTTTCTCCTGACCTCGGCTCTCTTTAAACGGTCTAATACTTCACGAAAATTATAACAAAAAAAACCTACTTGTACTCAACCTTGAGGATGGCGTACTGCCGCTCGCCGCTGGGCAGGCGCACCTTGACGGATTTACCGGCCGCGCTCCCCAGCAGGCCCTGGGCCAGCGGGGAGCTGACTGAGATCTTCCCCTCCGAGGGGTCGGCCTCGTCCGCGCTGACCAGGGTGTAGGTGGCGGTATTGCCTGAATTCTCGTCCTTCATGGTGACGGTGGCGCCCAGGCTGATCTGGTCCTTGTTCACGGCCAGGTTGTCCACGATCCTGGCGGAGCGCAGGCGCAGTTCCAGTTCGCTGATGCGGGTCATCAGGACGCCCTGCTTCTGCTTGCCGTAGATGTAGCCGGCGTTCTCCTTGAGGTCGCCCTGCTCCCTGGCGTCGTTTATCTCGACGGAAAGTTCGTTCTTCTGCTTTTTCAGGTCCGCAAGCTCGGCCTGCAGCTTTTCAAAGCCTTCTTTGGTGAGGTAAGTTTCTGCCATGGCGTCCCCCGGTTAAACGAAACCCCGACCCGCTGCTGAACTGCCGTCTTGCGGGACGGGGATCGATTCGCGTGCGAAAATTTGTGGCACCGAGTGGAATTGAACCACTGACCTAGCGCTTATGAAACGCCCGCTCTAACCCCTGAGCTACGGTGCCATAACGTTCAGATGGCGGGCAGGTTTCATCACCGGGGGCCGAAGCCTTCGGGTGAACCCAAAGTATATCAAAAACGCTGTTGAAAAGACAACTTTTGTTTACTACAATTTTTCCTGAAGCGGAGCGAATATCCGAGGTAAAAGGGGTCCCCCATGTCCAACATGAAGATTTCCAAGGAAGAGCTGCTGAAGAAGGCCAACAAGCCCGCCGAGGACGCCATGCAGCTGCACCCGTTCTACAAGGGCAAGGTGGAGATCGCTCCCAAGTGCTGCATCCGCAATATAGACGATTTCGCCATCTGGTACACCCCCGGGGTGGCCGCGGTCTGCAAGGACATCAACAAGAACCCCGAGAAGGTGTACGAGCACACCAACAAAGGAAACATGGTGGCCGTGGTCTCCGACGGCACCCGCGTGCTGGGCCTGGGCGACATCGGCCCCGAGGCCGGCCTGCCCGTGATGGAGGGCAAGGGCCTGATCTTCAAGTACCTCGGCGGCGTGGACGCCTTCCCGATCTGCCTCGCCACCAAGGACCCCAAGGAGATCATCCGCACCGTGCAGCTGCTCGAGCCCTCCTTCGGCGGCGTCAACCTGGAAGACATCTCCCAGCCCAAGTGCTTCGACATCCTGGACGAGCTGCGCGCCACCATGAAGATCCCCGTCTGGCACGACGACCAGCAGGGCACGGCCACGGTGTGCCTCGCCGGCCTCATCAACGCCTTGAAGATCGTCAAGAAGAACATCAAGGACGTGAGGATAGTCCTTTTCGGCGCGGGCGCGGCCAATATCCGCATCGGCACGCTGTACATGCACTACGGCGCTAAGCCGGAGAACCTGATCTACGTGGATTCCAAGGGCACCCTGCACAAGGGCCGCACCGACCTGCAGGGGCACCGCGAGAAGTGGCATATGTGCCAGATCACCAACGGCAAACAGGTGGTCGGTAAGCTCGAGGACGCGCTGAAGGGCGCCGACGTGCTGAGCGCCGCCTCCACCCCCGGCCCCGACGTGATCAAGAAGGAATGGGTGGCTACCATGGCTAAGGACGCGATCTGCTTCCTGACCGCCAACCCCATCCCCGAGATGTGGCCCTGGGACGCCAAGGAGGCGGGCGCCAAGGTGGTGGGCACCGGCCGTTCCGACTTCCCCAACCAGGTCAACAACTCGCTGGGCTTCCCCGGCATCTTCCGCGGCGCGCTGGACGTGCAGGC
>CAYSYJ010000192.1:0-4547 GCA_964435105.1 uncultured Elusimicrobiaceae bacterium
AGATGGTGAAGAAGATCAACTTTTTCGCCTCCATGAACATGGGGCTGCTGGAGAAGATCCTCAGCCGCATCAACTACTACCGCTACGGGGCGGGCGAAAAGGTCTGCAAGCAGGGCGATCCGGGCGACGCCTTCTATGTGGTGGCGGAAGGCAGGCTCAAGGTCAGCGTGCGGGAGGCCTTCCTGTTCTCGCGGCAGCTGGCGGTGCTGGGCCCGGGCGACTGCTTCGGCGAGATGGCCCTGCTGGAAAGCAAACCCCGAAACGCCACCGTGGCCTGCGAGGAACCCTCCAAGATCTTCGTCCTGACCTCCGAGCATTTCGGCCAGGTGCTGGCCGAGAATCCGGCCTTCAAGCAGGAAATAAACCGGCTGGCCGACGACCGCCGGTTCGAACTGCAGAACAAAAAGTAGTTAATCCCTTATATAGTGGCAGGTGTAGCCGCCGGGATGCTTCTTAAGGTAATCCTGGTGGTACTCCTCGGCCGGCCAGAATTTGCCCGCGGGAGCGAGCTCGGTGGTTATCGGCCGCTTCCAAAGGCCGGAGGCCTGGGCGCGCTTCACGGCCGCCCCGGCCTCTTTCTTCTGGGCTTCGCCGTGGAAAAAGATAGCCGACCGGTACTGCGTGCCGATGTCGTTGCCCTGGCGGCCCGGCGTGGTGGGGTCGTGCATTTTGAAGAACATGTCCAGGATCGCGCCGTAAGAAAGCTTCTCCGGGTCGAAGACGATCTCGATGCTCTCCGCGTGGCCGGTAGCGCCGGTCTTCACCTGTTCGTAGACGGGGTTCTCCGTAGAGCCGCCGGTATAACCCACCGTGGTCTCCACCACCCCGGGCAGGGCGCGGAGTATTTCCTCCATGCCCCAGAAACAGCCTCCGGCGAGGGTCGCGGTCTCGGTCTTGGCAGGTCTCTCCATGGGTTTCTCCTCGGCCTGGCGGCGGCAGGCCGCGGCGCAAAGCAGCGCGGCGCAGAACAGGGCGGGCACGGCGGTTCTCATCTGATCTCGAACTCCAGCTTGATATCGGGGTGCAGGCTGCGGCTCACCGGGCAGGCCTTCACCGCCGCGGCCAGGCGTTCCCGGTCGCGCGCGTCCAGCCCCGGCGGCAGCGTGATCACGCCGGTCAGCTTCGCAATGCGCCGCGGGTTCTCCTGCATATGCTTCTCGATCTCGAAGGAAGCGCCCTCGAACCGCACCCCGTCGCGCTCGGCCATTTTGGCCATGATGGTCAGCACGCAGGAGGCCACCGAAGCGGCGGCCAGGTCCGTGGGCGAGAAGGTGCGGCCTTTCCCCCCGTTGTCCGGCGGCAGGTCCGTCACCAGTTTGCTGCCGGTATTTTCATGAGTGAGCTCCACCTGCTCATCTCCCCTGTAAACAGCGCTTATCTTGAACGACATTTGATTCCCTCCGATGCCTGCTATTTATTATAATATTTATCTCTCATCAGTCTCTGCTTGTCGCAGGAGGTCCCTATATGTCAGCTCGAAGCCTGGCGCTCGCATTCGCGGCGGTACTTGCCGTCTCTTGCGCGCCTAAAACGCAGGAAAATCAGCAGTCAGCGGTGCCCGCCGCGCAGGCCGTTCAGGCCCCGGCCGCCCCAGCAAAGGAGATAAAGACCGACATGGAAAAACTCAAGAACCCCGCCCTGGCCAATGCCCAGGCCCCTGCCTCTTTCAAGGTCAAGTTCACGACCACGAAAGGCGATTTCACCCTCGAAGTTAACCGCGACTGGGCCCCCCTCGGCGCGGACCGCTTCTATAACCTGGTGCAGGCCGGGTTCTTCACCGATATCGCCTTCTTCCGCGTGATCGACGGCTTCATGGCCCAGTTCGGCATTCACGGCGACCCGGCCGTGGCCGCCGCCTGGCGCGGGGCCCGCATCAAGGACGACCCGGTCAAGCAGAGCAATGCCCGCGGCTACATCTCCTACGCCATGGCCGGCCCCGACACCCGCACCACCCAGTTCTTCATCAACTTCGGCGACAACTCCCAGCTGGACGGCATGGGCTTCTCGCCCTTCGGCAAGGTGGTCGACGGCATGAACGTCGTGGACGGCATCTACAAGGGCTACGGCGAAGGCGCCCCCCGCGGCGCCGGCCCCGACCAGGGCCGCCTCCAGATGCAGGGCAACGCCTACCTTAAGCAGGATTTCCCCAAACTCGACTACATCAAGAGCGCGGAGCTGCTGAAATGAAAAAGCTGCTTATCCTCCCGGCCTTCCTGCTCCTCGCCGCCTGCGGCGCCTCGCACTACAATACGCTCAGGTTCAAACCAGAACCCAAGGCCGCCATCGCGGTGCTGCCGCTGGAGAATTACACCGAATCGCCAATGGCCGGCGTCAAGACGGCCTCCATGGCGGCCGGCATCCTCTCGGCGCGCGGCGTGGCCGTGGCCGACCGCTACAGCGGCGCCCAGGAGCGCCCTTTCGGCGAGCAGGAGCTGAAGAAAGCTATGGCCGACCTGGCCGCGGCGGACGTCGCCTACACGCTGGCGGGCTCGGTGAACGAGTGGAAATACAAGGCCGGGCTCGACGGCGAGCCGGCCGTAAGCCTCTCGCTGCGCCTGTTCGAGAACAAGAGCGGCGCCCAGGTCTGGTCGGCGGTAGTCTCGCGTACCGGCCGCCCCGGGGAATCCACGGGGGTCCTGGCGCAGAAACTCCTGGACAAGGCGCTCGGTGAGATACAATAGCCGCCTCTTCATCTACGGGGAGACGGCGGTCTTCTGCCTGCTCTTCCTCTATGCCGGCCTGTACTTAAGGCCGGCAGACCCTTTCCTGCTGCTTTCTTCTTATCAGGCCTACCTGCCTTTCGCGCTCGTGGTCACACTGGCCGGAGGCACCGGCGCCGGCCTCCTGGCGTTGGCCTTCGCCGCGGCCATGGCCAGGTTCTACTACACCCCGTACCCCTACCAGCCGTTGCTCTGGACCGCCCTGATCACCCTGGCCGCGGGCGAGTTCAAGATCTACTGGGACCGCAAGATCCACATGTACTCCGAGGAGCGGGACTATTTCCGGGAGAAGCTCCGGGACCTGACGCGCAATTTCATCCTGCTCAAGATGTCCCATGAGCGCCTGGAAAAGAACTACATCCTGCGCCCGGTCAGCATACGCGGCTCCCTGGAGGAGATACGCGGCATGCTGCTCAAGGAGGCGCCGGCCGCCTGCCAGAGCCTGATGGACCTGCTGGCCAATTTCTACGGCCTGGAATCGGCCTCGCTACACGTGCGCCGGGAAGGCTCCGGCTCCTGGGAAGAGCGGGCGAGGACCGGCCTGGGCGCGCCCCTGGAGCTCAAGGACCCCCTGCTGCGCCTGGCCCTGACCAAGCGGGAGGCCGCTTTTTTTACCACCGCCGGCCTGCGCGACGAAGGCGAATCCGCCTACGTGGCGGTTATCCCTTATTTCGAGGGCGCAGAGGAAAAGCCCAGGGCCCTGATCGCGGTAAGGGAGATCCCTTTCCTCCAGCTCAACCGCGACAACCTGCTGACCATAGCGCTCTACCTGTCCTTCTTCATGAGCGAGTTCGTGGACACAAAACGCTTTGCCGCCGAGGCCGAAGCCTTCCCCCGCCTGGACTCGGCCGTCTTCAAGGAGCTGGCCCGCCTGCAGAAACTGCGCCGCGACTTCGGCGTGGACAGCGTGGCGCTGCGTTTCCGCGCCGACTACGGCGACCTCTCCAAGCAGGTCTCCTCCTTCATCGAGTCCGAGATCCGCGGCCTTGACCTGTCCTACAGCGCCTGCGACGAACACTGCATGACGCTGGTCATCCTGCCGCTGACGGACTACTCCAACTCGGAGGTTTTCACCAGCCGCGTCGAGAGCAAGGTCGCCAAGGCTTTCGCCTCTTTCGAGGGCTCCCTCAGCAAGAAGGTGCTCCCCGTTACCGGCGACCAGGTCCTGCCCCTGCTGCAAAAACTGATGGAGCCATGACCGCGGAATCCAAACTGGCTTTTTACTCCATAGCCCTGGAAGCGGCGGCCGTCGCCGCCCTTTTCAAGGGGCCTTATTTCCTGCGCATCTCCACTTTCCTTACGCTGCACGCCGCGGCCTGCGCCGTTTCGGCCGGGCCGGCCTGGCGGCTGCTGCCGGAACGATACCGCCACCCGCGGACCCTCTCGCTCACGCTTATCTTCTCGCTGCTTTTTACCGTTTCCATAGCAGGCTTCGCCGCCATAGCGTTCATGAACGCCTACCTGCTGCGCTACCAGAAAAAGCTGGAACTGCTAAAGGCGGAACTGCTGGACCAGGACCGCCTGGAATCGGACGTGCTGGCCATGCCTTCGCGCAGCCTGGGGGAAGGCGCGGTCAGGACCCTGGCCAATTCCCAGGACGCTTCCCCGGCGGCCCGCCTGCGCACGGTGATCATGCTAAGCGAGATCTCGGCCGAAATTCCCAGGCATATACGCCTGCTCAAGGAAAGCGTCAAGTCCCCGGACGATTCCGTGAGGATGTTCTCTTTCAGCATGATCGACGCCATGGAGAAGCGGCTCAACGACCAGATCCACGCCAAGCTGGGAGCTTTCCGGCTTGAAACGGACGAGAAGGAAAAAGCGGCCGCC
>CAYSYJ010000193.1:0-4488 GCA_964435105.1 uncultured Elusimicrobiaceae bacterium
CGAAAAAGGGAATTGTCAGGAACAGGGGTAACAGCAGCCTGTGGGAATTCTTCATCCCTGATAATATACAGGAATAGGGGCTTTTTGTAATGAGCCCTTGGGACTAGCCGGTGTTGGTCTTTCGGCCCAGTAAAAAGCTGCAGCTACCCGCTAAACAGGGCCGGCCTTGCTTTTAAGGAAACGCGACAACAGGCGCAGGGCCAGGAAAACCAGGACTACCGCGCCCAGCGTGAGCAGCGGCAGCAGGATATCGTAAAAACCGGCGCCGTGCCGGCCGCCCTGGAACAGGAAACGCCCGTAAACGCCGGCCCCCACAGCCGCCGCGCCAGCCGCCAGCACCGCCCAGGCCAGGAAATTCATTATCCCGGCCAGCAAGGAAAGTTTCTTCGGCTCCATAGCTTAACCCCGCTTCCCCTGGAGGTTCACGGGCCGGCCGGCCACTATGAAATCCGGGCCGCCGCGGTGATGGAAGGTGGCCGGGTTCTTTACCGCGGGGTCCACCCAGGCTTTCACCACCCTGAGGATGAAGAGGTTATACTTGCCGGCCAGCCGGGCGTCGTGCAGGCGGCATTCCAGCGAGGCGTAGCATTCCTTTACCAGCGGCGCCTTCACCGCCCGGGCCTTCTCCGGCGTCAGCCCGAATTTTTCGAACTTGTCCGCCTTGGCGCCGCTCACCCCGCCGCAGGCGAGCGCCTTGCCCGCTATCTCGCGCGTGGGGATATTGATGACGCATTCCTTGGAGGCCTTCAGCATCTTGAAGGTCAGGCTCTGGTCGCTTATCACCACGCCCGCCAGCGGCGGGTCGAAGTCTATCATGGTATGCCAGCTCATGGGCATCACATTGTTGCGGCCCCCATGCGCCGTGCTCACCAGGATCACCGGCCCGGACTCCAGCAGCGAGTACACCTTCTTTAGCGGAAAAGCCTTCTTCACGGGACCTCCTTAGCGGCGGCGCTTGCCCAGTATGCGCAGGATGCGCAGGAACAGGTTGATGATGTCCATGTACAGCGCGGCGGCGCTGTCGATTGCGTTATCGAGCGTCTTGGGGATGCTGTTGGCGCGGCCCCAGTCGTAACCGACATAGCCGCAGAAAATGAACACCACGACCCAGTCGATGAAGCCCGGGTCCTTGTGCAGGAAGAAGATGTCCACCAGTTCCACCGCTATGACAAGCAGCAGCGCCGCGGTTAGCGCCCCGTGTATGCGCCTGAAGAAGGCCGGGAACAGCGAGCCCAGCACCATCATGCCGGCTACCACCGTGCCGGTGATGCGCATGGCCTCCAGCACCAGCGACGGGTCGTAGCGGGCCACCACCAGGTTGATGATGAAACCGAAGGGCACCACCACCAGGTTATAGCCCAGGAAGCTCACCGCGGGATTGCGCGAGCTGTTGAACAGCCACACCCCGGCCAGGCATAGCGCGAAATACCCCGCGAAGAACAGCAGCGGGTGCACGGCGGCGATGGAGGCCGCGGGGATGTTCTTGACCATCCACCAGTTCACCGCGAAGCCCCAGCACAAGGCCAGCCCGATGACCAGGTTATAGAGGCCGTCGCTTATGAGCTCGCCGTTCGCCTCGGTACGCTTGAACACATCCGTAGGTATAGTGTCTTCCATAGCCCCTATTCTATCAAACAAAAAAGCCGGGCCAGCGCCTGGAGTTGCCTGCGGTCAGGCAGCGATCCGCCGCATCGATATCCCCCCGTGGTCATTGACTGCGCATATCCCCTCTGCTATACTATTTTCAACAAGTAAGTCCTCGTCCGTGGGGTTCCGCAGGGTTCCTCGTAAATAGCGGACGGGGCTTTGTTTTTTCTAAGCGAACAGCGGGTTCTTCTCCACTATTTTCCCGGCGATCAGATTACTGTACGAGTCGTCCCCGTACTCGTATTCCCTGAAGATAGCCCAACTCACAAAATCCGCCGCCTGCAAGGCCTTCTCCTCGGCCGGAGTCCGCATCTGCACCTTCAGCGATATCCCGTGGTTGGAGGTACCCTGGCGCTCCAGATATTCCCTGAAATTCAGGTTCAGGAACTTATTGGTTTCTTTGCGCGAGGCGATAAGGAAAACAAGCCGGTTACCGCTGACCAGACGTTTTGAGAATATCCGGTCGAGCAGGATGTTCGTGACATAGTTATACAGCACGCTCTTCTCATCCTGCAGACGGGTGTAGACCCGTCTTTTGTTCAGATAGATGATCATCACTGCGCACTCCCGCTGCGCGAGCTTCCTGAGCAGGCGGCTGCGCGTGGAGGGCTCCTCCCTGGAAGCGTGCAGCCACGATGAGACCTTCCGGTGCCGCTGCCGTAGCGCGGCGTGCACCTCCCTGACGCACTTTTCGATGGGCCGCTTATTCTCGCAGACCAGGAAGGTCAGCAGGAAATACCGGCTGGTCCCGGCCTTGTCAAAATCGAATCCCAGATCCCCGGACTCGTCCATCAGGATATACGCCATGCCGCCCCCCTCATACCAATAGCATAGCAGACCACCCCGACAGCCTGCTGTCGGGGTAAATAAGGTAGCTGCTACCTGTTATTAACAGGAACGCCGGGCCCCATGGCCCGGCGTCCTGTTGCGTTCATTTAGCGATCCACCGGATCGCTAACGCGCTCTAAAAATCAGGAGCCCACCTGCATCTCCTTTTACGCCCTTTTTCAAAATACAACAAATTTGTTGTATTCCTAAAAACCCCGAAAAGTCACCCTATCTGCCAGCCCCCCCGTATCATTCGTTTAGCAGGCCCTTTGGGCCGAAAAAACTTTCCCCTTGTGCCCTTGGAATGTCAATTCTTGCACGTTATCCTATATCCGTAGCGCAGTATCCTTGTAATTCGGGGGATTGGCCCCGGAGTATCCACGACCCGGCCGTAACCGGGTGTATCCAGGGAAAGCAAAACAAAATTGCTTTCCCTTTTTTTATTGGGTTAGACGGGGAATAATAAAAGGAGAGCAATCATGAAAAGAATGATGATACGTACAGTCGTGTTATCGGCCCTGGTAGGGCTGGCCGGTAATGCCAAGGCAGATGGCACTGACATCAACTTCGACGGCATCAATCCTGAAACGGTCAGTTTCTCAGAAATGATAAGAGCCTCCTCCGCTGGGCAAGACAGCAATAGTAACCGTGAGTCATTCGTACCGGAAGCCGCCACCCCCGAAACCGCCTCCAAAGGACTTGAAGTAAAAGTAAGGATCAAATCCGGCTCTCTCGAGTTAACAGAGACGCTGCTCTGCCAGCCCGACAGGCGCCTGACGGACACGAAAGGCTGCAAGAAACAGAGCGATCTTTCCACGCTAACCCCGGACGAGGCCGATGCCATGATGTTGCGCAGATACTTCCCGATAAGGACCACGAGTTTCTCCGGACTTGCGGACCAGTCAAAGCATTCCTACACGAATCAGAGCGGCCCGCAGACTTTTCACTGCGTGGATGACTGCAAAACGGTCTGTAAGCCGGTCAGGAAGGAAACCAAGGTGCTTTGTGGCGTTCAGAATGCTTTGCCAGTTTATTGTGTAGAAGTAACGATAGTACAGGAATGCAAAGAGGAGTGCTCGCACGCCTGCGAATGCATCGCCGGATGCTATAATTAATGCTCAGAAGCGCGCCAGGGGCAGGGGAAGGACACCCCTGCCCCCCCGTACCGCGGGAAGCCCTAGGGATCGACAGAGAACACATGATGAATTTCATTAGGGACAATAAATACAGGCTATACGCGATAGCGGCAAACCCCTTCGCGATTTTTTTCCTGTTCCTGCTTGTACCGTTGGGGTTCCAGTCCCTGCGGCCGGATTCGACCGGATATCTCGGGGCCATTCTCTGGGGCCTGCCGGCCACCAAGTGGCCTTATCTGCTACTAGGCTTCTGGTTAAATCGCGCCTTTTTCTCGGGCCGTGATTTCACAAAGAATTGGAAGAAAGGCCTGCTTGTCGGGCTCATCCTCTCCCCGGTGATCTTCCTTCTATTCTCACACCTGACCCCGCTGCTGCTAAAGTCGTCGCTGGCCGGCTGGCTTGCCGAAACCTCGATAGTGAAAGCCCTGATCCCGCTTTCCCTACCGATCAAAGCCAGCTCTTCGCTGATCTTTCAATTTCCGGGGGAGCATGTTTTCGAGGCCGTAGTCGAGGAACTCTTTTACAGGGGCCTTCTCCTGACGCTGATACTGGAATACACAAAAAGCCGGAAAAAGGCCGTGATCTGGTCTGCCCTTTTCTTTGCTGTAGGGCACGGCCAGGTTATCATGATGCCTTATTATTTCCTGTGGGGCGCCTGTGTCGGCATGGCATATGTTATGAGCGGCAGCCTCCTCGCCCCTATCCTGATACACGCATTCAACAACGGCTATATCGATTTCAGTATCTGGTCCGCCTCATTCTAGCCCCCCCCGACAACAAAAGGCAGCTACTACCTATTATTAACAGGAACGCCGGGCCCCATTGACCCTCTCCCGCTAAACTAGCCCACGACCAATTGCGGTTTCCGGATGCTAAA
>CAYSYJ010000194.1:0-4452 GCA_964435105.1 uncultured Elusimicrobiaceae bacterium
GCTTCTTGTTGCGGGCGTCGCTGCCGCTCTTGCCCAGCTTCTTCTTGTCCCCCACCACGTCCAGGACGTCGTCCGCGACCTGGAAGCAGAGGCCGATGTCGCGCCCGAAAGCCGACAGGGCCCGGAAATCCTTCTCGGGGGCGCCGGCCAGGGCCGCGCCCATCTCCACCGCCGCGGTGATGAGGTCCGCGGTCTTGTGGAGGTGTATGTAGGAAAGCAATTCCAGGCCGGCCCGGCGGCGGGCCGGGGTCACGCGGCCTTTCAGGAAACCCTCGGCGGCGAGGTCGGCGGCCTGGCCGGAGACCATGCCCCGGGCGCCGGCGCGGGAGGCCAGGATGCGGGCGGCGGCCAGCAAGCCCGCGGGCTTAACCCGGGCGGGATAGCGGCCGGAAAGAAGGGTGGTGAAGGCGTCGGTCAGCAGCGCGTCGCCGGCGAGTATGGCCCCGGCCTCTCCGTAGACCTTGTGGGTGGTGGGGCGGCCGCGCCTCAGGTCGTCGTCGTCCATGGCGGGCAGGTCGTCGTGCACCAGCGAATAGGTGTGCACCATCTCCAGCGCGCAGGCGGCGGGCAGGATGTCCGCGGCCTTGCCGCCGAAGATCTCGTAGGCGGCGCCCATCAGCACGGGGCGCAGGCGCTTGCCGCCGGCGTCCAGCGGGTAGGCCATGGCCTCCAGCAGGCGGGGGTCTCCCCCCCGCAGGACGCGCACGCAGCGGGGCAGGGCGCGGCTGACGGCGGCCGCGCGGCGGCGTATGTAGGATTCGATATCCATGGAAAAATTATACTAAATAGGCGGGAAGCGCCGGGAGGCGCTACCAGACGAACTGCACCCCGACGCGGTGGGTGGGCCCAAGCCCGCCGTAATCCACGTAGGCGTAATCCATGCGCGCGCCCTTGAGGAAGGAATTCTTGTCGGAAAGCCGGTCGAAGTTCATGCCGAAGCCGCCGGAAAGGCGGGAGCCGGCGTCCTTGCGGGTCTTGTAGCCGAGGCGCGCCTGGAACATCTTCATGATGTCCAGTTCGAAGCCGCTGACGCTGTAAGGATCGCCGTCCGAATACCGCACGAGGTCGGTGGCCACCGTGAAGATCATGATGTCGTTGACGGTGTGGAAGTCCTTAGCCAGGCCCAGGCGCAGCGAGGACGGGACCCGCCAGGTCTCGTCCAGGAACTTTTCCTTGCCGCCGAAGTTCAGCGCCGAGACCCCGACGTGGACGTGGCGGGGCAGGACCAGCAGCAGCCCGGCGTCGAAGGCGTAGGTGGAGGCGGACTCGCTGCCCAGCTTTTCGCTGATGCGCTTCGCCCCCACCCCCAGCGAGAGGCGGTGGGTCTTGGGGCGGTACTCCCGGACCGGCTCGATGCGGGTCCAGCTGGGAGTGATCAGCATCGGGTCCAGGCGGCCGATATCCTTGTTGAAATGCGGCCAGGACTGGGAGTAGGCGACGGCTATCATCCGGTGCCCGGTGGAAGTGTCGCCGATGCGCATGTCGTTGAAATCGTAGGCCTCGATGTCGCCGCTGGACATAGAGGAAAAGGCGGCCCCGATCGTACCGAACCTGGAGCGCCAGGAGGCGGCCACGTATTCCTGGGTTATCCCGTCGATGTACTGGTTATGCGCGCCGGAGAAGGTGGAATAACCGAGCAGGCCCAGCGCTGCGGGGTTGTAAAGGATCGAGTCGGGACCGACCATCGCCGTGTAGGCCTCCGACATGCCGGAAGGCAGCGGGGCCACGGGGACCTTGAGGAAATTGGCCGCGGAGGTGCCCGGCTCGGCGGCCGCGGCCGGGGACGGCAGGAAGCACGCGGCCCGGAAGGCCGCCGCCAGCAGACAAGTGTATATGCCCCGTCCGTTCATACGCGACAACGGGCCGGCCCCAGCGGGGCCGCCCGGTTTTCGACAATATAGTATACACTAATGGCGCGGCCTTTCAATGTCCATTTTGTTACGGCCCCCCCCGAAAAAAGAAGGGCGGGGCTCGCGCCCCGCCCTCCTCGGCCGCCGTCAGGCGGTTACTTCATCCACTTGGTGAAGTCGTCCCAGCTGGAGTCCTTCGCCCACTGCAGCTCGTCGTAAGCCGCGGTGTAGTAGCCCGGCGCGTAGATAGCCAGGCCGGTGGCGTTGGCGTACTTGGAACCGAACGCGCGGTTGTGATAGATCACGGAGCCGTAGAGGAAATCCAGGAGCTCCTTGCCCTTGGCCTTCACGTCCGCGTCCTGAGACCCGTCGCTGAGCAGCTTCACGAAATGACCCAGGTCCTTGTTGCTGGAATAGTAGAAGGCCTGCGCTTTCGTGCGGGCGTTCTTGGCGTTGGTCACGTCGCCGGAGGCCATTACCGCGGCCACCCAGGCGTTGGTCAGCTGGCCGAGCCGGTAGAGGCTCTCGGTGCGCACGGAGGACTGGGTCGCGCCCTGGCCGATCTGCTGGTAATGGTCGGCGTAGGCGTCCACCATGACCTTGGACAGTTCCGCCTGGGTCATGGAAGGCTTAGCGGCCAGCGGGGCCAGGAAGGTGTTGTAGGTGTAGCCGTCGCCGGGCTCGGTCTCCTCGGAAGCGACTATGTAGTCGGCGCCCGTGCGGGCCTCGTAGGCCACTTCCATCATCTGCATCAGGCAGGCGTCCATCGACAGGATCTCGATCTTGCCGGCGGCGGCCAGGGCCTGCTTCAGCTGCCGGGTGGTGATGTGCGAACCGGTCTCGTCGTCGTAGGAAATGCCCTTGGCGCCGAAATCGGAGGTCTTGTTCCAGCCGGAACCGTGGTTCCAGATCACGAGCGCGTAGCGCTGGGCCGGGTAGTTGGCCCGGGTCCAATTCACGAACTCGACGAGGTTCTCCCACTTGCCCATGTCGGACCTGGGGATCTCCATGACCACGGGGGAGGTGATCTTGTTGACGTCCGCGTCCTTCCGGAGGAGGTAGCGGCGGGAACCCTTCCAGTCGCCGTCGGCGGTGGAGTAGCCGTTGATGCGGCCGAGCTCCGCGACGATGTTGACGTCGGGGGTGGAGCCGACCATTTCCATCTCGTTAACGTCCTTGAGCCCGTATTGCTCGAGGTTGTTCTTCGCGTTGACGTAGACCATGACGGTCCACTTGGCCGGGGCCTTGGGGGCCACGCGCCCTTCCTCCGCGGCGGACTGCTGCTGCAGCTGCGACACCATCTCGGTTACGCTGCCCTGCTGGTCGAAGGTCACCCCGGCGAAAGCGCCGGAAACCGAAGCCAGGCAGAGAAGCGCGCCAAACAACGTTTTCGTCATTCACTCCTCCTGTGCGGTATGCTGCGACCGCTAGGGCCAATGGTAGTAAAAGACCCGCGGGGAGTCAATAACCATCCCCCGCCGCCCCTTTCCGCCCTCTATTGCGCCTGGACGGCCTTATTAATATAATTAAGGTCGCCGGCGCAGCCGGCACCTATAGATCCGCGGGGGAGACGACAAATGAAGCGCATCACCTTCTTATTCCTTACCGGCCTCCTGGCCCTGGCGCCCTTTCCGGCCGCGGCCCAGACGGCGGGCCGCACCTCCCTGGAGGCCAAGCTGGCCATAGAGAACTCCCTGGAGAAGAGGGTGCAGATGGTCCTCTCCGAAGCCCTCGGCACCGGCGACATCATCGTAATGATCTCGGCCGAGCTGCAGGAGCAGGACAAGAAGTCCTCGGATATCCTGCCGGGCATCCCCCAGCAGCAGAAGATGGGCGAGCCTTCCCTCTCCTCCACCCTGACCATGGTGAAGAAGATCTCCGCCACTCTGATCCTGGACAGGTCGTTTTCCGACGAGGATACGCAGCTGGCCCGCAAGCTGGCGGGCGGCCTGCTGGGCCTGCCCGCCGACCGTCAGGACCTGATCACCGTGGAGAAGATGGATTTCCGCAAGGCCCGCCCCCTGACCCCCTCGGACCTGCTGGCGCCGCAGCATCTCTGGAGCCTGGTCTGGGTGCTGGTGGTCGCCCTGCTGGCGGCCGTCACCGTGGTCTATTTCCTCTCCCCTCTCTCCAGGAGCGCCAAGGCCTTCGTGGAGGCTTTCAGCGCCAGCGCGGCCGCCGCCGCCGCCGCGGCCTCCTCCGAGCGCGGCCCAAGGGCGGAAGAGGCCCGCAGGGAGGAGGAGCCCGCCCGCCAGGCCGAACAGCGCGCCGCGGCCCAGGGCCCCGACGGCCGCAAACCGCCTTTCTGGTTCCTCAACAAGGAGCACGCCGCCAGCCTCGCCTTCATACTCAAGAACCGCGCCGCGGAGGACCTGACCATAATCCTCAACTACGCGCCGCAGGACCTGGCCTCCAAATTGGCCGAGGCCCTCTACCCGCGCAGCGTAGAGGCCCTGGCCGCCCTGCCGCGCGTGAAGCTAATGGACGAGTCCAGGATAAAGGCCCTGGAGGGAGAGGTCCTCTCGGCGCTGGATTATGTCGTGGGAGGCGAGGATAAGACCGTGGAGATCCTGAGCGGGCTCGACGAAGCCGTGCAGGAAAA
>CAYSYJ010000195.1:0-4449 GCA_964435105.1 uncultured Elusimicrobiaceae bacterium
ACGGAATCACGACGAGTGATTTCAGGCTCATTCTTGGATTAGAAAATGCTCTGATGCCCGCCCGGGTCAGGGCGAAATCGTATTTTACCGGGTCCTCCGGGGCCAGGCGCCCGAAATAGGCGGTTATCTCGGCCGCGGTTTTCATGGAAGTATCCTTCCGTTTCGTGATCCCCATGCCCATCGAGACCTGCCGCATGTGGGTGTCCAGGGGGATTATGAGCTTCGAAGGGGAGACCCCGGTCCAGACGCCCGGGTCCACCGCGTCCTTGCGGACCATCCAGCGCAGGAAGAGGTTCACCCGCTTGAAGGAGCTCTTGAGCGCCGTGCAGGGGGTCAGCGTGGGCGCGCAGGCCCGGCTGTTGAAAGCGTCGATAAAGCGGTAGAGGGCCTGCTCCACGGTCGGTTCCGCCGGCCGGTAGCCTTTAAGGAAGAGTTTCTCCAGCGAGCCGTGTTCCAGCAGGGCCTGGCGGATATTGAGCAGGAATACCGCCATTTCCGCCCCGGTGGTAAAGCGGTGCTTGAACCCGCCGAGGGCCTTCTTTATCTCCGCGGGGGGGGTGTTCCTGAGCCAGGCGGCAGGGGCCTTGCCCATCGGCGCCAGCACCTTCTCCACGCTCTTGAGGATCTGGTTGACATTGCCGTAAGCGAGGCAGGCCGCTATCAGCCCGACGACCTCGCGGTCCGCGGCGCTTTTGTAGCGCCAGACGAATTCCAGGGGGTCCGGGTGTATGTACTCCGGTTTGTTCCACTTCCGGTAGGTATTCTCTAGAAAAGCCTTGGTCGGCGGCATGGGGATATTATAGTAAAGAGCCGGGTGCGGGTCTCTCCTCCCGCACCCGGCTCAGTTTACAGCTTTAAGCGCGCGCTTTGGCGCCGAGTATGGCCTCCAGGTCCTTCTCCGCGGTGGTGGTGGGCATGATGTTGAACTTCTCCACCAGCACCTTCAGCACGGCCGGGGTAACGAAGGCCGGCAGCGTCGGGCCGAGGCGGATGTTCCTGATGCCGAGGTGCAGCAGGGTCAGCAGGATGCAGACGGCCTTCTGCTCGTACCAGGAGAGCACCAGGGACAGCGGCAGGTCGTTGACGCCCACGCCGAAGGCCTTGGACAGCGCTATCGCCACCTGTATGGCCGAGTAGGCGTCGTTGCACTGGCCCATGTCGAGCAGGCGCGGTATGCCGCCGATGTCGCCGAACTCCATTTTATTGAAGCGGAACTTGCCGCAGGCCAGCGTCAGCACCACGGTGTCCTTCGGGGCCTTCTCGGCGAAGTCGGTGTAGTAGTTGCGGCCGGGCTTGGCGCCGTCGCAGCCGCCCACCAGGAAGAAGTGCCTGAGCTTGCCGGCTTTCACCGCGTCTATCACGGTGCCGGCCACGCCCATCACGGTGTTGTGGCCGAAGCCCACCAGGATGGTCTTGGGGTCTCCGTCCTTGTCGAAACCGGGGGCCGCGAGCGCCGCCTCTACCGCCGGGCCGAAGTCGCCGTTCTTCAGGTGCGTCACTCCGGGCCATTCCACGAGGCCGGTGGTGAAGATGCGGCTCTTGTAGCCGTTGAGCGGCTTCTGTATGCAGTTCGTGGTCATCACGATGGAGCCGGGGAAGGCGTCGAACTCCTTCTGCTGGTCCTGCCAGGCGCCGCCGTAGTTTCCGGCCAGGTGCTTGTACTTCTTCAGGCCGGGATAGCCGTGGGCGGGCAGCATCTCGCCGTGGGTGTAGACGTTCACGCCCTTGCCCTCGGTCTGCTTGAGGATATTCTCCAGGTCCTTGAGGTCGTGGCCGCTGACCAGCAGCGCCTTGCCCTTGAGGGGGTTGATGCGCACCGGGGTGGGGACGGGGTGGCCGTAGGCGGTGGTGTTGGCCTTGTCGAGCAGCTCCATCACGCGCAGGTTCACCTCGCCGCATTTCATGTTATAGCCCACGAGCTCGTCCACGGTGGGGTTCGGTTTGGTCAGGAAGGCCATGGCTTCGTGGATGAAGGCGTAGACCTTCTGGTCCTCTTCGCCGAGTATCAGCGCGTGGTCGGCGTAGGCGGCCATGCCCTTGAGGCCGTAGGCCAGCAGTTCCTGCAGGCCGGCGGCGTCGGGGCCGAGGGCCTTCTGGCGGGCCTGGATGCCCCTTTCGGGAGCCTCGGCGAGCAGGGTCTGGTAGTCGGCGGGGGCGGTCCAGGCGGCCGGGCCGTCCAGTTTGGGGTTGCCGGCGAGGGTCCTGGCCCTCTCCTTCATTTGCTGCCCCTTCTGGATCTGCTGCGCTATGTTCTTGGCGTCGAAGTTGACGTTGGTGACGGTGGTAAAGAGGGCCTCCACCACGAACACGTCTATGGCCCGGTCGCGCTTTCCGGCCTTGGCGGCCTCGTGGGCGTACTGGCTGATGCCCTTGGCCTGCCAGAACAGCAGGTCCTGCATCTTCGCCGTTTCCGGGTCTTTGCCGCAGACGCCCTGCGTGGTGCAGCCCTTGCCGCCCGCCGACTGCTCGCACTGGTAACAGAACATATTGTCGCTCATTATCTATCTCCTTATATGTGGTCTGGATCTTTACTTGCGCTTAGAGAACTCCGAGATCTTGCCGTCCAGCACCCGGTCGAACCGGCTGTTGGTTTCCTCCAGGAAGCGGCCGAACATGCAATCGCGGTGGCGGCAGACCTTGGCGCCCATCAGGCAGGAATGCAGTTTTACCGGGCCGTCTATGGCGGTCATGAAATCCCGCACGGAGGCTTTCGCGCCGGCGGGGGAAAGCGAGAACCCGCCCTTGGGGCCGCGGACGGGGGTGACCAGGCCGGCCCTGGTGAGGGTTTGCAGCACCTTGGACAGGTGGTTGTAGGAGACGCCCAGGGCTTTGGATATCTCGTGCGCGGAGCACAGCTCCCTGCGCTGCGCCAGGTAGTCGGCGGCATGCATCGCTATGGCGGCGGCTTCGGAGATCTTGAGTATGGTCTGCATCGGTCTTCCTTATAGGTATTGCGGTATAACTATACCAGAATAGGCGAAAGCTGTCAAGGGCCTTGCGGGCAAATATTTTCGGCGGGGCGTTTTAGCGACGGGCGGAGAGCCAGGCGGCCAGGCGGCGCATGCCTTCCTCTATGCTGACGGATGGGACGTAGCCGAGGTCGCGGCGGGCGGCCGAGATGTCGAACCAGTGCGCCGTGGTGAGCTGCTGCAGCACGAAGCGCGTCAGCGGCGGCTCGTTCTTGGCGCCTGAAAGTTTCCAGAGGGTTTCCAGGGCCGCCGCCGCGGCGCGGGCGGCCGCGTACGGCACCTGGCGCGCTACCGGGGGGAGGCCGGCCGCGGCCAGGATCATGTTCACCACGTCCCAGTTGGGGCGAGGGTCGCCCTGGCTGATGAAATAGGCCTTTCCTGAACAGGCGGCGCCGGGGGCCAGCCTTTCCGCGGCCAGCCAGTGGGCGGCGGCCGCGTCGTCTATATAAGTGGTATCTATTAACTTATTAAAAGAGCCTATCCGGCTCAATTTGCCAGCCCTGCCGCGTTCTATTATGGTGGCTATCATGTGGTCGCGGCCTGGGCCCCAGACCAGGTGCGGCCGCAGCGCCGCGGTGGAGAAAGAGGGGGAATTCGCGGCCAGCACCGCCTTTTCGGCCAGGGCCTTGGTTGCGGCGTAATGCGAATCGGACTTTTCCGGGTAGGGCCGGCTCTCGTCCCAGCCCTCCACGTCCCCGCCGCCGCCGGGATAGACCACGCTGGGGGTGCTGGTGAAGACGAACTTCTTCACGCCGGCCGACTTCGCCGCTTCCAGCAGCGTCGCGGTGCCTTCCACATTGTCCCGGTAGAAATCTTCGTAACGGCCCCACATGCCTACTTTTGCCGCGGCGTGGAACACCGTGTCGCATCCTTCGCAGGCCGCGGCCGCGGCGGCCGGGTCGGCCACGCTGCCTTTTACGCAGTCTACGCCGAGCGCCGCCAGCTCCGGGTAATCGCCGCGGGACAGGTTGCGCACTTGCGCGCCTTTGCCCAGCAACAGCCGCACTATGGCCCCGCCGAGGAAGCCGCCGCCGCCGGTGACCAGGGCCTTCATGCCTTCAGCCTTTCAGCCGCCCAGAGGGCCAGCTTTTCGCGGGAGATCTTGGCGTTATGGCGTATGTCCACCGGAAAGCCGGGGTGGTAAAGTATGGCCTTTATGGACCTGGTGTGCTCCCGGGCCGCGCCGAGGGCCAGCAGCTCTTCGGTCAGGGCCGGGCCCGGCTTGCGCCCCGCCTCCAGCTCCACGCAGAGCGCCGGCTTTTGCGCGCCGGCGGGGCCTACGCCCACCAGCGCCGTGCGGCGCACATAGGGGTGCGCGTTGAATACGGCTTCGGAGGGTATGGTGAAAAGGGTTCCTTCCGCCGTGACTACCCTGTGGCTCTTGCGGCCGCAGAACCAGAGGCGGCCCTGCGCGTCCTTCCAGCCGGCGTCGCCCATGCGGTGGTAGACGCCGCCCTCGCCCTTTATCTTGGCCAGCGAG
>CAYSYJ010000196.1:0-4443 GCA_964435105.1 uncultured Elusimicrobiaceae bacterium
GGGTCTGGGACCATATACAGCCCTACGGTTTCGCCGGGGAGTCGGACTCCTACTCCGCGATAGCTTTCGATTCTGCCGGGAAGGTGTACGCCGGCGGCGAGGCCGCGGTAGGCTCCGGCAGCGACGACGCCATGCTGCTTGTCAAGTACGAGCCGGCCGACATGGCGCCGGGCCAGCAGTGGATCTCCTCCTACACTTACAAGGGTTCCACGCCCGCCGGCCAGCCCGCCTCCATCTGGGGCCTGACCCTGGACGCCTCCGACAATATCTACGCCGGCGGCTACTTCTCCTCCGCCAACGGCACGGCCACGAACCGCGACGCCGCCATAGTGAAGTTCGATACCTCGCTGGCCGTGGTGGCCGCCACCAGTTACGACAATCCCCAGTCCGTCAACAAGGAAGGCTGGGATATCGTCTCCGACCTGCTGGTAAGCGGCGCCGGTCTTTATGTCGCCGGCCAGAAGAACATGGACGTGGATTTTTCCACCACCAGTTTCTGGGTGGCGAAGATCGATACCGCCGACCTGGGCCTGGCCGATGAGGACGTCTATAATTCCGCCGACAGCCTGGACGCGGCCGCCTACGGCCTGCGCCTGAGCGGCGGGTACCTGTACGCCGCCGGTTATGAGAACCGGCTTTACCCGCCCGACAACCAGAAGAACATGGTGCTGCGCAAGTACGACCTGGCCCTGGCTCCGCAGTGGACCCGCGCCGTGGACGGCACCTACCAGAACGAGAACGTACTCTCCTACGGGCTCGAGGTCGGGGCCGACGGTTACTATTACCTCGCCGGCGTGTTCAATATGAGCATGAACTCCGAGGGCAATCCCGGCGTGGCCCGGATCTCAGAGCCGCAGAGCGGCATGGCCGCCGCGCCCGGCTACCGGCCCTGCTCGGTGAGCCTCTCCTGGGTCACCGATACGGAACTGCCCCAGGGCACCACCATTTACGTGCATTACGCCACTTATACCGGCGTGGCTTTCAACGCCGGCCTGGCCCAGTACTCCTTCTATACCGATTACCCGCTGTTCACCGGCGAATTCCTGAACCGCCTGGTGCCGGGCCTCGAGGCCGGCAACGGGGCGCCCATGCCCGGCCAGCCCAACATGGACTCGCCGCTGCATTATTTCAAGATCGGGTACAAGAAGCCCGGCGAAGGCAGCGCCACGGCCGTGGCCGCCTCCACCGCCGCCGTGCCCAATACCATCGGCACCTGGGACCGCATGGACAGGTTCCCCAACGGCAGCCTTTTCCTGATGAGCGAGGCCCACGGCGGGCGCAACCCGCTGGTAAGGGACGCGGCCGGCAACGTTTACACCGCCGGCACCATCAGCCCCTGGGGCTGGGGCTCGGCTACGGCCTATGTGCGCAAGTATAACGCGCAGGGCGTGCCGGTCTGGACGCGCTATTACGCCGACGAATACCAGGGGTCCAACCCAGTCATCAACGCGCTGGCCTTCGACGCCGCCGGCAACCTGTACGCCGCCGGCACCGCCGGGTCGGAGACTTACCAGAATTACCCGCCTTACGGCCCCGAGTCGCCGACCAAGCGCGACGCGCTGCTGATCAAGTACGATACGACGGGCCGCATGGTCTGGGCGAAGACCTACGACCTCGAGAACTCCAAAAACAACGACGAGATAACCGGCCTGGCCGTGGGCCCGGCCGCCGTGTACATCGCCGGTAAGTTCTGGAACAGCGTCACTACGACCGAGGACGCGATCGTCCTCGAGGTGGATTTTAACGGCGTGCCCGGCGCGTCCTATGTCAGCGGCCTCAACGGCGACGACGGTTTTAACGCTCTGGCTTTCGACAGCGTCAATAACCGCATTTACGCCGTGGGCCGCTACCATAACGGCGCCGACTTCGACGGTTTCCTCAAAACGCTGAACGTCAGCCTGGGCGACATGGCGCTGGATATATTCGTGGACGGGGGCTACGAGGGCGAACTCTACGCCGTCCTGGTGGACACCGACAATGCCAGCCTCTATCTGGCCGGATCCGTTTCCGGCGAGGGCACCGGGCAGGACGCCTATGTGGCCAAGTACAACCTGGCCGGGGACCTCCAGTGGCCCAAGACCTACAATTCCGCCAACCAGAACACGGACGAGGCCTACGGGCTCGCCCTCGACGGGCTGGGCGGCGTCTACGTGAGCGGCGTCGAGCATCGTTACGACGTCAGCCAGGGCAAGAACCTGTTCCTGCGCAAGTACAGCGCCGCCAACGGCGACCTGATCTGGATGCAGGGCCTTAACAGCGGCGCCGGCAACGAGGATAATGCCGGCGGCGTGGCCGCGGACACCGTGGGCAACGTTTATGCCGCGGTGGACGCCGGCATGATGGGGGCCGTAAATTATTCTCCCGGAGGCGTCACCAACCTGCCCAACGGCAGCGGCTTCTTCAAACATACGCAGTTCAATATGAGCGTCACCAATCCCGTGCTTACGGTGCGCGTGAAGAACAGCGCCGGCGAGGCCCTGACCGGCGTGCCCGTGGCAGTGCTGGGCTTCAGCCCCACCGGCGGCGTGGACCCTAACGCCATCAACCTCGGGTTTACGGCCGGGGCAGGGGGGGAGGTGTCCCTGACGCTGCCCGCCGGCAAGACCTACTTCGTGGCTATCTCCAGCCACAACATGATGCCCAGCGTCAAGGACCAGCTGTCCGACCCGGGCGGCAACTTCCTGGTGGACCTCTACGAGGACACGGTCCGCGAGTACTCCATATACCACAGGCCGGCCGGCTCGGACCCGGTCTACCGGATGACGCTGAACGTCTCCACCCACACCGGCAACCTCAACGAGAACGACTACGTGATGGCGGAGGTCTTCCTGACCCAGACCGGGGAGCGCATCGGCTACAGCGTGCTGCGCGCCCCCGCGGGGCCCGTCAGCACCATGGAGGTGGGGAACCTCCCCGCCGCGGCCGACGGCGTTTACGGCATGGCCGTCAGCGTGCCGGCCCGCAACAAGGTGCTGCAGCTCTTCATGACCGGGCCCTTCCCGTCCACCAGCGTCTATAACGCCCTGATGGCGGACGCTTCGCAGCTGTCGGGTTCCTTCGAAGTCGGGACCTCCACCGTGCCTCCTTCCGTGGCCGGCATGGTCTCCGACTCCAACTGGTCGCCGCTCGCCGACGCGAAGGTGCGCCTGGAGCGCTATAACTGCACCGGCGTCTCCGGCCCCGACTGCACCAACTGGGAAAGGGCCTATGAAAAAGAGACCCAGACCGACGCCGGCGGCAGCTTCGCCTTCTACGCCGTGCCCAACTACGAATGCGTAGACCCGATGGCCTGCACCGTGGCCGAGAACTTCAGCAAGCAGTATAACCTGAGCGTGAACAAGGCCGGGTACGAGCGCGGCCATCGTAATTTCCAGCTGGTCCCGCCGCCGGCCGGGATCACGGCCGTGCCGTGGATGGAGCAGTTCACCCTCCCGGTGGCCACCTATACCCTGACCGGTATCCTCAAGTACAACGGCGTGGCCCTGCCCAACGCCAATATCATGGTGGAGGCGGACTGGGACAGTTACGGCGAGGGCGACGACTCCTACCGCCAGGGCGACTGGGGCGGCAGCGTGGGCATACGCTCCGAGGGCCGCGCCGTCACCGGCGCGGACGGCAGTTTCACGGTGACCGGGCTCACCGACGGCAACGCCCGCATCAACGCCTCTTTCGAAGGCGGCTGGCGCCAGCTCAACCAGGGCAGCGATCCCTCCAGCTGGGCCGACAACCTGCGCGTGGTCATCTCTTCCCAGACTTCCCGCGGGCCGCAGTCGCCGCTCAATAACGCCTGCCGCGCGGGCCGCGTCTGGATCATAAACAGCTCCGGCACCTGCGTGGGCGCCGGCAGCGTGGCCTTCAATATCGTGCCGGAGGGCGAGAACAACGCCGGGGCGCTGACTGGCAGCGTGACTTTCGTCACCACCTACACCGTCTCGGCCCTGTCGCCTCTCAATATCTCCACGGCCTCTCCCCTGACCATCATGGCCCAGGAGCGCTGCGACGGCGGCTGCGAGGGCCGCGGCTCACGCATGAGCTTCGTCTCCATAGCCGGCAACTTCGTCTCCGATACCACCGGCTACGCCATGGTGATATCCACCGGGGTGACCTATTACACCCGGATCTTCTCCACCGCCTGGGCCAAGGCCACTTCGTACGATTCGGAGGTCTCGGTCTCCCAGGAGAACCCGGTCGCCACCCAGAACCTCTCCGTGGTCCGCGCGGGCGCGCTGCGCGGCAGCGTGCTGCTGCCCGACGGCTCGGCCTTCAAGCCGTCCTGCCCCTCGCAGTCGAGCTGCCTGAACGTCGACATAGACATCCGGGGCGTGAACGTGGACTCGAAAGATAGCCGGAACCTGGAGGAGAGCGGTTATTTCGAACTGCCCAATATCGCCCCCGGCACCTACGAGGTGTCGCTGAAGTCCTACAGCGACGCCTTCGTGTGGG
>CAYSYJ010000197.1:0-4441 GCA_964435105.1 uncultured Elusimicrobiaceae bacterium
GTGCTGCACGCCCTGGACGGCGTGGCGGGGCTCGCCCTCGCCCGCAGGGAGAAGCCCGACCTCATCCTCCTGGACCTGCTGCTGCCCAAGCTCAACGGCTACGACGTCTGCAACGCGCTGATGCGCGACGGCCTGACGCGCCATATCCCTGTGCTCATCATTTCCACCCTGGACAAGCCCGAGAACATCGAGAAGGCCAAGCAATGCGGCGCCAAGAACTTCATGAAAAAGCCGTACAACCTGGAAGACCTGCTCCGGGAGATAAAGCGGCTGCTTCCCAAGACCTGAAGCGGGCTTACCGCCTGCTGCTGAAGGCTTTCGGCCCGCAGGGCTGGTGGCCCGTCACGCCGCCGGGCGGGGCGGCGCCAGTCTATACCCCCGGCCGCTACGGGGCGCCCGGGGAGGCCGCCGCGGCCGAGATCTGCGCGGGCGCCATACTGACCCAGAACACCAGCTGGACGAACGTCGAGAAGGCGCTGGCCGCCCTCCACGGGCGCGGGCTCCTCTCTCCCCGGGGGCTGGCCTCCTGCTCCCTGCCGCGGCTGGAATCGGCCATACGCAGCAGCGGCTATTTCAGGCAGAAGGCCCGCCGCCTGAAAAGTTTTTTCCAGAGGGTCCTGCAGGAACACCCGGAAGGCCTCGCCGCCTGGTTCCGCCGGGCCGCCCCGCGCGCCCTGCGGGAGGAACTTCTCTCCTATAAGGGCGTGGGCCCGGAGACGGCGGACTCCATGGCCCTCTACGCCGGAGGCAAGCCGGTTTTCGTCATAGACGCGTATACGCGCCGCTTCGGCGGGCGTTACGGCGCCGGGCGTGGGCCGGGTTACGCCGGCTGGCAGGCGCTCTTCGAGGCCGCCCTCCCGCCCGACGTAAAAGTGTATAATGAATACCACGCGCTGCTGGTGCGGCTGGCCAAGGAGTTCTGCAGGAAGAATAACCCGCGCTGCGCCGCCTGCCCCCTGGAGGGGGCCTGCGCCAAGAGGATATATGAAACTGGAAAAGACCGAAGAACTGCTGGACGCCGGTGAATTCGCCAGGGCCCTCGCGGCCCTGAAGAAGTCCCGCGCCGCCGGGCCGCGCGCCCTCTACCTGCGGGGCGAGGCCCTGCGGGGCCTGGGGCTCTTCGCCAAGGCCATAAGCTCTTTCGCCGCCGCCCGCCGGGCGGCCCGGGGGGAGAAGGAACTGCTGCTGGACGCCTTCCTCGGCGAGGCGCGCTGCCACCGGGCCCTGGGCAATGAAAAGGCGGCGCTTTCCGCCGCCAGCCAGGCCCTTAAACTCTCCAAGGCGCTGGACCTGCTCTGCACCGAAGCGGAACTGGAATGGGCCCTGGCCTTGCGGCTGGTAGGGCGCCTGCCCGAGGCTGCCCGTATCCTGGAAAGGCTGCACCGGGGCTACCGCAGGGACGGCGACCACGCCGGGGCCGCCTTCGCCCTTTGGGCTTTGGGCGGGCTTTACCGCCTCCAGGGGCGCTACGCCGAGGGAATAAAGGCTTTCGAGGGCTCGCTGAAGGACGCCGACGAGGACCGGGACGAGGCCGCCGCGGGCTACGCCCTTTTCGGCCTCGGCGGGCTTCTCCGGGTGGCCGGCTTCATGGGCCGGGCCCTGGGCTGCTATGCCCGGGCGCGCGGCATCTTCTCCCGCACCGACGACGCTTTCGCCAAGGCCTACGCCGAATGCGGCACGGCCAATGTGCTGCGGCAGCTGGGGCGCCTCGAGGAGGCCTTCGCGGGCTACCAGCGCGCCCACAAGCTTTATTCCGCCCTCGAGGACTGGCCGGACCTGGGCTTCGTGGAATGGGGGATGGGGGAGATACTCCGCAAGAACGGCGATTTCGCAGCCGCCCTGAAGAGCTACCGGAAGGCCGCCGGGCTCTTCAAAGGCCGTTCCGAGCCCCGCGGCGAGGCCCTGACTATGCTTTCGCTGGCGCAGCTGTATTACCTGATGGGCAAGACGGCCCTGGCGGAGTCCCAGCACGCCGCCGCCATGAAGCATATCCGCCGCCACGGCCTCCACACCCACCTCGAAACCTTCACCTAGGGTCGCAGGCATAGTCACATCGTGTTCCTGGCACGAGCGGGATGTTATTCCGTTCGCCAGGACTGCAGGGAACCGTTGCGCGGTTCCCCTCCAACCGCGTTCCGCGGTTGGAGCCTCCCTTCCCCAACTGGCTCCCGGAACAACATCCCGCCCGTACCTTCCGATCCTCTTCACTTTACTGAGAGCACACACGCTGTTTGTACAGGACTAAAGCCTCCGCAGGCATAGAGGCGGAAAAAGTTTCCGGAGGCCCGAGCTTGCGTAAGCGCGAGGGCCGAGGTAAACAGGAGCGCGCACGGTGTGCGCGACTCCGGTTTTGGAGCCTCTATGCCTGCGGAGGCCTGCCAAAGGCGCCCGCTTCAGGCTCACGAGAGGAATATGGCGGCGATCAGAGTTTGAAGTCCCAGCCGAGGTAGAGCTCGCGGGCCTTGGGGTCGTTGAGCAGGGTCTCGGCGTTGCCGTCGATGAGGATCTGCCCGCCGTAGATGAGGTAGGAACGGTCGGTGATGGAGAGGGTCTCGCGCACGTTGTGGTCGGTGATGAGCACGCCTATGCCCTTCTCCTTGAGGTGCAGGATGATCTTCTTGAGGTCGCTGACGGTGATGGGGTCTATGCCCACGAAAGGCTCGTCGAGCAGGATGATCTTGGGGTCGTTGATCATCACCCGGGCCACTTCCAGGCGGCGCTTCTCGCCTCCGGACAGCGTCCACGCTTTCTGGTCCTTGAGCTTCATCAGCCCGAACTCGCCCAGCAGCGACTCCACCCGGGCTTTCATGGCCTTGCGGTCCGGCGTGGTACGCTCGAGGATGGCTTCCAGGTTCTGGGCCACGGTCAGGCCGCGGAAGACGGTGGGCTCCTGGGCCAGGTAGCCTATGCCGCCGCGCGCGCGCTGGTACATGGGCTCCCTGGTGGCGTCCCGCCCGTCCATGAACACCTTGCCGCCTTCGGGCTCCAGGAAGCCCACCAGCATGTGGAAGGTCGTGGTCTTGCCGGCCCCGTTGGGGCCCAGCAGGCCGCAGACCTCGCCGGAATTGACGTTAAGCGAGATGCCGTTGACCACCTTGCGGCGGCCGAAACTTTTCTCCAGCAGGTTGCATTCCAGTTTCATTTGGCGGCGAACGGCTTTTCCGGGTTATCCTTCACCCAGCCGGTCACGTTATTATAGAACTTTATGTCCCGGCTGTCCTTGAAGAACTTGATGCTCTCGGAGTTGATGGCGAAATCGTAGCCCTCGCGTTTGCCGACGGCCATGGGGGTGGAGTCGGTGATCAGGAAGGTTTCCGAGTTCCGGTCGTAGAGGCCCTTCATCGAATAGATGTCCAGGTTCTCCGTGGAGAGGGCGAAAGAGCCCTCGAAATGCATCAGGCCGGGCCGGTTCTCGGCGCGGGCGCGGTCGGAACGGCCGTGCAGGGCCTGCCCGTCGGGCGCGGTGTACTTCATGCGCACCGGCAGGCGGCCGCGTTCCATGAAGGCCGTCTCCGAGTCCTCCAGGTAGCGGGCGGAATCGCAGGCGGCCTCCACCAGGGTGCCGTCCTCGAAGCTGCGCCGGACGTCCACGGCGCCCTTGATGTCCCAGGCCCTGGCCTTGCGGTCGTAAAGGGCCCGGTCGGCCTTCAGGGTGTACTTGGGATTGCGGAAAGAGACGTTCCCGTCGAAAAGCTCCTGGTCGGCGGCCCGGTCCATGGTCCAGCGGTCGCTCTTGACCACCGAGCCCATCAGGAAATCCTCCTGCGCCGCGGCCGGGCCGGCGGCGAGCAGGAGCAGGGGCAACAGCAGGCGCCTCATTCGCCGGCCATCCTTGTCTCCTGGTGCTCTATCTGGATCTGGGAAAGGTCCGGGTTGGCGGTAAAGCCGCGGCCCTTGACGACGGTGCGGCCCTTGTGGATGGTAACCGGCTCCTCGGTCCAGATCTTGCCCTTGGCCGAGCTGTAGAAGAGACGGGTGGTCTCCAGGCGCATCCCGTCGCGCAGGGAATCGACCCTCACCTGGTCGGTGAGTTCGGCCGCCCGCTCCCGCATGCGCAGCAGGCCGGAACGGGAGGTGATCTCCGAGGAGGGTTTGTCGGCGTCGTAGAACTTTATCTTCGGGGCCGTGAAAGTGATGACCCCGGCGCGCTCGTCCATGCGGGCGGACTCCGAGTCCAGGCGCCAGCGCGACTGCCCTGCCCCCGATTCGGCTATGGAGAAGCCCTTGAGCAGGCTTACGCCCGCAGCGGCCTCGCCCTGGGAGGCGCCCGAGCAGCCGGCCAGGCAGGCGGCGGAAAGCAGCAGGAGCGCCGTCCTCAACCGAGGCCCTCCTTGAGGAGGTCCCGCTCGTCGATCAGGCCCACGGGACGCCCGGTGCGCCGGTCGGTGACCGGCAAGTTGTCTATCTTCCTGTCGGAAATGACGCGGGAGGCCTCCATGGC
>CAYSYJ010000198.1:0-4405 GCA_964435105.1 uncultured Elusimicrobiaceae bacterium
CATCCCGTCCATCGTGCTGGTGACCGACGAGGACGTGCGCATCCTCTACCGCAACAAGGCGGGGCGGGACATCATCAAGGGCGAGCGCATTTACCGCAAGCGGGCCGGCGACATCATGCACTGCCTGCATTCCGCGGATTCGCCGGGCGGCTGCGGCACGGGGCCGCATTGCGCCGACTGCGTGCTGCGCAATTCGGTGAATACGGCCTTTTCCGGAAAGGCCGTGCGCCGCGAACCGACCGACATCACGCTGCTGACCGGGGAGAAGCAGACCCGGATCCGCGCGCTGGTCTCCGCTTCGCCGTTCAGTTTCGAAGGCAGCCTCTATTCCCTGCTGGTCATCGAGAACATCTCCGAACTGGCCGGCATGCGGGCCCTGATGCCCATCTGCTCCTCCTGCAAGAAGATCCGCAACGAGGCGGGCGACTGGGAAAAGGTGGAGACCTATATAAAGAGGCGTGTGCCGGAGGCGGACCTGTCCCACGGCCTGTGCCCAGCCTGCGCCAGGAAGCTCTACCCGGGCTATTCGGACTGAGCCGCCCGCCCGCTGCCGGAAAGGCGCCCCGCGGGCGCCTTTTTCGCTTTATTCGCCCCCCCGCATTTGTTAAAATTTCTTTAGCGGGGAACGCCCGTTCCCCCCAATGGAGGACCACTATGAAGCCCAATGATTTCATCAAGTTCCTGGACAAGGCCAAGATGTACGACCTGACCCAGCCGCTGAGCATCCACACCCCCCCGTGGCCGAGCTATATGCCGCTGCAGCTGCAGTATTTCAAGCGCATAGCCGGCGCCCACATGGGCCAGGGCGCCAACGGCCAGATCATGACCACCTCCAACCACGTGGGCACCCACATGGACGGCGAGATACACTTCTACAGCGCCGGGCGCACCATCGGCGAGGTGCCCATGCGCGAATGGGCCGGCCAGGCCGTGGTGGTGGACATCTCCAAGGACGTGGGCGACTACGACCTCTACGAACCCGAGCTGCTGATGAAGCGCGCCGACATCCGCAAGGGCGATATCCTGATCATCAACACCGGCTACCACAAGTACGCCTGGTACGAGAAGCGGACCTGCGACGAGGTGCGCTATTTCTGCAAGCACCCCGGCCCGGGCCCCCGCTTCCATAAGTGGGCGCTCGACATGAAGTTCAAGTGGATCGGCGTGGACTGCGGCTCGGCCGACCACCCCATGAACACCATCATCCGCAACTGGCACCCCAAGCTTTTCGTCGAGGCCGAGAACAAGCTCTTCAAGAAGTACGGCAAGAAGTGGGACCAGATGTTCCCCACCGAGGAGTTCTACCAGGTGATGCACCTCCAGCTCTTCCCGAAGCAGCTGGTGCACGCCGAGAACATCGGCGGCGAGATAGACAAGCTGTCCAACAAGCGCTGCTGGCTGGGCTTCTTCCCCCTCAAGGGCATAGAACTCGAGTCGGCCATGGGCCGCGTGGTGGCCTGGACCGCCTGACCGCCCGGGGGCGGGCCCCCGGCCCGCCCCCCGCAGTTTTAAGCAGCGAAACCGGAGGCAGACGACTATGCCGATAACTACGGAATTCGAATACGTCAAGCCCAAGGACATGGACGAAGCCCTCCATGTCTTTTCGCTTTATAAGGACAAGGCCCGGGCCCTGGCCGGCGGCACGGACCTGATCGTCCACCTGAAGGAGAACCTGGCCCGCCCCGAGGTGGTGGTGGACATCAAGGCGCTGGAGGAACTGGCCGGCTTCACGCTCAAAGGCGAAGTCCTGCATATCGGGGCGCTGGTCACCTTTTCCGACCTCATAGATTCCCCGCTCATCAAGTCCCGCTGCCCGCTGCTCTGGGAGGCCGCGCTGACCGTGGCCTCGGTGGGCGTGCGCAACCGCGCCACCGTGGCCGGCAATATCTGCTCGGCCGTGCCGTCGGCCGATTCCGCGCCGGTGCTGGCCGTCTACGACGCCGAGGTGCTGACGCGCAGCCTGCGCGGCGAGCGCCGCCTGCCCATAGGCGAGTGGTTCACCGGGCCCAAGCGGACCGCCCTGGCCCCCGACGAGATCGTGACGGCGGTGGAGCTGAAGCTGCCCGCCAAGAAGCACGCCGGCTGCTACATGAAGCTTTCCCGCTACGACGGCGAGGACCTGGCCCAGGGCGGCATAGCCGCGCTGGCCTTCGCGGACAATACCTACCGCGTGGCCGCCTGCGCCCTCGGGCCCAAACCCGCCCGCTGCCCGAAGACCGAGGCCGTGCTCAACGGCAATAAGCTCGGCGAGAAAGTGCTGGCCCGGGCCAAGGCGACGATCCTGCAGGAAGTGTCCCCCATCAGCGATATCCGCTCCTCGAAGGAATACCGCCTGCACATGACGCAGGTGATGCTGGGCCGCGCGCTCGAGAAGGCCGTGGCCCGGCTGTTCGGCAAAGGCCCCAAGTACGGTTCGGAGAATATCGCATGAAGACCCATAGGATCAACTTTACCCTGAACGGGGAGCGCGTCTCCCTGGAAGTGGAGCCCAGCGACGTGCTGCTGGACACCCTGCGCGGCCGCCTGGGCATAAAGAGCCCCAAGGTGGGCTGCGACCGCGGCGACTGCGGCACCTGCACCGTGCTGATGAACGGCCGCACCATCCGTTCCTGCCTGGCCCTGGCCGTGGAGGCCGACGGCGCCGAGCTGGTGACCCTGGAAGGCGCCAATACCACCCGAAAGTGGACCCAGAAGCTCCAGAAGAAATTCCACGAGAAGAACGCCTTCCAGTGCGGCTTCTGCGCCCCCGGCGTGATACTTTCCGCCACCGAGCTGCTCGAGAAGAACCCTAAGGCGGACGCGCACGACATCAAGGAGGCCATAGCCGGCAATTTGTGCCGCTGCACCGGCTACGAGCCCATAGTCGAAGCCATCGCCGAGACGGTAAAGGGGAAGTGACATGAAAAATACCGCTTTAATGCTCGCCGCGGCCCTGCTGGCCGCCTGCGCCATGCCCCAGTCCGGCACGTACGGCGGACTCGGAGCCAAGAAGGGCTTCGGTTTCGGGGCCAAGCGCGCGGCCTCCGCGCCGGAGGCGCAGACCGGTTATATCGTGGAAAGCGTGGATATCCTGACGGAGCCCCCGGGCGCGGTGATCCATATTAACGGCGCCGCGGCCGGCAATTCTCCGGTGAGCGCCGCGCCCGTGCTGCGGTACTGGCGCGGTCCCGCCGGGGCTATGGTGCTGGACACGGTAAAGGTAGAGGCTTTCCCCACCGCCGCCGGGCAATGCGTGCAGAGCGTCATCCTCGGCCAGAACAATACCAAAGCCGCTTCCCCGGTGCGCCTGGTCATGACCAATTGCGCCCCGGCCCCGCAGACGAAATAAAGCAGATCGAGGACCTTTTATGGACCTTCAGAAACTCATCGCCAAACCCAGGAAAGCGCCCAGGCTTAAGAAAGCTGAAGACGGGCTGAAAGCCGTCGGGCACAGCCTGCCGCGCGTGGACGGCTGGGAAAAGATCCGCGGCGCCGCCCAATACACCGACGACCTCGAGTTCGGCCCCGGCCTGCTCTACGCGGCCCTCGTGGAAAGCCCCCACGCCCACGCCCGCATAGTTTCCATCGACACCTCCGCCGCCGAGAAGGTGCGCGGCGTGGTCAAGGTCGTGACCGGCCGCAACTTCACGCACAAGTTCGGCCTGTACATGAACGACCGCTATATTTTCGCTAACGACGTGGTGCGCTTCGTGGGCGAGCAGGTGGCCGCCGTGGTGGCCACCGACGCCAAGACCGCCCAGCGCGCCGCGGCGCTGGTCAAGGTGGAGTACAAGGAGCTGCCGGCCGTGCTGGACGCGGTGAAGGCCTTCGAGAAGGATTCCCCCCTCGTGCACCCGGACCTCAAGGATTATACCCATGTCCCATGGTTCTTCCCCAAGCCGGGCACCAATATCGCCCACTGGCGCAAGATCCGCAAGGGCGACCTGGAAAAAGGCTTCAAGGAGGCCGACCTGGTGCTGGAGGACATCTACACGGTGCCGCGCTACGCGCATTGCGCCATAGAGCCTCACTCCGCCATCGGGCTTTACGACTCCTCCGGCCGCCTGACCATGTGGACCTCTTCCCAGTCGCCGTTCACGCAGCGGCACGTCTTCGCCGAGACCCTCAAGGCCTTCGGCATCGGCCATAAGGACGTGCGCGTCATCAGCACCTATATCGGCGGCGGTTTCGGCGGCAAGGCCGGCGTGACCATGGAGATCATCGCGGCGGCGCTCGCCATCGCCGTGCCCGGCCGCCCGGTCAAGCTGCTCTGGGGCCGCGCGCAGGAGTTCTACAATACCTACCAGCGCCTGGGCTGCACCGCCAGGATAAAGATGGGCGTCACCAAGGCCGGCCGCATCACGGCCCTCGACTTCAGGCTGCACTGGGACGCCGGCGTCTACGTGGAATACGGCGCCAACGTGGT
>CAYSYJ010000199.1:0-4395 GCA_964435105.1 uncultured Elusimicrobiaceae bacterium
GCTCCACGGCCTTGTACATGGCGTCGAGGGTGGAGCGCTTTATGCCCGCCCCGAACAGGGACTGGTCCAGGAAATGTTTATGCCCGCGGCGCTTCTGCAGGGTCAGGCGGGTGCCGGCCAGGGCGTTCAGGGCGGCCGCGCAGGCGTCCTCGATGCCGGCCCAGGCCCGGTTGCCGCCCTCGAAGGCGGCCCGGCCCACGGCCCGGTCGGTATCGGCCATCAGCGCGCGCCAGCGCGAGATCGGCAGCGTCTCGACGCGGCCGTCGGGCCAGCGCATCTCGAAACTGAGCTTGGAGGAGAGCTTGTTGTAGAGGCGCTCCCAGGACTGGAAACCGTCCACGGAGAGTTCGGCGGCCAGTTTCTCCTCGGCGGGGCTCATGGTGCGGCGGGCGGCCTCCCTGGTACGCTTGAGGGAATAGGCGATGTCTTTCAGTTTCTCGCGCTTGAGGAAAGCGGCGAAGACCTTTTCCGGCACTTCCTTGAAGGCCCTGAGCAGGTCCACGGCGAACTTTGAATATTCGGCGGCCAGGGAGGAGAGACGGGCCATCTCGGCGGCATAGTCCTCGCGGTCGGCGTGCGCGGCCTCGAGACAGTGGAGGTAGGCGATGATATGGCCCAGCCGGGTCTCTACGGCCTCGGCGGCCAGGATGAGCTTTTCCCATTCCGCCGCGTTCTTCGCGGCCAGCGGCGCGGCCTTGGCGGCCTTCTTCTGCAGCGCCTTTATGTCCGCTTCCAGCTTTTTCTTGAAAGCCCGCATCTCCGGCCCGTCGAAGGCCGGGAAATATGAGGTCAGGTCCCAACTCACGCCCTGCGTTTTCTCGTTCATAGCCCCTCCGTTGATCTAAGGGAGATTATACAATTTCCGTTTTCCCCCGGCCCGCGCCCCGCTTTGGCCCCCCGACGGCCGGAAATGGTAGAATCCTGTCATGGACCTCTATGTTTCCCTCGTTAAAAGCCACCCGATACTGACAGCCATGGCCCAGTTCGCCCTGCTGGGCACGCTGGGCGAGGTGTTTTCCAAGTGGCTCGCGGCCGGCCGGGTGTTCTCCCCCTTCGGACCCCGCGGCACGCTCCTGCGCATGGCCGGCTGGGCGGCCTTGGCCGTCTGCATCAAGTACGCCTTCACGGGTTTCGTGGCTTTCGTCGACGGGCTTGCCGCCCACGGCCTGCTGCCCCAGCTGGGCGCCGCCGGCCGGGCCTTCGCGGTCTCGCTTTCCATGAACCTGCAGTTCGGGCCTTTCCTCGTTATCGCCCACCGCCTGATAGACAATGCCATAGACGGGCGGCCCAACTGGGCCAACCTCGATAAAAGCCTGCTCTCGCTCTTGTGGTTCTGGGTCCCGGCGCATACCGTGACCTTCCTGCTGCCGCCGGACTTCCGCATCGGCCTCGCCGCGCTGTGGTCGCTGGCGCTGGGCCTGATCCTCGGCTTCTACAACCGCGCCCCGCAAAAATAAAGGCCGCGCCAGCGCGCGGCCCTTCTCCCTGGCTGCGGCTTCAGGCCGCCTTCGGCAGGTAGATCCTGAAAGTGGTGCCTTTTCCCTCGGCGCTTTCCACCGCGATGCCGCCTTTGGCGCGGGAGATGATGCCGTAAACCGTGGAAAGCCCCAGCCCTGTGCCCTGCCCCTCCTTCTTGGTGGTATAGAAGGGCTCGAACAGGTGCGACATCGTTTCCCGGGACATGCCGGTGCCGGTGTCGGCTATCTTCAGTTCGGCGTAGCTGCCCGGGGCCGGCGCCAGCCTCATCCCTTCCGCATCGCGGCCCAGCTCTACGTTGCGGGTCTCCAGCCCTATCCGGCCGCCATCTGGCATGGCGTCCCGGGCGTTGATGACCAGGTTGATTATCACCTGTGAAAGCTGGGTCGGGTCCGCCGTGACGGGGTAGAGGTCCGGGGACAGCCTGGGCTCCAGGTGCATGTTCGCGCCGATGAGCCGCTTCAGCATCTTTTCGCTGCCGGCGGCTACGGCGTTGATGTCCACCTTCTCCAGCCGCGTTTCCTGCTTGGAACTGAAAGTCAGCAGCTGGCGGGTCAGCGCGGCCCCGCGCTCCGTCTCCAGCAGGATCTCCGCCAGGTCCGAGCGGGCGGGCGAGCCGGGCGGCATGGTGTCCTGCAGGATCTCGGCGTAGCCGCTGATAGAGACCAGGATATTGTTGAAGTCGTGGGCGATGCCGCCGGCCAGGCGGCCCACGGCTTCCAGCTTCTGCGACTGCAGCAGCTGCTCCTGCAGCTTGTCCTTGGCCTTCTCGGCCTCGGCGCTCCGGGCGATCAGGGCCGTCAGCTGCTCGTTCGCTCGGCTGAGCTCGGCGGTGCGCTCTTCCACCCTTTTCTCCAGGCTCTGGTTCAGGTTGCGGATCTCGTCCTCGCTGCGGCGCCGGGAACTTATGTCGCGGCAAAGCGATAGTATCTGCGGCGCGCCTTCCTTGGTCATCACCGTGGCGCTGATCTCCACCGGGATGATCGTTCCGTCGGGCCCGCAATAATCCATCTCGAGGTTGAAGATATACCCGTCCCTTACGCACTTGGCCACGGCTTCCGCGTTCCTGGCTTTGTGGCTCTCCGCGGTCCAGTCCAGCACCTGCCGCCCCAGGATCTCTTTCAGGTCCTTGCGGCCGGTCAGGCGGACATATTCCGTGTTGGCGTCCAGCACCCGGCCCTCGCTGTTGATGATCACGTAACCGGTGCGTGTGGTCTCCACCAGCGCCCGGTAGCGGCTTTCGCTCTCGCGCAGGGCCCGTTCTGTCTCGACGCGGCCGGTGATGTCGTCCAGCAGGGAGACCACCTTGCCGTCGGCGGTCACCACGCCGGTTATGAAGGCGGTCTTTACGGAGCCGTCCTTGCAGACCACCCGGAATTCCCCGCCGGGCATTTCCGTCCCGGTGCGGACGGACCTCTCCGTCCACCCCGCCCAGAGGGCCGTCAGCTCCCTGCGGTAGTTCTCGTCGGGGTAAGCCAGTTCGGTCCAGCGCTGCAGGGTGGGCATGTCCGCCGGGACGTAGCCGAAAGTCTGGGTGAACTTCCCGTTGATGAATTCTATCCTGCCGTCCAGCGAATGCACGGCGATGCAGACCGGGCATTGCTCCAGTATGCGGCGCAGGGTCTTCTCGCTCTCCTGCAGTATGCCGGCGGCGTCCTTCTGGTCGGTTATGTCGGAGAATACCGAGATGACCTTGCGGTCCTGCGTGGTTATGCCGGTTATGACCACGGTCCTTACGGTCCCGTCCTTGCGCCTGACGCGGAACTCCCCCCCCGGCATTTCCCGGCCGCTGGTCAGGGATTCCTCCACCCATTTCTTCCAGGTGGCGAAGGTCGCGGACCTGCTCGTCTCGTCCGGGAAGAAATTCTGCGCGAAGCGCTTCGGGTCGGAGACGTCATCGTGCGAATAGCCGAAGATCTCCGTGAACTTCCGGTTGACGAACTCCACCCGGGCGTCGAGGTCCTGTACCGACATGGCCACCGGGGCCTGCTCGAGGATACGGTGCAGGACCGTGCGGCCCTCGCGCAGGGCGCGCTCGGTGTTCACGCGGTGGGTGACGTCCTCGAACATCACGAAAACCTTGTCCGCGGCGATGACTCCGAAGATATAGAAGTGCTTCTTGGCGCCGTCCTTGCAGGTGACCAGGTACTGGTTGCCCTGGATCTCAGCTCCCTTTCCCACCGCGGCCGTGACGCGGCCCATCCAGTCGGTTATGACCTGCTCGCGGTAAGCGGGGTCAGGGTAGGCCTGCGCCCACCAGCGGTCCATGTTCGGGATGTCGGAATGCGGGAAGCCGAAGGCCTCTACGGCTTTCTTGTTTATGTATTCGATGGTCCCGTCCATGGCCACTATGGCCATAGCCATGGGAGCCAGGTCGAGGACCTTGCGTATGATGGATTCGTCCGGCAACTGCGCCCGGGCCGAGGAAGCTTCGTCCCTCATAGGGGAAATATACCAAAAAAAGGCCGCCGGTTACACCGCATTCCCGGCTACTTGGCGGAGCGGCCTTTCAGGAAGCGGGTGAACCAGTTCCCCCCGGTCTTGGCGGGCGCCGGCTGGGCCTGGCGCCGGGGCTCCTGCCTGGGGCGCCTGGGGCCGCGGCTTGGCTCCTCGAAATAGGGGGATTCCTCCACAAGGCGCCCGTGATCGCGCGCCACGCCGTAGCGGTTGGGCTGGCCGGCGCCGCGCCCGCGGTTCTCCTGGCGGCCGCCCCGGCCTTCCCGGCGGGAGTCGCCGCCCCGGCCGCGGCCCGGCTCGCCCTGCCGCTGCCGCGGCCGGTCGGGGCGCCGTTCCTGGCGGGGTTGGGACTGGCGCTGTTCCTGGCGGGATTGGGACTGGCGCTGTTCCTGGCGGGGCTGCTGCTGCCGGCGCTGGCCGGAGCGGGAACCGCCCCCCTGCCGCTGTTGCTGCTGCGGCCTT
>CAYSYJ010000200.1:0-4384 GCA_964435105.1 uncultured Elusimicrobiaceae bacterium
AGCTTTTGGGCCTCGGCGAAGGCCGGCTTGGCCTCGGCCAGGGCTTTCTCCAGGTTGGCCAGGTCGTATTTCCCGTCGTAGGCGAACTCCTGCACGAACTTGCCGCCGAGGGCGTTGAGGACCTCGTAGTGCCTGGCCAGGGAGGCGTTGAGCTTCTCCAGCTGGCCGGCCACCTGCGGGTGATAGTCCTTGTAGGCCTGCAGCTTGGAGGCGTAAGAGGCCAGGAACTCCCTGGTCTGGCCGTAGATGCCGTCCTTCAGGCCGCGGGCCTTGGCCGCGAGCGACAGGTATTTGCCGGCCAGGCCGTCGGTGCCTTTCAGGTAACTGTCGGCGTTGCGCAGCGGAAGCTCATAGCAGGAGTTCCAGGCCTTCATGAGCTCCAGGTCGGGGGCTTCCGGCACATAGTAGCCGAGCGGCTTGTACTGCCCGATGGCGGAGCGCCACTGCCCTATGTAGCCGGCGATGTCGTTGATGATGGGCTCGACCCTGGACTTTATCTCGGCCTTCTGCGTCTCCAGCTCCTGGCGCTTCGCCTCGATGGCCTTGGCGGTGTTCTCGGCCGAGCTCTCCACCGCCTGCAGGGAGTGGTAGGTGCGGCTGGTGCCCAGGTTACCCTCGCCGTATATCAGCCCCTCGTAAAGGTCCTGTATCTCGTGGGAAACGTAATAGCGCGTGCCGGAGTCCCGGGTCTTGGCCTGGATCTCGTCCCAGGCGGCGTCGGCGGCTTTCTGGGAGCGCTCGATGGAGGCCTTGAGCGAGGCGATGTACCTGTCTATGGCCTGCTGCATCTTGCGGCGCTTTTCCTCGGCGCTTTCCTTCGGCTCCGCCGCGGGCGGCGGCACGGCGGCGGGCTTGGCTACCCGCGGGGCCTTTATATCCTTCTCCCTGGAGGCCTTCGCCTCCTGGGCCCGTTTCTCCGCCTCTTTCTCCTCTTTCTCCTTGAGGCGCTGGGCCTCGAGGTAAAGCTTGCCCGCCTTCGCCTTGGTCTCCTCGATCAGGCTGTTGGAGGCGGCTATGGCCGCCGCGGTCTTTTCCAGCCGGTCTTCGGCTTCGAAGAGTATTTCCCTTAGTTCCGGCAGTTTCTCCTTGAGGGTGCGCCCGTCGGAATCGTCCTCCAGGAGTTTCTTCGCCTTGAGCAGCAGTTCGATGTCGCCCTTGGACAGCTGGGTCTGCAGTTCGTTCTGGTCGAAATTATTGAAGACGAAGACGCCGGCCTTTACCGCGTCGCTGTAGCCGGGCACGCCCAGGGCTTCTTTACCGGCTTCCTTGGCGCCTTCCTTGAGCATGTACTTGGCGGCGATGGCGGCGCCCTCTTTGGTGGCTACGCTGAGGCCCTTGGTGGTGGCCAGGGCTATGCCGCCTATGCCGACGGTGGCCACGGTGGCGCCCACCTCCACCACCTTGCAGGCCTTGGCGATATTGTCGCGCTGTATCATCTCCTCGACGACGGCCTTGGTATGCTCCAGCCGCCGGCGCGTCTCCAGGTTGCCGGTCTGCGCCTGTATGCCCTCCCGCAGGTTCTTGCGCCAGGCCGCGGCGTCGCGGGAAAGCCAGCCGAGGTCGTTCATGGCGTCGCCGTAGGTCTTGGGCCCCTCTGCCCGCGCGGGCAGCGCGGCGCTCAGCAGGACTAAGGAAAGGATCAGGTTTCTCATAAATTATCCCCGTAAAAGAAGCCGGCGCCGGGACCGCCCGGCGCCGCGCTCGCGACTTGGTTCAGAACTGTTTTACCTTGAATTTCGCTATTTCGTTTCCAGTTGAGGGGATTGTCTCCGGCTGCACGCAGTAATAGTCGGCCCCCAGGTAGAAACAATAAGAGTTGACGGTGGACGCCGGAATGCTGCCTCCAGGCGCGGAGTATCCGGAAAGATTTTTGACTTCCGCGGAGGTGAGAGAGGTTAGCGATTTGGAGAACTCCTTAGCTTGTACGGGCGCAGAGTACCCTATGTTGGACGCTATAGAGTAGAACCAGATGTCTCCACCGCCTCCGGATGAGGCACAGAAATAATTTTCGGACGAGAATGTGTACGGCATCGCACACATTGTCCCGGTGCAGGAGTCGGTCCTGCAGTCCACTGTGACCGTTTCCGCGCCGCCGAGATTGCCGGTTTCGTCGATAACGAGGGCGGTGCCGGTATTGCCGGCGACCTCGCCGGTGGCCACGTTCTCGGCGTCCGAGAGGCCGAACATCAGCGGCTGCTTCATGCTGAACAGCGAAAGCTTCCCTTCCTTGGAGTCGAAGACGAACTCGGTGCTGCCGGTGTCGGTGCTGGTCTGGCCGCTCTTATTGACCATGACCATGCGGTTGTAGGTGATCGCGGCGAAAACGCGGCCCTGCGCGCCGGCGGCGACATTGTTGAGGGTATAGCGCAGGTTGATGGCGCTAAGCGCGTCGAAGTCGCGCTTGACCGCCCGCTCGAGTATGCCCTTGTCGGCGGCGAAGTTCTCCCCCACGCCGGCCATGAACTTGCGCAGGTCCTCGGCGTTATAGGCCTGGAACAGCGCGTCCAGGGCTTCCTTGACCTTGGCCTGCACGTTCTCTTCAGAGAGGGTCAACTCCTTGCGGGTCTCCTCCGGCTTGTTCATCTTGCCGGCAGTGTCCGTCACTTCTATCAGCAGGGCATAGGTCTTGCCCGGCTCGGGTTTGAAAGAATGTTCGAAGGTCCCGTTGGCCGCCAGCTTTACCTCGGTCCAGGTGGCCTTATCGTCCAGCGTGACGCGCACCGCGCCTATCTGCCCCCCGGAGGCGCGGCCGGAGATCTTAACCAGGCCGTCGGGGCCCAGCATTTCGCGGAAGAGCTTTATCCTGGGCCCGGTCTCGTCGGCGGAGACGCCGTTGATATGCAGGTACCTCAGGCCGATATCCGCCTTGGACTTGCCGAAGATCCACCATTTGGCGTCGGCGGCCCCCGCGGTCAGGAGCAGCGCTGCGGCTATTATCAGAAGTTTTTTCATATTTTCCCCTCTAGTTTCCTCTTTCCTCAGAAAGCGGTGTTCAGTCCTATGGTCAGGCTCTTCTCGCGGAAGTTGCGGCTCGTGGTGGTGAAGGCGTAGTCGTTGAAGCCGGCGCGCAGGAAGACGGTGCTCTCGTTGAGCTTGGCGAGCAGCTTGGGGCGCCAGTAGGCGGACAGGGCCGCGAAGAAGCGGCTGGAGTCGTCGGTCCCGGCGGCCGACTTCTTAAGGGTATTGGCGCCCAGGCGCAGGTCGGAGGTCAGGTCGGCCTCGGGGGCGTCCACCCCGAGCCCCAGCGAATACTCGTAGAGCTTGTCGGTCTCGTCCGCGAGCTCGTCCTTGGAGTACCAGGCGCCGAGGTTGACGGAGGGCTTGAGCACCAGCGCCTTCGCCTCGTGGCGGGAGCTGAGCGAGGTGTTGAAGGTGACCTCGCTCGCGTCGCGCACGTCCGCCTCGGTCCTGTAGAGGGTGTAGCCCAGGTTGGTGTCGGAATCCAGTTCGCCGAAGCGGTCGCGGTAGTTGGCGTTCAGGTAATGGTCGGCGGCGCTGGAGCCCGCGCCGTACTTGCGGTCGAACTTATAGGAAAGGTCGGCGTTGGAATAGGCGCGCGCGGCGAAGGGGCGCTTCACGGAGACGCCGAGCTCGGGCTTCCAGTTATAGGTGGTGCCGGCCGCCACGTTATTGTCCAGGTTATTGCGGTACCAGAGCAGGCCGGAGTTGAAGGTGACGCGCCTGGAATACTTGTAGCGCCACTTGGCTTTGAGCTTGCGGCGGTCCGGGGTGGCCGAGCCCAGCGGGGACAGGAAGTCGGGCTGTACGTTCTCGTACTCCAGCGTGACGCGGCTCGGGTCGGCGTCGCCGGTGATCTCGAAACGGGCCGCGGCGCCTTTCTCCGAGAGGCCGTTAGTGGCCTCGTCATAGTCCGACGAGGAATACTCGCCGTTCATCGTCAGGCCGGGGATGGGGTTATAGCCGAAATCCACGCCGTAGTTCTTCGAGTCGTACAGGGAGTCGGTGGCCGACACCCGGGCGGTATCCTTGGCGCCCACGTAGCTGGCCGCGGCCCACAGGTCGGCGCCCAACTGCTGTTCGAGGCGCAGGCCGGTGGCCAGGCGGTTCACGGTGCGGGTCGCGGGGTCGCGCCAGAGCGAATCCCAGCGCGGGTACGCCGAACCGAATACCGCGGTCAGTTCAGGGAGTTTCGTCCCCTCTTTCGAGAACCGGTAGGAGCCGCCTTTCAGCGAGGTGGCCAGCGAATACTGCGAGAAGGATTCGAACACGTCGCCGACCGCCAGCGTGTGCACCTTGTTGGTGGCGCGGGCCTGGATATTGGTCAGCGATACGCGCTTGGCGTCGTTGCGCTCGTCGTCAGTGGCCTTGGCCCCGGCCGCGTAATTGTAGGTCCAGGCGCCTCTGGCCCCGTTGCCGTAGACGT
>CAYSYJ010000201.1:0-4317 GCA_964435105.1 uncultured Elusimicrobiaceae bacterium
CGGGCAGCCCACGCAGAAGGTGGGCGGGCGGGGTGGCAGCGGGCCGGCCATCAGCTCCGCGGCCTGCCGGCCGCGCCACTCGGCTATCAGCCGGTGGTTGCCGCTCACGAGCTCGGCCGGCACCGCCTTGCCGCGCCAGACCGCCGGCCTGGTGTAATGCGGCGCCTCCAGCAGCCCGTCCCCGAAGGTCTCGTTCACGGTGGCGTCGCTCTTGCGCAGCACGCCCGGGATCAGGCGCGTCACCGCGTCTATCACGGCCACCGCCGCCGGCTCGCCGCCGGTCAGCACGTAGTCGCCGATCGAAAGCTGCAGGTCGGCCAGCGGGGTGATCCGCTCGTCGACGCCCTCGTAGTGGCCGCAGATAAAGACCAGGTGCTTCTTTTTCGAAAGCTCGACGGCGGCCGCCTGGTCGAACTTCCGGCCCTTGGGGGTCAGCAGGATCACGAAAGAATTCCGCTTTTTGACCTTCTTCAGGGCCCGGTACACCGGCTCGGCCATCATGACCATGCCGGTCCCGCCGCCGTACGGCTTATCGTCCACCGTGCGGTGGCGGTCCTCGGTGAAATCGCGGGGGTTCGAGAAGCCGAGCTCCAGGAACCCCTCGTCGCGCGCGCGGCCCACGATGCTCTCCCGCAGCGGCGAGTCTATCATCGCCGGGAAAAGCGTGACCGCGTCCACGCGCATGTCAAAGATCTCCGCTTTAGTCTATGTCCAGGTAGACTTTCTTGTTCTGCCTGGCGGCGGCGGTCTGCAGCACGGTGCGGATGGATTTCACCACCCGGCCTTCCTTGCCTATGACCTTGCCGCGGTCGGAGGAGGCCACTTCCAGCTTGAAGCGGAGCGTGTCCCCGTCCTCGTTGACGCCGATCTTGACGGCCTGCGGGTTCTCCACCAGCGAGCCGATAACGTACATCAGCAGGTCCTTCATGCGGCGCCCCTTACTTCTGGGCCGCGGCCTTGCGGGCGCGGGCGATCAGGGAGCCGACGGTCTCGGAAGGCTTGGCGCCGTTCTTGACCCAGCGGTCCACCTTCTCGGGGTTGATCGTGACCTTTTCCTTGTCCTTGGCGGCCTTGGGATCGTAGTGGCCGACCACTTCCAGCGGCTCGCCGTGCGGGCCGCTCGATTTCTCGATGGCGACTATCCGGTAATGCGGCTGGGTGCGCTTGCCTATTCTCTGAAGCCTCAGAACAACTGCCATAGTATCCTCCTTGGATCGCCGACCTGTGCGCCGTATATAGCGCTGCGCGCAAGACGGCAAAAAATCGGCCGCGGCCCGCGGCTGCGCGGGTTCGCGTGAACGATTATTATATTATATTCGGGAGGGCTTTGGGAACTACCCTATGAGCTGTTTCACCCGCTCCATGAAGCGGCTCCAGTCGTAGGGCTTGTTGATGTAGAAGTCCGCCCCGCTGGAAAAGGCCTTTTCCATGTCCCCGACCAGGCGCTTGCCGGTCAGCATGATGACCTTGACGTCCTTGGTGTCCGGGCCGTTCTTTATCAGCTCGCAGAGGGTGTTGCCGTCGAGCCTGGGCAGGCCGATGTCGAGGATGACCAGGTCCGGCTTCTCCTTCTTCACGGCGGCCAGGCCCTCTTCGCCGTCGGAAGCGGTGGCGACCTTGTAGCCCAGGCCCTCCAGCCGTATGGCCAGCACCCTGGCTATCAGGTCTTCGTCCTCTACGATCAGTATCTTTTTCGCGCCCATTTGTCCCGCCCCCCGGAGTCAGATCTTTTTCCGCATGGCCCGGAGGAAGCCCGCCGGGTCCGCCGCCCCGAACAGGGCGCTGCCTATCACCAGCGAGTCCGCCCCGGCCGCCGCGGCCAGCACGGCCGTTTCGGCGTTGATGCCCCCGTCCACCTGCAGCCAGACCGGCCGCCCGCAGGCGGCGATCAGGCGGCGGGCCTCGAAAACCTTTGGCAGCATGTCGCGCATGAAGCCCTGCCCGCCGAAACCCGGCTCCACCGTCATCACCAGGGCCAGGTCTATATCTTTCAGGAAAGGGCGCAGTTTAGCTGCGGGGGTGCGGGGCCGCAGGGCCAGGCCGGCCTTGAGCCCCATTTTCTTGACCGCCCGCAGGCAGGCGGCCGCGCCGCGGGCCTCTGCGTGCACGGTGATAAGCCCGGCGCCAGCCTTGGCGAACGGCTCCAGGAACTTGCCGGGGTCCTCCACCATCAGGTGGGCGTCCACCGGCAGGCGGGAGGCGGCGGCCACCGCCGCGGTAATGGCCGGCCCGAAACTGATATTGGGCACGAAGCGCCCGTCCATAACGTCCACCTGCACCCAGTCGGCCAGGCGCCGCACCGGGGCCAGGCTGCGGTCCAGCCGGCGGAAATCCGCCGACAGCACCGAGGGCACCAGGGCGGGCCGCCCGGCGGGCAGGGGGAAGCGGGGGGCCTTCATTTCACCACCCGCTCCTCGACGAGGATGCCGTTGACGAAGATGCGGATCTTCTCGGCCCCGCCGTAGGGCACGCTCAGGTCTATCTTGGAGCCGGGATCGCGCAGGCCGTTGAAGATCTCGCGGTCGCCGCGCTTGCCCAGCGCCACCACGCGGATGTGGCGCTGCGAGCCGCTCTGGGAAACCTCGTAATGGACGCGGAACTCCTTCTCCGAGCCGCCGGCGGCGGTCTTGCGGGAGCTCACCGTAAGCGAGATCCTGGCGTCGGCGGAGACCACGGTGTCGGGAGCCGGGCTCTGGTCGATCACGGTGCCGCCGGGGAACAGCGAATTGGGGTCCTCCGAGATGGCGAGGCTCAGGCTGTTCTGCGAGGCCCAGTCCTGGGCCTCCTCGCTCTTCTTCTGCCGGAAGTCCGGCATCATCACGATGCCGGCCGGCGGGGCCCCGGCGGAGACCACCACCTGCACCATGGTGTTCTTGGAAACGCTGAGCTCGGACTTGGGGTCCTGCGAAAGGACCGTGCCCTTCTCGGCCTTGAGGGAATAGGACTCGCTGACCTCGCCCAGGACCAGCTGGCGCTGGCGCAGCAGCAGCTCGGCGTTGCGCAGCGGCAGGCCTATGAGGTTGGGGGTGAACACGGACTCGCCGCCCTGGCTGAAGACCACCCGCACGATCTTGCCCTCGCGCACGGTGGAGCCGGCGTCCGGGATCTGGCGCAGGACGGTGCCGATCGGCACGTCCTCGTTGAACTCGTAGCCCTCGATCTTCATGGCCAGGTTGTTCTCGGAGAGCGCCTGCAGGGCGTTGACCGAGGACTTGCCGGAGATGTCCGGCACCAGCACTTCCTTGCGGTTGTGGATGACGGTCTCCATGCTCCAGGAGAAGAGGAAATAGGTGAGCACCGACAGGACCAGGCCCACGCCTCCCACGCGGGCCACGAAGCCCGCGCTGACTATCCGCTCGTCGGAGGCGGAAAAATGCCGCTGGTAGAATTCTTTTATCCCCACGATAGTCTCCTTAGGTCCCGGCAAGAGAAGCCCCCTGCCGCAGGCGCTGGCCGTTCAGGAAATCGGCCCCGGCCATCTCTTTCTTGCCCTCCGGCCTCACCCTTTTCACGAGGAGGGCCCCGGCGCCACATTTTACAACAAAGCCGCCGCCGGGCTCAACGGCGAGGACGGTGCCCGGCGCGCCCGGCCGCTCCTGCGCCAGCGCCGCCGCCAGCACCTGCACGGTGAGGAGGCGGCCGTCGGAGGCGGGCAGGGTGAACCTGGCCCGCGGCCCGCAGGCCAGACCCCGCACCCGGCCCAGCAGTTTCGCGGCCGGCTCCGAGAAATCCAGCCGGGCGTCGGAAGGCTGTATCTTGGGCGCCAGGGACGGCTCGCCGGCCTGGGGCTCGCGCGCGATGTCGCCGGCCGAGATCTTTTGGAGGCCCTCCGCGAGCAGGTCGGAACCGGCCGCCGTCAGCTTCCCGAAAAGCGAAAGGGCGTCGTCGGGATCCTCCACCGGCACCTCGCGCCGGAGGAAGACCGGCCCGGTGTCCATGCCCTTATCCAGCCAGAACAGGGTGACCCCGGTGGTCTTGACCCCGTCCATCAGCGCGCGCTGCACCGGCGCCGCGCCGCGGTAGGCCGGCAGCAGGGAGAAATGCACGTTCAGGAAGCCGTGGCGCGCCAGGCGCAGGGTCTCCTCGGGGATCAGGCGGCCGTAGGCCACTACCACGCCGAGATCGGGCTTGAGCGCGGCGATGACGGAATGCAGTTCGGCCTTGGAAGCCGGCTTATGGGCCTCCAGGCAGAGCTTCGCGGCCAGGGCGTCCACGGGGGAGCAGCACATTTTCTGCCCGCGCCCGGCGGGGCGGTCCGGCTGGGACACCACGCCCGCCAGCTCGTGGCCGGAGGCGGCCACGCGGTTGAGGAAGCCG
>CAYSYJ010000202.1:0-4278 GCA_964435105.1 uncultured Elusimicrobiaceae bacterium
TACACCCGCTGGCTGGTCCACGAAAAGTATTTTTCCGCCCTCGACTACGTGAACCTGGCCTTCCACGAGGCCGGCCACGTCGTGCTGGGTTTCCTGCCCAAGTTCGTCATGATGGCGGCCGGCACGCTCTTCCAGGTGCTGGTGCCCGCCGTCTGCCTGGCGCACCTCCTGCGGCGCGGGGCCAACCTGGGCTGGCAGCTGTGCCTGTTCTGGATAGGGCAGAACCTGCTGAACGTCAGCATCTACGCCGGCGACGCGATAAAGCAGGAGCTGCCGCTGGTCGGCGGCGGGGTCCACGACTGGACCTACCTGCTCACCGAACTGGGCCTCATCGCCCAGCCGCAGGCCGTGCAGAAGTTCATCTTCTTCTGCGGCTCGGCCGTTATTTTCTGGAGCTTCTGGCTGATAGGCCGCGACGCGCTGAGCCGCGAGCCCATAGAACTCGGCAACCACCTATGACCCGCTTCGCGCTTTTCCTCGCCGTCCTCGCCCTCTGTCCCGCCGGCGCCGCCGCGCAGGGCCGCCCGCCGGCCCCGGCCGCCTCGCTCGGGACCAGCATCTCATACGCCTCGCCCGACGGGCTCATAACCCGGCGCGCCGGGGTGAACGGGGAAGCCGCGCTGGGCCGGGCCGCCGGGCTGGCGCTGCGCCTGTCGGCCTCGGCCGAGCATTTGCGCGGCCTGGGCGGTACGCCTTTTCCGGAGGAACTTTACAAGACCGGCCTGCGGCTCACCGCCGAGAGCAAGCGCGACAGGCTGCTGCTGGGCGTGGAATCCAATTCCGACCGCCCCTACCATTCCCCCGCCGAGACGGACCTGGGCCTGACCTATTCCCGTACTTTCTCGGAGAAAGGGCCGCACGCCTGGCTCTGGGGCTTCACTTATTCCACCCGCCGCTCCTTCCTGCGAGGCATGCCCTTCCCCTTTATCGGCTACCGCTATGTCACCGAGAAGGTGACCATAATCGCGCCTTTCATGGCGCGCTGGCAGGCGGCCAAAAAACTCTCTTTTTCCGCCTCGCTGCAGCCCCCCAAGTACTTCCGCCTCGCCGCCGCCTGGCGCCCCCTGCCTTTCGCCAGCGCCGAGCTGGAAGGCGGCACCGCGCTCGAGCAGTACCTGCTCAGCGGCCGGCCCGACAAGGGCGAGGCCTTCTATTACGAGATCTCCTACCTCACGCTTAAACCCTCGGTTTACCTGTCGCGGCGGCTGCAGGTCACGCCCTCGCTGGGCTGGCAGTTCAAGAGTTCCCACTATACCGGGACCAGGTACGACGACCGCAATGCCCGTACCCGCCTGCCGGGCGGCCCCTTGCTCTCCTTCGCGGCCAAGTACGATTTCTGAACTGAACCTTTCCGCCCCCTCCCGCTACTAGTCCCATAGGACCCATTAATTTCAGGGAACTTAGGCCCTGCCGGGCCCTTTGGGAAGGTGCCATAATATGGATATGCTTAAAAGCGCGCTGGTAGTCCTATTGGCCGCGGCCCCGGTTTTTTCCGAGGGCCTTCCCGAGTTCAACCTGAACGCCATGCGCGCGGCCGACATAGGCGACCATTCCCTCAACCCCTCGCTCTGGGACGGCATCCGGGATTATGACCGCATGCCCGGGGCCCCCCAGCCGGTCTGCGCCCGGGCTGACGGCGGGCCACTGCCGGCCGGCCTGCCCCTGCCGGCGCCCGCGCCGGAGCCGGCGGGCGTGTACCGCACCTATGACCTGGGCCTGCCCACCCCGCTGTCGCGCGGCGGCTACGTGCAGATCAATTCCGCCACCAAGCTCAAGCTCAATAAGGAGAAAGGGGAGCTGACCGTCACTTTCCCCCAGGTGGATTTCGGCGGGGAGGCCTTCGGGGGCCGGTCCGACCTCTATGTCAGCATGCTGGGCAGCGACGAGGCCCCCGTCATCTCCTGGGCCACCGTCATCTGCGGCGGGCCGAATTTCATGGGCTACAAGGGTTCCACCGTTTCCCTGCCCCGCGAAAGCTCCAGTCTCTCGATAAGCGAAACCCTGGCCCTTGGGTCGCCCAAGGCCCTGATAACGCGCACGCACCGCTGGCTGGCCGGCGACCTGGTGGCCCTGGAGGACCTCTGCACCGACGATTTCCGCGGGCACATGAAGGATCACCGCGCCGAGACCCTGCCGGAGAAACTGGGCAAATATAATTTCGACTACAACCCCAGGAAGAACGCGCTGAAGGTGACCTGGGAAAATAAGTAATGGACGACAGTTACCGTCATCACTCCAACTTGCTTACCCCCCCACAGGAAGTACGCGTTAGAATTTCTTTTTTATCGTAATCCGCTGCACGCTGCCAAGACCCGTCTCCGGGGAAACGGCGTAATCCAGCTGCGCGCCCAGGGCCATCACCCCGGCGCCCACGCAAAGGCCGCTCTTCTCATTGTTCTGCGTTAGCCCGGTCAGCCCGTAGCCGCCGCGCAACGCGAACCCGGCCCCGCCTATCAGCATAGCGTACTCCGTGCCGGCCGAGAACACCGTCTGCTTGTCGTAGACCAGCCGTTTCACGTCGAGCGACAGCCCCATGCCGGGCAGCACCGCGAAGCTAAGCCCGGCGTTCACGCTAAGCGGCAGGTTGTCCCGCTGGGACAGGTACTTTATCCCCGTACCAAGGTTCTGTACGCCGAGGCCTACGGTGACAGGCAAGCTGTTAAGTTTTTGCCTGGCGCCCAGGTCCACGGCAAAGGCGTCGGCCTTAACTCCGGCGATGCTGCTCTGGATGTACTTAACGGCGCCGCCCACGCTCTTGAAGCCGAAGCCCAGGCTGACGGCCTGGTCGTAGGCGCTGTAGCCCCCGGCGGTGCTGCCGTCGTCTGCGCGGCCTTCCATCTTACTGTTGGAAAGGCGCGTCACGCCCAGCGCCAGCGAGAATTTCTTCACCGGCATACCGAAGCCTATGAAGTCATGGGTGGAATCCATCAGCCATTGGCTATGGCTGAACGCCGCCTCCGGGCCGGTCATGGCGGCAAGCCCAGCCGGGTTGTAGCTCAGCGCGTTAACACCCAGCGCCGAAGCCGCGCCGCCCGAAGCCATGCCGCTAAGGCGCGCGTCCGTATCTATCTTCAGGAACTGCGCGCCCGTCTGCGCGGCGTTGGCCGCGGCTGAAACCAGCAGGAGCAGGGAAAATATTTTAATGGTGTTTTTCATATTTTCCTTATTACCTCACCACCGCGAAGCGGCCTTTTGATCTCAACTTCTTTCCGGATCTCTCGGCCTCGATGGTGTAATAGTAAACGCCGCTGGCTATGCGGCCTGTCCAGGGATACTCGTAGGCGTAGGTCGAACCCACGGCCTGCGGATTGCCCGTCAGGGTGGCCTCGTGCGCCAGTTGCCCGGCCACGGTAAAGACTTTTATCTTCACGCTGTCGGCCGTGCCTACCTCCACATGGAAGGTGGGCACTTTGCCTGCCTTGGCCGGGTCGGGGTAGACGTAGACCTCGCCCAGCTTGAACTCCAGGGCGGCAGACGTTGCCCCAAGACGCATCATAGACGGATTGTAGCCGCCGGGGAGGTAGAACTCAAGGCCGCTGGAGACCGCCGGGCCGCGCATGGCCACTACGGTATGTGTGCCGTAGCTCAAGCCCGAAGGCACGGTGCCGGTTATTCTGGTATCAGTCCAGAGACTCAAGGCGCATTGCGTGCCGCCCAGGAAGACCTTGGCTATTGTGGCGTCATAAGGCCCGAAGCCAGTACCGTAGAGGTTGAAGACAGTCCCAACCGCGCCGCTGGTCGGCGTCATGCTGGAGATGACCGGTTCCTCAACGTTTATATAGGCCGTGGCGCTTTCGGCCAGACCCCCATTGAGATACCGCTGCACCTGCACGGGATAACTACCCGCAAGCAGGAACGGCAGTTTGCCCTGTATCTTGGTTTCGGTCCACAGAGTAAGCGGGCAGGTGGTCCCGTTGATGAGCACCTTGGTGTAGTTGGCAACGTAGTTGCCGAAGTTGTAACCCGTTATGGTGAACGGCGCTATGACCGCGGCTGTGGACGGGCTGACGCTGCCCAAGGTGGGCGCACCTACGGTGAAACCGAGGACACCGCTCCTGGCAATGCCGCCGTTAAGGAAGCGCTCGACGTACAGGTCATGATCCCCGGCGGCAAGGCCGCCCGGGATGGTGCCCTGTATCTTTGTGTCCGTCCACAAGGTCAGCGGGGCCGTGGCTCCACCCATGAGCACCTTGGTGTAGTTAGCCACATAGTTGCCGAAGCTGTGTCCCGTCTAGTAGAATTGAATCATATTTGAAAGTTTAATTCTGTTGACACTTC
>CAYSYJ010000203.1:0-4255 GCA_964435105.1 uncultured Elusimicrobiaceae bacterium
ATATCATAGAGCCGGTAGAAAAATTCGCCCGCTACGCCAGGCAGGCCGAGGCCGCCGCCAAGGCCGGCAGCATAGTCACTTTCGGCGTTAAGCCCAGCCGCCCAGAGACCGGCTACGGCTATATCAAGAAAGGCGGTAAAGCCCCCGGCAACGGCGGCGTCTGCAGGGTGGAGAAATTCGCCGAGAAGCCCGATCTTAAGACCGCCGAGAAATACCTGGCCGGCGGCAATTACTATTGGAATTCCGGCATGTTCGCTTTCTCCATAGGCACCATGCAGGCCGAGTTCAAGGCCCATGCCCCCGAGATCGGCCGCAGGATGGCGCAGACTTTTGCCAAAATGGTGGCGGACTTCAAGAACATGCCGTCCATCTCTATCGACTACGCCGTGATGGAGAAGTCGCGCAAAGCCGCCGTGCTGCCCATAGACATACTCTGGAGCGACGTGGGAAGCTGGGATTCCCTGCATGAGGTCATTCCGCCAGACGGTGACGGCAACGTAAAGGTGGGGGATATCCTCGCCCTGGACACCAAGCGCACCATAATGATGGGCGAGAAGCGCCTTATCTCCACCATCGGCCTCAAGGACCTTATCATCATAGACACCACTGACGCCCTGCTTATAGCCCGGCGCGGCCAGGCCCAGCGCGTAAAAGAGATAGTCGACACCCTCAAGGAGCGCAAGCGCAAAGAGGTGGTGGAGCATATGACCACCTACCGTCCCTGGGGCAGTTACACAATCCTGGAAGAAGGCCCCCGCTACAAGATCAAGCGCATCGTGGTGAAGCCCGGCCAGAAACTCAGCCACCAACTGCATTATCACCGCAGCGAGCACTGGATAGTGGTGAAAGGCACTGCCAAGGTCACCCTGGGTAGAAAAGTGTCTGTAGTCCATGAGAACGAGAGCACCTATGTGCCCAAGTCCACCATGCACCGCCTGGAGAACCCCGGCAAGGTGCCGCTGGAGATGATAGAGGTGCAGAACGGAGAATACGTGGGCGAAGACGATATAGTGCGGTTCGACGATATTTATGGGCGGGGTAAGCGGAAATAAGGGGAGAATGATGAAAGTCGTTATATTGGCGGGTGGAATGGGGACCAGGCTGAGCGAGGAGACTGACCTTAAGCCCAAGCCTATGGCGGAGATCGGCGATAAGCCGATACTCTGGCACATAATGAAAGGCTATTCCCAGCAGGGCTACAACGATTTCGTCCTTTGCCTCGGCTACAAGGGCTACATGATAAAGGAGTACTTCGCCAACTACTTCCTGCATCAGGCCGACGTGACCATAGACATGAAGAAGAACTGCATGGAAGTTCATCATGGCAAGGCCGAGCCATGGAAGGTTACCCTGGTGGATACCGGCGCAGCCACTATGACCGGCGGCAGAATATGGCGGGTTCGGAAATACCTGGAGAATAAACCTTTCATGCTGACTTACGGCGACGGCGTGTCGGATGTCGATATAAAGAGACTCGTGGCCTTTCACAAGTCCCGGAAGGGACTGGCCACGATGACGATAGTTCAGCCGGCGGGGCGCTTCGGCGCGGTAGAGTTTGATAAGGCCGGCAAGGTTCATGAGTTCAAGGAGAAACCTCACGGAGATGGCGCGTGGATAAACGGAGGCTTCTTCGTGCTGGAACCTGGAATCTTCGATTACATCGGGGAGTCCGAAAGCGTGGTGTGGGAGCGCGCCCCATTGGAGGGTTTGGCCCGGGATGGAGAACTTTCCGCCTTCAAACACACCGGCTTCTGGAAATGCATGGATACGCTTCGCGACAAGCGTGAGTTGGAAGATATGTGGTCTTCCGGAAAAGCGCCGTGGAAGATCTGGAAATAATGACCAAATTCTGGGAAGGCAAGCGGGTATTCTTGACGGGCCACACCGGCTTTAAAGGGGCCTGGCTTTCAATTTGGCTGGACATGCTGGGCGCCAAGGTTACCGGCTACGCCTTAAAGCCTCCGACTAAGCCGAGCCTTTTCGATTTGTGCAGCCTGGACAGGCGGATGAGATCGGTTATCGGGGACATCAGGGACGCGGGAAAATTGTCCCGCGCCATGAAGGCAGCGCAGCCGGAGATAGTCATCCACATGGCGGCCCAGCCGCTGGTGCGCGAATCTTATAAGAACCCCGCCGAGACCTATGAGACCAACGTGATGGGCGTGGTGAACCTGTTGGAGGCCGTGCGCGGCTGCGGCGGCGTGAAGGCCGCGGTGAACGTTACCACCGACAAGTGCTACGAAAATCTGGAGCATAATCGGCCCTTCCGCGAGGAGGAGCCGATGGGCGGCTTCGACCCATACTCCTCCTCCAAGGGCTGCTCGGAGCTGGTGACGGCCGCCTACCGCAACTCTTTTTTCAACCCTGCCGACTACAAGCGCCACGGCGTGGCGCTGGCCAGCGCCCGCGCCGGCAACGTGATAGGCGGCGGCGACTGGGCGGCGGACCGCCTGATCCCCGATATCATCCGCGCCGCGCTCCGGGGGGAGAAGGTCCGCATACGCTCGCCGCGTGCCGTGCGCCCCTGGCAGCACGTGCTGGAGCCGCTGTCTGGCTACCTGCTGCTCGCCGAGAAGCTTTACAAGCACGGCCCGAAGTTTGCTTCGGCCTGGAACTTCGGGCCAGACGCCGGCGACGCCAGGGACGTGGAGTGGATAGTAAAGCGCATGTTCGGTCATTGGCCCGAAGCGCCCGGCTACGAGATAGACAAGGGCCGCCACCCGCACGAGGCGCATTACCTGCGCCTGGATTCCGGCAAGGCCCGCCGGCGGCTGGGCTGGAGGCCCCGCTGGCATATCGGTACGGCCATAGACAAGATTATTGAGTGGACCCGCGCTTACGCCGCCGGACAGGACGTCCTGCCGGTCTGCCGCGCCCAGATCGCGCAGTACTCCAAGGGGAAAGCATGAACCTAAAGAACAAGAAAGTGCTGGTCACCGGGGCCGACGGCTTCATCGGCAGCCACCTCGCCGAGGCGCTGCTGGACGCGGGCTGCCGGGTGAAGGCCTTCGTCTATTACAATTCTTTCAACAGCTGGGGCTGGCTGGACACCCTGCCCAAGAGCAAGCTGAAGAACATCGAGGTGTTCGCCGGCGACATCCGCGATCCCAACGGCGTGCGCTCCGCGATGAGGGGGCAGGACGCCGTCTTCCACCTGGCCGCGCTGATCGCCATCCCGTTCTCCTACCACTCCCCGGACTCTTACGTGGACACCAACGTGAAGGGCACGCTGAACGTGCTGCAGGCGGCGCGCGACCTGGGCACGGAACGGGTGATTGTCACTTCTACTTCGGAGGTCTACGGCACGGCCCGCCAGGTGCCGATCAGCGAGAGCCACCCGCTGCAGGGACAGTCGCCGTATTCGGCCAGCAAGATTGGCGCCGACAAGATAGCGGAGTCGTTTCACCTCTCTTTCAAGCTGCCGGTCATCACCGCCCGGCCGTTCAATACCTACGGCCCGCGACAGAGCGCGCGCGCCGTGATCCCGACGATCATCACTCAGCTGCTCGCCGGGGCGAAGAAAATAAAGCTCGGCGCGCTGCACCCGACGCGCGATCTGAACTTCGTCAAGGACACCTGCGCCGGCTTCCTGGCGCTGGCCGCCTGCGACGCGGCCGTGGGCCGCACCGTCAACATCGGCAGCGGCCGCGAGATCTCCGTCGGGGACCTGGCCGGGCTGCTGATAAAGGTGTCCGGAAAAAAAGCCTCGATAGAGCGCGAGAACGCCAGGCTCCGTCCGGCGAAAAGCGAGGTGGAGCGCCTGCTGTGCGACAACGCGCAGATAAAGGCGCTGACCGGCTGGGCGCCGAAGTACACGCTGGAGCGCGGCCTAGCCGAGACGGTGAAGTGGTTCCGCGAGCCGGCCAACCTGGCGCGCTACAAGTGGGATATCTACAATGTCTAAGAACTTCATAGCCCTTTCCGAGCCCAACATAGGCGGCAACGCCTGGAAGTACGTCAAGAAATGCCTGGACACCGGCTGGGTGTCCAGCGCCGGCGGCTACGTCGAGACCTTCGAGGAGAAGCTGGCCGCGTTCACCGGCGCCAGGCACGCCGTGGCCGTGGTCAACGGAACCTCCGGCCTGCAGGTGGCGCTGCGCCTCTGCGGCGTCGGCCCCGGGGACGAGGTGCTGGCGCCGGCCCTCACCTTCATCGCCCCGATCAACGCCGTGCGCTACCTGGGCGCCGAGCCGGTCTTCATGGACTGCGACGGATTCATGAACCTCGACCCGGAGAAGACGGGGGAGTTCCTGGC
>CAYSYJ010000204.1:0-4247 GCA_964435105.1 uncultured Elusimicrobiaceae bacterium
CTTACTTCTTAACCAAAACGGTCTGGGTCGGGTAGGCGAACTCTATCTCCGCGCCCGCGAAAGCCTCGATAACGCCCAGGAGCACCTGCTCATGGGCGGCCATGTAGGCGGCGTAATCCGGCTCGTTGACGTAGTAGACGGTCTCGAAATCCAGGGAGGAGTCGCCGCAATTGGACAGGTTGCAGCGGTCGAATTCCGCCTTGGGCCTGGAAAGGACCGCCTTCCTCACCAGTTCCGGCACCAGCTTGAGCTTTTCCGGCGCGGTGCCGTAGACCACCTTGCTGATAAAGACCACGCGGCGCTTGGTGAGGTCCTTGTAGTTGCGGATGCGCGAGCCCAGCAGGTTGGAGTTGGAGACCACCACCATCTCGCCGGAGATGCTGCGGATGCGGGTGGATTTGAGGCCTATGTGCTCGATGGTGCCGGAAACGGCGTCGGAGACTATGAAGTCGCCTATGTTGAACGGCTTGTCCAGCAGGATGACGAAGAAGTTGAACAGGTCGCCCAGTATGGCCTGCGCGGCCAGGGCCACCGCCACGCCGCCTATGCCCAGGCCGGTCAGCACGGCCGAGATGTTGACGCCGAGGTTGTCCAGCACGAAGAGCACCGCCGCCACCCAGACCAGGGTGCGCAGGATGACCTGGGTGCTCTTTACCACCGAGGTTTTTGCCTGGCCGTCCAGGTCCCGGCTGGAGGCCACCCGGTCGATGCCGTAGGTCAGGAGGTCCTGTATAATGGTTATGGCCCGGTAGGTGAAGACCACCAGCAGGAGCAGGCGGAAGGCCTTGTCGAAGACCGGGGCCCGGTTGAGGTAGCGCGTGGCCACGAAGAGCGCCGCCAGCTGGTACTCGAACCAGCGGAACTTCCCGATGAGCCCGATGACCAGGTCGTCCAGGTCGGTCTCTGTGGTCTGGGCGAAGGCCTTCAGGCGGGCCACGCCGACGTTCTTGATTATGTAGAGCAGGGCCAGCGCGGCGCAGAAGGCGGCCACGGCCAGCAGGTAGGCCGTCGGGGTATTGCCGAGGACCAGGCTGGAATCGGCCCAGTTCCCGACGGCGCCGGTGTTGAGGGAGATGTTCATAGGTTAATTATAAAAGATTTGCCCCCGCCTTTGGAACCGCGGGAAAAGAAGAAGCCGGCCCGGGGCCGGCTTCTTCGCGGGCCGCGGGCCGCTTACTTGTAGTGGCGGCGCAGCTTCTTTTTGTCCACCTGGGCCAGCTCGAAGTCCTGCGTCATGATCAGGGCCTTCTTGGGGCAGACCTCCACGCACTGCGCGCAGTACACGCAGTGGTCGAGCTTCATGATGCAGTCGAACTTCTTCCTGGCCGGGGCGGCCGGCTGGCCTTCCGCGGGCGCCGGGGCCGGCGGCTGCTCGGCCGACAGGGGTATCTCGATCGCCTTCGCCGGGCAGACGCGCACGCACATCTGGCAGCCTATGCACCTGGCGGAGTCGAAGTCGATGCGGCCGCGGAAATGCGGCATGATGCGGGCCGGCTCGAAGGGGTAGGCGCAGGTGGCCGGCTTCTTGAACAGGTGCCTGACTACTTCGCTGAAGACTCTTGCGGGCTTTTTCATGGTTTATCCTAATTTGAACTTGAGGAAGATGTCGAAAGCCACCTGGGCCATCGCCACCGGGGCCAGGTACTTCCAGCAGAAGTTGATCATCTGCTCGATGCGGATGCGGGCCATCAGGACCTTCAGCAGGGCCAGCAGGAAGGTGATGGCCAGTGTCTTGCCCAGGAACACGCCCACGCCGGCCAGGCCGGCGAAACCGAGCGAGCCGCCCAGGAACACCGCGTTGAGCAGGGCCGCGCCCACGACGAGCTCCATGTCGACCGCGAGCAGGAAGAAGTTCAGCAGGCGGCCCGAATACTCGGTGAACTGGCCGCCGGTAATCTCGTTCTTGGCGTGCGGGATGTCGAAAGGCAGGCGCTCCAGCTTGCCCTGGAGCGCTATCAGGGAGGCCAGGAAGCCCAGCAGCTGGGCCGGGATCAGCACCGGGTGCGCCGCGAAGAAAGCGGCGATCTCGGAGATGTTCCAGGTGCCGGCGAGGATGGCCGGGCCGATCAGGGAGAGCATCAGCGGGACCTCGTAGGCGAACAGCTGGGTCAGCACGCGCATGGAGCCGACGGTAGAGTAGGGGCTCGTGGAGCTCCAGCCGGCCAGGAAGAAGGTCACGGTGGGGATCGTCAGCAGGTAGATGACGGCCACCAGGTCGCCCTGGAAGCTGAACAGCGCCTGCGGGCCCATTACCGGGATGGAGACCATCGCGGTCATGACCGCGGCCATGGCCACGTAGGGCAGGGCGCGGAACATCGCGGAATCCGCGGCGTCCGGCACGATCACTTCCTTGGCCAGCAGCTTGACGAAGTCCGCGAAGGGCTGGAACCAGGGCGGGCCCATGCGGTTCTGCATGACGGCGCAGAGCTTGCGGTCCACCCACTGCAGGAACAGCCCGTAGACCGCCAGGAACAGGAAGCCCGGGAAGAGTATGAGGTAAGCTAAGGGTAGTATCAATTCCATTTGTTTTCCTTTACTGGTTTCCGGCTTTCGCCGGAATGACGTCCCGGCTTTCGCCGGAATGACGCTTACAGCCGCGTGAAGTCCACGCCGCGCCGGCGGTACTGCTCTATGCTCATCTTGCGCAGCTCTTCCCAGCCGTAGACCTGCTTCTTGCCCTTCCTGGGGTCCCAGACCACGGCGCGGTCGGTGCAGGACATGCAGGGGTCGATGGCGGCGATCACCAGCGGCACGTCGGCCAGCCAGCCGCCCTCGAGCATGTACGCCACGCTCTGGAGGTTCGCCAGGGTGGGGGCGCGCACCTTCAGGCGTTCGGGCTTGTCGGTGCCGTTGGACTTGAGGTAGTGGATGTCCTCGCCGCGGGGCGCCTCGTAGTGGTTCACGGCCTCGCCGGGGGCTATGCGCATGGGCACCTTCACGGCTATGGGGCCTTCGGGCAGGTTGTTGAGGATCTGCTTGATCATCTTGTAGGACTCCACCAGCTCCAGCGCGCGCACGACCAGGCGGCCGAACACGTCGTTGGTGTTGTGGGTGATGACCTTGAAGTCCAGCTCGTTATAGATGAGGTACGGGTCGTCCTTGCGGACGTCCCTCGCTATGCCGGACGCGCGGGCGGTGGGGCCCACGGCGTTGCGCTCGAGCGCGACTTCGGGGGGCAGCATGCCCACCTTGCTGGTGCGGGCGTAGACGGTGGGCTCCTCGGTGGCGAGCTTGATGTAGTAGTTGGTGCGCTCGACCAGGTAGTCGATGCGCTTGAGCACCTCCGCCTTCTGCTCGGCCGAGACGTCGCGGCGCACGCCGCCGATGGTGTTGATGGAATAGTGCACGCGGTTGCCGGAGAGGAGCTCCAGGCAGTCCAGCACCTGCTCGCGGTCGCGCCAGGTGTACATGAACAGCGTTTCGAAGCCCATCTCGTAGCCGGCCACGCCGATCCACAGCAGGTGGCTGTGCACGCGCTCGAGCTCCCCGAAGAGGGCGCGGATGGCGAGGGCGCGCTTGGGCGTCTCGGCCTTGGCCAGCTCTTCGACGTTGGAGATGTAGCAGGTCGTGTGGGAGTGCGAGCAGATGCCGCAGACGCGCTCTATCAGGTACAGGTCCTGGATATAGGTGCGGTTCTCGGCGGCCTTCTCCATGCCGCGGTGGTTGTAGCCCAGGTTCACGCCGGCGCTGGTGATCTGCTCGCCCTCCAGGACGAGCATGAAGTTTTCCGGCTCCTTCAGCGCTATGTGCTGGGGCCCGAAGGGGATGGTTATCTTGGACATTATTTGGCCTCCGTCGGAACGATCGGGTTCTTGGCGAGGTAGTCTTCCACCTTCCAGTCCTTGCGCAGCGGGTACTGGTCCCTGGGGAAGTTCTCGTCCAGCGGGTAGCGGCGGCCGGGCGGCAGGCCTTCCACCTTTATGCCGAGCATGTCTTCCAGCTCGCGCTCGTAGGAGAGGGCGCCCGGGAAGGTCCCGAGGACGCTCGGGAGCGAAGGATTGGCGCGGGGCGTCTTGACCTTGACGGTGACGATGACGTGCGTGTCGGTCACGTGGTAGTAGGCGCCGAGGTTCTCCCCCTCGTCGAAACCGGTCACGGTCGCGAGGTGGTCGAAGCCCTGCTTCCGCAGCCAGGCCATGACCTGGGGCAGCTTGGCGGTCTCGACGTCCGCCCAGACGCGGTTCCGGCGGCGGACCTCGGCGGCGGCGCCGAATTCCTTCTCCAGCCCGGCCTTCATTTTATCTTCT
>CAYSYJ010000205.1:0-4207 GCA_964435105.1 uncultured Elusimicrobiaceae bacterium
CCTGGCCAATTTCGCCCCGGTCTACGACTCCAACTTCTCCATCCACCTGATAGGCTCCAACGACCCCGAGAAGACCCTGAAGGAAGTGGCCCAGGCCACCTTCTACAGCTCCTTCTCGCTGGCCAACAAGGCCCCCAAGGCCAAGATCGACGTGTACGAGATCCTGGAGGACAACTACGAGCTCTTCCCCCAGGTCAAGCTCTCGGCCATGTACGCCAACCACCCCACCAGCACCATGATCTACGTGATGGACGTCCTGGGCAGGCGCGTCACCTATTCCCCCGACAGCGAGATCTGGGGCGACGCCACCGCCTTCCAGGATTACGACGAAAAGCTGGCCGGCTTCGTGCGCGGCTCCGACTACTTCTTTCACGACGCCGCGCACAGCGACAAGGATTACGAGACCGCCAAGAAGCAGGGCCATTCCGGACTGACCGTCGTGGTGGACTTCGCCGCCGATAAGGCCGCGGCCAAGGAACTGGTGCTCTGGCACGCCGACCCGGACTATAACGACGAGCAGATGGACCAGCTGCTGGCCGCCGCCCAGGCCCGCGTGCAGGAGAAAGGCTACAAGCTTCAGTGCCACCTGCCCAAGGACCGCACGGTCTTCATGCTGCAGGGCCAGCCCTGAGGCCCGACAGGGCATGAAAAAACCCGGAGCAGGCTCCGGGTTTTTTCTTTTCCCCCGCCGGGGTCAGCTGTGGCCCTGGGTCAGGGTGACGGCCCGTTCCGGGATCACGCCGAAGCGTTCCTCGTAGCGCTTGATGTTCTCGAGCAGCGCCGTCAGGAAGCGCTTGGTGTGCACGGGGCTGGAGATCACCCTGGCGCGCAGCTTGGCCTTGGGCTGGTTGGGCTGCAGGAACAGGAAATCGAAGATGAACTCCGTCTCGCTGTGGGTGACGCCGGCGAGGTTGGCGTAGATACCCTGCGAGGTGGCCTCGTCCATCTGCACTTCCAGCTGCATAGATTTAGTCTCGGGTTTGTTCTCCGGCATACCGCCTCCTTGCGCTTGCGCCGCGCTTGTAGAGAGTATAATATATTTTATAACCTGCCCTCTATGGAGAACCGCATGTACCGCACCCTGGCCGCCCTGCTGCTGGCGCTGCCGGCCGCCCTGCCCGCCCAGACCGACCTGGCCTGCCCCGAGCTGCGACCCCGCACCCGCACCCTCAAGATCTCCCGCATGCAGCCGCTGCGCCGCGGCAAGGAATGGCTCCCGGGCACGGCCCGCACCGTCAACCTGGTCTCCTGCGACATGTACGGCATGAAGATCGAGGAAGCGGAGTACGAGGGCAAGAACCTGGTCCTCAAGCACTCCTACTCCTACAAGGAGAAGGAGGAATCCAAAGCCCTCTGCGACAAGCGCAAGTCCGAGGAGAAACTGACCTCCACCTTCAGCGAGGAGGCCCAGTCCTCCCTGGACGATTTCTGCCGGGCCAACAAGAAGAAGGATTTCGCGGCGGTCTTCGTCTACGACGCCTCCCCCTCCCAGGGGCGCGAGACGGCGCGCAAGCCGGTGCGCCAGATCTTCCGCATCTTCAACGCCCGCGGCTTCGTGACCGAGGAGCATTCCTTCGACCCCATGATGAACCTGGAATCGCTTACACTCTTCGCCTACGACAAGGCCAATAACCTTACCGAGAAGACCGTGAACGACGCCGAGGGCCGCCAGCTCAAAAGGGAGACCTACGCCTGGGACAAGCCCACGGCCTCCCGGATCAAGTCGGTCTACGGCCAGAACAACGAGCTGCGCGCCCGCACCGTCTACGCCCGGCGCGAGGACGGCACCCTGCGCCGCGAGCTGCGCACCGACTACGATTCCGGCGAGCAGCCCCTCGCCAAGACCGAGATCTACTGCGACGAGCGCGGCCTGCCCCAGACCGAGCTGGCCTTCGACGCGGACTCGGCCGAGGCGCGCTACGAGTACGCCTATACCCACAAGCTCGACGCCAAGAAGAACTGGACCGAGCAGCGCCGGACGCGCGTGACCATCTACGACGGGGTGCGCGTGCCCGACGTCCAGCGCCCGCCCGAGATCACCCTCCGCGACTTCATATATTATTAAGGGGACGTTGGTTAGTTGGTTAGTTTTTGTCCACGCACACCTGAACGGTTTTTCCCGTCTAAAAACTAACCAACTAACCAACGTCCCCTTCTCAAAAAAAGGACCGGCCCCGCGGGAGCGGGGCCGGTCTTTTTCCAAGGTAAGTAAGCTTACTTGGCGGCCTGTATCTTCTTGACGTTGACGGCTTTCGGGCCCTTGTCGGTGTTCTCGGTCTCGCACTCAACTTCCTGGTTCTCGGCCAGGGTCTTGAAACCCTCGCCCTGGATGGAAGAGTGATGGACGAAGAGGTCCTTGGAACCGTCCTCCGGGATGATGAAGCCGAACCCCTTCTTGTCGTTGAACCACTTAACTTTACCTTTTGCCATTTGCTTATTTACCTCTCTTTAAGTCGTGCTACCGGGCCGTCACCGGCCGTTATTCCAATTATATATAAAATGGCGCGGGAATTAGCAACTACTCCTCGCTCCATTTTATATAAAGCGGCATCAGCGCGTTGACCGCGTCGGGATGGCGGCCCATCACGCGCACGGCGAAGTCGTGCCGGCCGCTCTTGTAGCAGGGCACCTCCCCCTTGTACACGTAGGCCTCGCCCATGCGGGCGTCGTGCGTCATGGACACGGACCTGCCGTCCCGGAAAAGCCCCTCGCCGCCGGCCGTGCCCACGTGCAGCTGCACGTCCACGTCCTCGGGCTTGAGCTCGCCCAGCCAGACTATGGCGGTCACCGGGAGCTTGGCCCCGGCGTGCACTTCCATCTCGGGCTTGAACTGGTCGGTCACCACCTTGACGCGCGGCCAGTTCTCCTCCAGGCGGCGGCGCCAGCGGGCGAGTTCCGCCACGCGGGTATTGTCGGCGAAGCGCTTGGACGACCTGTGGGCGTGCACGTAGAACTTCTCGTAGTACTCGCGCACCATGCGGTTGGTGTTGAAATGGGGCACCAGCTTCTGCACGCAGGCCTTCATCATCTTGATCCAGCCGCGCGGCAGGCCGTCCTGGCCGCGGTCGTAGTAGAGCGGCGCCACCACCTTCTTGATGAGGTTGTAGATGCTCTCGGCCTCCACGTAGTCGCGCTCCTCGTCGGAGTTGTAGGCCTCGGTGCCGCCTATGGCCCAGCCCACGTCCGGCGAGTAGCCCTCGGGCCACCAGCCGTCGAGCACCGAGAGGTTCATGACGCCGTTGATGACGGCCTTCATGCCGCTGGTGCCGCTGGCCTCGAGCGGACGGATGGGGTTGTTCAGCCACACGTCCACGCCCTGCACCATGTAGCGGGCCACGTTCATGTTATAGTCTTCCACGAAGATGATGCGGTTCCTGAAGCGCTTGTCCAGGGACAGGCGCGCCACCTGCTTGATGAACTCCTTGCCGTGGGAGTCCGCCTGGTGGGCCTTGCCGGCGAACACGAACTGCACCGGCATGTTCTCGTCGGTCACCAGCTGCAGCAGGCGCTCCAGGTCGCGCATGAAGAGCGTCGCCCGCTTGTAGGTGGCGAAGCGCCGCGCGAAGCCGATGGTCAGGTATTCCGGGTTCAGCACCGTGTCTATCTCGGCCAGCACCGTGCGGTCGGCGGACAGGCGGGTGTGCTGGCGCTTGAGGCGCTCGCGCACCAGCTTCACCAGTTTAACCTTGCGCACCATGTGCGTGTCCCAGAACTCCTTGTCGTCTATCTCGTTGATCCTGGGCCAGTCGCAGGAATCGGGGATATTGTTCTGGCCGCCGGCCAGCGCCTTGCTGTAGAGCTTGTGGTGCTCGTGGCTGATCCAGCTGCAGGTATGCACGCCGTTGGTGACGCCCTCGATGGGCACCTCGTAGCGGGGCAGCTGCGGCCACAGCTTGTGCCACATGTCGCGGGATACGTCGCGGTGCAGCAGGCTCACGCCGTTGAGGAAGGCGCAGAGCTTCATGGCCACCACGGTCATGCAGAAGCCCAGGGAGTTGCGCTCCTCCTTGCCCAGCTCCAGGAACTCAGGGAAGGTCAGCCCTATCTCCTTCACGTAATTCTCGAAGTACTTGCGCACCAGCTCGAAGTCGAAATACTCGTTGCCGGCCATCACGGGGGTGTGGGTGGTGAAGGCGGAGGAAGCCCACACTATCTCGCGCGCCTCGCTGAATGAGAGCCCGCGGCCCTTCATCAGCTGGCGGATGCG
>CAYSYJ010000206.1:0-4193 GCA_964435105.1 uncultured Elusimicrobiaceae bacterium
GCCTCGTCCAGGGCGGCGCGCTTCACGGTCTCCACGTCGGCGGGGAAGGCTTCCGCCAGCCACTGCTCCTGCACCTCGGCCGCGAAAGAGAGGGTGATGTCGGCCGCGCCTTTTTGGCGGCTCTCCAGGGCTTCGCCGGCGCAGATAATGGGCGCCCCGGCGGCGGCGCTGGCCGGGTCAAGCCGGCCGCGGCGGCCGCCGGGCAGCTGGTAGCGGCCCTTGTCCGCCGAGAAAAGCGCCCCGACCCTGTCGGGGAAGGCGCGCAGGAAACATTTGGCCGCCAGGCGCAGGCCGCCGCCAGAGGGGCCGGCCCCGCCTGAGAGCCGGCGGGCCAGCCGCCAGGCGTCGCGCGCGGCGTTCTGCTTGACCCCGGCCTTCTGGCAGGCGAAAAAGTCGAAATCAGCGTCGGCGCAGCGCTCCAGCGCTTTTACCACGGCGGCCAGGTCCGAGCGGAGCTCCTGGTGCCGCGCGCCGGGGCCGCCGCGCTCCAGCCACAGGCCGCGGCCCTGCGCCGCGGCGGCTATGAGCGCGCATTCGTAAGCGCAGCCCAGCCGGGCGCCTTCCGCCATCATGCGGGCGTAGCGCGGGTGCAGCGGGTAGCCGGCCATGGTCCGCCCGTCGGCGGTGAGGGCGCCTTGGTCGTCGGTGGCGCCCAGCTCGCGCAACAGCCGCTCGGCGCGCTCTATGTCGGCCTTCTCAGGCGTGTCCAGCCAGCGCAAGGCGCCGAAACCGGCGTAGCCGCAGGCCTTGAGGGTCAGCAGGGCCTCGCTGATGTCCACGCGCAGCAGCTCCGGCTCCAGGAAAAGCGGACGGCCGGCATTGTCGCGCTCGGTCCACAGGCGGGCGCAGACGCCGGGGCGGGTGCGGCCCGCGCGGCCGGCGCGCTGTTCGGCCGAGGGGGCCGCTATGTTCTCGGTGAAGAGTGTGTTGATGCCGCGGGCCCCGTCGTAGCGGGCTACCTTGGCCAGGCCGCTGTCCACCACGGCCGTCACGCCGTCTATGGTGAGCGAGGTTTCCGCTATATTGGTGGCGACGATGATCTTGCGCCGGGCCGAGGGCGCCACGGCGGCGTCCTGCTCGCGAGGCGGCAGGTCGCCGTGCAGGGGGCGGACCTCGAAAGCCGACAGGGCCGGTATTTTATCGATCTCGGCGGCGGTGCGGCCTATCTCGTAGGCGCCCGGCATGAAGACCAGCGTGTGGCCTTCTGGTACCTGGGCCGCCACCTGCGCGCAGGTGCGCGCCGCGGCCTCCCAGGCCGGCAGGCGGGCCGTCTCGGGGCCGCAGTAGGCCACGGTCACGGGAAAGGCGCGCCCCGCGGCCAGCACCGTCTCGCAGGGCGCCAGGTAGGCGGCCAGTTTCTTCTCGTCGAGAGTGGCCGACATCACCACCACCAGCAGGTCGGGGCGGCTCCTCTTCTGCAGTTCCAGGCAGGCGGCCAGGGTTATGTCGCCGTGCACGTGGCGCTCGTGGAATTCGTCGAGGATGACGGCGGAATATTTTTTGAGCTGCGGGTCGGCCACCAGCTCCCGCAGCAGTATGCCCTCGGTCTCGAAAATGACGCGGGTCTTGGGGCCGGTCTTGTCCTCGAAGCGTACCCGGTAGCCCACCTCGCCGCCGGCGGCGCCGCCGCGCTCTTTGGCCACCCTGTCGGCGAGCATGCGCGCGGCGAGCCGCCGCGGCTCCAGCACGGCGATGCGGCCCTTCACGCGGCCGGAATCGAGCAGGATCTGCGGCACCTTGGTGGACTTGCCGGAGCCCGGGGGGGAAGAGATGATGAGCCGGCGGCTTTTGGCGGCCGCCTTGAGTATCTCCCCGGCGTTCTCCTGTATCGGAAGCTGGCTCACCCGGATATTTTATGATTTAATCGGGACGGCGCGGCGCCTTCCCAGGAATATTCCGCCTCGGCCAGGAAGGCCGCGTGGTCGGAAACGTCCTTCCAGGGGCCCTTGTTGAGCACCTGGGCCTTTAGCACCTTGAAGCCGCGCAGGTAGACCCGGTCCAGCGGGAAGACCGGCAGCGCCGCCGGGAAGGTGCGCAGTTTCCGGCCGTGCAGGGTAAGTCCCGCATCCTTCATGAGCAGTCGGGTTTCCAGCTCGTCCTTCTTGTTCTTGCGCCATTCGTTGAAATCGCCGGCCACTATCGCCGGCTCGTGGTCGGGCACTGCGCGCTGCACGAAATCGGCGATCTTGCGGAACTGCTTGGCCCGAGAGACGCAGAGCAGGCCCAGGTGCACGCAGACGCAGTGCAGCGGCGGCTTTCTTTCCGGCAGCTGTATCCTGGCATAGAGCAGGCCGCGCTTCTCCAGCCGGTTGGTGGAGATGTCCACTTTCTCCGAGTGGAGGATGGGAAAGCGCGACAGGATGGCGTTGCCGTGGTGGCCGGCGGTATAGACCGCGTTGCGCCCGTAGGCGTGGCTGAAGCCCGAGAGCTCGGTCATGAACTCATGCTGGGGCTTCGTGGGCCAGCCGAAGTAGCGCTCGGCGTGGCGCAGGTTCTGGCCGACCACCTCCTGCATGAAGACGACGTCCGCTCCCGAGTCGTGCACGCATTCCCGCAGCTCCGGCAGGGCGAAGCGCTTATTGAGCGCGGAAAAGCCCTTATGCGCGTTTATGGTCAGGAAACTGAGTCTCATGAGGCCCCCCGGAACATGATACAAAATGCGGGGCCGGCGGTCCCTTGACACCTTTTGGCGGCGGGGCTATACTTTTAAAGGGACGCCCCCTGGCTTTCCCGGAGACACTGCCATGAAAAAACTGCTCCTGCTGCCGCTTCTCGCTTTCGCGCTGGCCACAGGCCTCACCCTGTCGCAGACCCGCGGGCCCGCCATCCCGGCGGACCTGCGCGACGCCCCCAATTCCGCTTCCGAGCAGCTCGGCGTGGAGGGCGGTTACGGCCCCAAGGTAGGCGAGCCGCCGGAGCCCACGCCGGTGGGAGCTTTCAACGACATAGCGGCCGAAGGTGTGAAGGACTGGACCGTGCTGGTTTATATCAACGCCAAGAACAACCTGGAGCAGTTCGGCCTTATAAACGTCAACGACATGGAGAAGATCGGTTCCAGCGACCGCCTCAATATAGTGGTGGAGATGGGCCGCATGAACGGCCAGCACGGCGACACCCACGCCGAAGGGGACTGGACCGGGGTGCGCCGCTACTATGTCACCCGCGACAGCGACCCCCGCAATATAAATTCCCGCAGGCTGCCCAATCCCGGCAATACCAATATGGGAGATCCCCGCAGCGTCACGGAGTTCATGACCTGGGCCAAGGCCCGCTTTCCCGCCCGCAAATACCTGCTCATCATGTGGAACCACGGCGGCGGCTGGCTGACCGGCATCTCCTCCGACGACGAGACCCGCCACGTCATCAATGCCAGCCGCATCGGCGAGGCGGTGCGCGCCGGCGGCGGCGTGGACCTGCTCGCTTTCGACGCCTGCCTGATGCAGATGGCCGAGGTGGCCTACGAGGTCAAGGACAGCGTTAAGGTGGTGGTCGGCTCCGAGGAACTTGTCCCGGGCATGGGCTTCCCTTATTCGGCTTTCCTGGGGGCCCTGGCCTCCCAACCGGGCATGAACGAGGAGTCCCTGGGCTCCGTCATCGTCTCCGCCTACGGGACCTATTACGCCGGTGTGGCGCAGCAGAGGCTGGAGAATTCCGGCCGCTCCAGCGGCGGGGCCACGCTGTCCGCGCTGCGCACTTCGGCCCTGCCGGAACTGGCCGCCCGGGTCAAGGAATTCGGGCGCCTCGCCGCGGCCACCAACGATACCAACGCCATGCGCATCGCCAAGAAGCACGCCATTCGCTACGGCGCCATGGGGCCTTCGGACCGGACCTACATAAAGAGCCCCTACGCCGACCTCTACAGCTTCGTGCATTTCTTCTCCTGGCAGCTGGACCGCAACGCGCCCGGCGCGGCGGAAACTCTGCGGAGCGCCGAGGACCTGAAGAAGTTCATCTCCGACCGGCTTATCATCAAGAACGCGGCTCTGGGCAGCGACCCTCTGGGTTTCCCGCTGACGGAGAGCAAGGGCATAGCCGTCTACATGCCGCCCACCAGCCCCCGGATGACGCGGGAAATGATAGACCGCATGGCGAATTACCCTTATGCGGACCTGGGCTTCAACAGGTCCACGAACTGGCTGGATTTCGTCATCCGGATGTTCTCGGTGGTACTGATGGACGGGCGCCACCTGCCG
>CAYSYJ010000207.1:0-4191 GCA_964435105.1 uncultured Elusimicrobiaceae bacterium
CTTTCCTGAACGTCCCCTCTAACCGCCTGTACGCTTCGCGCTGGACCGGTTCGGCCTGGTCGGATACCACGCAGATAGTCGCCAGCCTCGGCCTGTCCACCAAGCAGGCTTTCGACGTGGCCTGGGAAAGCCAGGGCGGAGACTGTCTGGTCACCTACGGCGGCACCGCCGTCACGGGCCGGGCCAATACCACCATCTGGAACGGCTCGGCCTGGAACGCCTTTACGGCCAGCTATTTCGCCTTTACCGGCAGCAACGGCAACGCGCAATGGATCAGGCTGGCCTCCGATCCGAACTCGGACCGCATAGGGGCAACGGCCATAGACTCGGGAAATGACTGGAACGCCTCTATCTGGGACGGCTCCGGCTGGACCTACCAGGCCACCGAGAACGGCAGTATGCGCAACCGGAACAGTCAGGCCCGCTCGCTGGACGCCGCTTGGGAGGGGAAGAGCGGCAAGTTGATAGTCGCTTCCGCAGACCGCCTGGCCAACACGGTCCGTTATTCCACCTGGACGGCCTCCGGCGGCTGGGGCACTACGCTGGCCGCCGCGCCCACGGTGGGCAACTGGACCGGCATCCCCAACGGCGTGCAGCTGGAGGCAGACACCAAGACCAACGCCGTCATGATGACGGGGTGGTCCGCCTCCAGCGACCTGCGCAGCGCCGTCTGGAACGGCCGTGTCTTCACCCTCGGGACCACGCATACCACGGGCATATCCGCCAATACCTACATGCCGGCCATGCTCGCCATTCACCGCCACGATATAGTGCCGCCCACCGTGACGGACAACCAGCCCGGCGACGACCTCTGGCGCGCCTCTTCCGGTACCGTTTACAATGTGGACGCGGCGGATACCGGCGGCTCGCGCCTGCGCGGCATCCAGACCAGGGTGTATTCCGGCGCCGGCCAGACCGGCTCGCTGCTGCAGGATTGGACCACCCAGGTGGCCACCGGCACTGTGGACTCCTATGCGCAGGATTGGCCGCTCGCCGAAGCCACCTGGGAACTGCTGCGCGAAGGCTTCAACTACGTGACGGTGCGCTCCACCGACGGTTCCGGGAACGTCTCGCTGGCGCCGGCCGTGGACGCGTTCTACGTGAAAAAGGACACAACTCCGCCGTCCGTGCCGGTCCCGGCCCTGCCGGCGGAGGGCGCCTTCCTGAAGAATCCGGCGGTGTTCTTCGACTGGGGTAATTCTTCGGACGCTTCCAGCGGTCTGTACGGTTATGACCTGCTGGTGGCCACGTCCACCGACTTTACCACGGTGACGTACAGCTCCTTCCCGGCGGTGTCCATGTCCACCTCGGCCGCGCTCGACAGCGGCAAATATTTCTGGAAGGTCCGCGCCCGCGACAATGTCGCCAATTATTCGGTCTATTCGGACACCTACGCGGTTTACGTGGACACCATCCTGCCCGTGGCAGTGGACAACCAAGCCGGCGATGACGCCTGGCGCGCTTCTTCCGGCACCGTCTATAACGTGGACTTCGCGGACGCCGGCGGTTCCCTGCTGGAATCGGCGGCTTACGCGGTGTACGCTTCTACCGGCCGCGGCGGCGCCCAGTTGGTGTCCTTCGCCGCCGGCCCCATAGCTTCCGGTATCGCCGCCGCTTCCTATACCTCCGATTGGAAACTTTCCGAAGCCGCCTGGGGTCTCCTGGCCAACGGCACGAACTATGTTTCTGTGCAGGTCTATGACGCGGCCGGGAACCAGCGCATAGCGGAGGACGTGTTCCACATACGCAAGGATGTCCTGACGCCGGTCATAACCGACAACCAGGGCGGCGACGACGTCTGGCGCGCCGCGGACCCCGGCGCGGTCTTCAACGTGGATCTCTCCGACGCCGGCGGCTCGTTGCTCGACCGCTTCTCGCTTAAGATCACCTCGGGGCCCGGCCAGACCGGGACCCTGCTCGCCGACTGGTTCGACGCGGCGACGGGCATCGCCGCCGCCTCCTACACCGCCGATTTCGGTATAGGCGCCTCCACCTTCGCCGCCCTGCCCGAGGGCCAGGCCTATGTGAGCGTGCGGGCTTACGATACGGCCGGCAATATCTCCGCGCTGAACGACGCCTTCTACGTGCGCAAGGACACCTCGGCTCCTTCGCAGGTATCGGCGGTGGCGCCGGCCAGCGGGACCGTAACGAACCAGGCCCTGCTTATCCTGGACTGGACCAATTCCGCCGACGCTGGCTCCGGTGTTTATTCCTACGATGTCTACGTTTCCACGGCGTCGGACTTCCTGGTATTCAGCTCCAGCGCCCAGGCCGCGGTCTCGCAGGCGCAGTTCCAGTTCGCGTCCGGGCTGTACCACTGGCGCGCCCGCGCCCTGGACAATGCCGGCAATTACGGCGCCTGGTCCTCCACCTACTCGGTGCGGGTCGATACGTCCGCCCCGGTGATAACCGACAACCAGGCTGGCGACGACGCCTGGCGCTCGGCCGACCCGGGCGCGGTTTTCGACGTGGACTTCGCCGACGCGGGCGGCGCGCTGCTGGAGTCCGCGGAATACTCCGTCTGGAGCGGGCCCGGCCTTACCGGGGTGAACGCGGTGCCCTGGGCCATCATCGCCTCCACGCCGCTGGCCGCGGCGTCGCTGGCCGCGGACTGGGGCGTCAATTTCTCCCTGCTCAGCGACGGCACTAATTATGTGAGCGTGCGCGCCTGGGACGCCGCCGGCTCCACCGTGACCGCGGCCGATGTTTTCTATGTCAAGAAGGACGCCCTGGCCCCGGCCATCATAGATAATCAGCCCGGGGACGACGCTTGGCGTTCCGCTCCTGGGGCCGTCTACAACGTGGACTTCCAGGACAACGGGGCCTCCAAGCTCGACAGGTTCCAGCTCAGGATCATGACCGGGCCGGGACAGACCGGCGCGCTGGTCTCCGACTGGTTCGACAGGGCCGCGGGGCTGAACTCGGTTTCCTACGCCGCCGACTTCGACATAGGCATCTCCACCTGGCTGCTGCTGCCGGCCGGCACTTCCTATGTGAGCGTGCGCGTCTACGATAATGCCGGAAATTCCGCCCTGCTCGAGGACGCTTTTCGCGTGCGCAAAGACACCTCCGCCCCGGTGATAACCGACGGCCAGGCCGGCGACGATACCTGGCGCGCCGATAATTCCGCGCTTTACGCCGTCTCTTTTGCCGACGCCGGCGGTTCCAGGCTCTCCTACTTCCAGGTGAAGGCCGCCACCGGGCCCGCCCAGACCGGCGCCGTTACCGCGGACTGGACCACCGTGCTGGCCGGGATAGAGCAGGACTCCTACTCCGCGGCCTGGCAGCTGCCGCAGGGCGTGTTCGACGGGCTGGCGGCGGGCCTAAACTATATCAGCGTGCGGGTCTACGATAACGCCGGCCTTTCCTCCGAGCTCTCCGACGCCTTCTATGTGAGGAAATCCACCGCGGCGCCGCGCATGGTGGACAACCAGGCCGGGGACGACGCCTGGCGCAACGCGCCCGGCACCGTTTACGACGTGGATTTCCAGGACGCCGGAGCCTCCGGCCTCTCCGCGGCGCAGTATAAGGTGACTTCCGCCCCGGGGCAGACGGGCACCCTCGTGAAGGACTGGACGTACATCGCCTCCAATATCAACGCCGCGGCCTATACCGCGGACTGGCCTGTGGATTTCGCGGCACTGCTGGAGAACGCCACCAACTATGTCAGCGTGCGCGCCTGGGACGTGTCCGGCGCGACCACCACGCAGAGCGACGTCTTCTACGTGCACAAGGATATCACCCCGCCCGGCATGGCCGACAACCAGGCCGGCGACGATACCTGGCGCGCCGACAACTCCGGGACCTATAACGTGGACTTCACCGACGCCGGCGGTTCCCTCCTGTCGCGTTTTGAGGTGAAGGTCGCCACGGGGCAGAACCAGACCGGCTTCCTGGCCGCCGACTGGTACGCCGCGGCCTTGGGCCTGAATTCCGCGGCCTACACCTCCGACTGGGCCCTGGCCGCCTCCACTTTCTCCGCCCTGCCGGAAGGCCCCGGTTATGTGAGCGTGCGGGTTTACGATAATGCCGGGAATGTCTCGGAACTCTCCGACGCCTTCTATGTGCGCAAGGATACTACGCCGCCATCGCTTCCCGCGCCCGTGGCGCCCGCGGACCTCGCCCCGCGCGCGACGCTGACCCCGGCCCTGGACTGGGCGGACGCCGCCGACGCCTCCTCGGGGATATACG
>CAYSYJ010000208.1:0-4148 GCA_964435105.1 uncultured Elusimicrobiaceae bacterium
CGGCAAGCCGGTGGAACCCAACGCCGACCTGTTCATCATAAAGAGGTAACATGCAGGACGCCGCCAAGTTCACCGACACGGTGGCCCAGACCGCCGGCAACCTCCTGGAGGCCCTGAAAGCCTCCGGGGGGGACGCCTCCTCCTGGGACCTCAAGCTGAAGCTCCACCTTTCCAGCTCCGCGCTTTACCTGGCCCTCGGTTGGCTGGCCGCGCAGGGCAAGGTGGCCCTCTACCCGAAAGAACTCAACTTCCGGGTGGTCCTCACCGACAAATAAGCGCCGCCGGGCGCCGAGCCTAAAATGCGCGACTTCGCCAAGAACAGAGCCTCCCAGGGCAAGAAGAAGACCTCCACGTTCTCCTACGTGCTCTACTGGGCGGGGGCCTTCGCCTTTAATATCTGGCTGCTCTGGGCGCTCATCGCGCACGGCTCGCGCGGCGTGGTGGGGGACACCGTCGCGAACCTGATGACGGGTTTCCTCGGCCACACCGCCTACCTGTTCCCGGTGCTGCTGCTCTACGGCCTGGTGGCCATACTCTCCAACCTTAATAAGCCGCACAAGGGCGTGCTGACCCTGACCGCCGGCACCCTGCTGATGCTGGGCTCGATGTCCGCCATGATAGAGCTGCTCAGCTCCCGCTTCGGCCCCTGGGCCTCGGCCGGGGGCTGGCTGGGCTATTTCCTGGGCCAGCTGCTGACGCGCATGTTCGGCGGCGTCGGCGCGGGCCTGTTCTCCGCCGTGCTCTTCTTCGCCGGGGTGCAGCTGCTCTTCAAGGTCTCCTGGCGCAAGGTTTTCAAGTACCTGGCCTCCACCGCGGCCGAGGATTACCGCAACTGGGCCTCCGCCCGCCGCGAGCTGTCGGCCAAGCTGAAGCTCATCTCCGAAAAAGAGAAGGCCGAGGGCCCGGCCTACGACGCCAAGCCCATCCCCGAACCCCCGCCGGTGATCCGGGCCGCGGAGAAGGCCGAGCCGGCCCCGCAGCCGGCCCCGGAACCCCGGGTGGTGCGCGCCGCGGCCGAGCCTGCCGCCGCCGCGAAGCCGGAGGCCAAGGCCGCCCCGCAGGCCCAGCCCAGGGACGCCAAGCCCGCCGCCGCCGGCAAGGAAAAGCTGGCCGACCCCTATTTCAAGAACTTCAAGCTCCCCGGTTCCGACCTGCTGGAGCCGCCGGCCAAACAGGCCGGCGTGGTGGGCCCCGACGACGCGGAGATCAACGCCGCCCGCCTGCAGCTGGAGACCACCTTCAAGAGCTTCAACGTGGACGTGCACGTGTCCGGCGTCTACCCCGGCCCGGTCATCACCCGCTACGAGGTGACGCCCGCCCCCGGCGTGAAGATCAGCTCCATCGTGGCCCTGTCCAACGACGTGGCCCTGGCCATGAAGTCCGCCGGCGCCATCCGCGTGATAGCCCCGATCCCCGGCAAGTCCGCAATCGGCTTCGAAATCCCGAACAATACCCGCGCCAAGGTCTGCCTGCGCGAGCTCATTGAAAGCTCCCAGTTCAACGGCGCGCGCTCGCCTCTCACCTTCGTGCTGGGCCGCTACGCCGAGGGCGCCGTGGCCGTGGCCAACCTCGAGACCATGCCCCACCTGCTGGTGGCCGGCGCCACCGCCAGCGGCAAGAGCGTGTTCATGCAGTCGCTCATCCTCTCGCTCATCTTCCGCAACAAGCCCGACGAGGTCAAGTTCCTCTTCATCGACCCCAAGCGCCTGGAGCTGACCTTCTACGAGGATATTCCTTATTTATACGACCCCAAGGAGACCCCCGACCGCGTCTCCGTGATCACCGACCCCAAGGACGCCTCCAAGTCGCTGGTCGCCCTGACCCGCGTGATGGAGAAGCGCTACAAGAAGTTCGAGAAGGCGCGCGTAAAGAACATCGCCTCCTACAACAAGTGGGCGCTCGAGAACGGCCAGCCGCAGGAATACTACATCATCGTGGTGATCGACGAGCTCGCCGACCTGATGCTGCAGACCCGCAACGTGGTGGAGGACGCCATCCAGCGCCTGGCGCAGATGGCCCGCGCGGTGGGCATCCACCTGGTGCTGGCCACACAGCGCCCGTCGGTGGACGTCATCACCGGCGTCATCAAGGCCAACCTGCCCTCGCGCGTGGCGCTGCAGGTGACCTCCAAGACCGATTCCCGCGTCATCCTGGACTGCCCCGGCGCCGAGGCGCTGATCGGCAAGGGCGACCTGCTGTACCTCGCCATCGACGCGCAGAAGCCCTCCCGCATCCAGGGCGCCTATGTCGGCGAGGACGAGATCCGCAAGGTGGCCGATTTCGTGAAGGCCCAGGCCAGGCCCAACTACCAGCCTCTCGCCGAGGACGAGGAAACGGCCGGCACCGGCAAGGGCAGCTCCTCCGAGGAGATGGTCGCCGCCCTCAAGCTGGTGCTGGAGCGCCGCCGCGTCTCGCAGGACCTGCTGAAGGCGCACTTCGGCTCCTCGGCCAGGGCCACCAACATCCTGAGCATCCTTGAAATGAACGGGTTCATACACAAGCCCGAAGGTTCCAACCGCTGGGAGATCTTCTTCGACAAGATGGAGAATCACCTGAACTCCCTGGCGGCCGCGGCCCAGCCGCAGGAGAAGGAGCCCGCCGGGGAGGAGTTCTCGCGCAATGAATAAGTTGATGACCGCCGTACTGCTGTTCGCCCTGGCCGGCGCCGCCGCCGCCCAGCAGAAGGAAACTCCCAAAAAGGCCGCCCCCGCCAAGCCGGCCGCGGCCGCCCCGGCGAAGCCCCCGGCCAGGCCCGCAGAAAAGCCCGCCGCGCAGGCCGCCAAAGCCCCCAAGGCCGACCCGGCCGCCGACGCCCTGGCCCGCCTCAAGGAGTGGGACGAGAAGCTCCAGTCGCTCAAGGCTTCCTTCACCCAGGAAGTGAATTTCAAGGAGGCCGGCCTGAAGCAGCACATCGAGGGCACCCTGGCCTACTCCAAGCCCGACCTGCTGCGCATAGAGCACCTCAAACCCGCGGCCCAGTTGGTGGTGACGGACAAGAAGGACATCTGGGTGCACAAGCCGGCCGATAACCAGGCCGTGCGCACGAGCTGGGAGGCCTGGCGCCGCACGCAGGACCAGAATTTCGCGGGGCTGCTGGACTTCGGCAACTACGCCTCTCTCGCCGCCCGCAACAACGCCGTTCTCGGCGGGGGGACGGAGGGCAAGCCGCTGGTCCTCACCTTCACGCCCAAGTCAGGCGCAGCCTATTCCCTGTCGCTGACGCTTGACGCGGAATACTTCCCCACCGGGGCGGAACTGACCGTGGACGGCACCGTCATCTCCACACGGCTGTCCGCCGTGGAGCGCAACGCCGAGGTGGCCCCCGAACTTTTCAAGTTCGCACCGCCCAAAGGCACCGAAGTGCTGCAGTTCAAGGATTAAAGAAAAGAACGATGACCCTCGCCAACCGCATCACCATGGGCCGCATGGGCCTGAGCCTGATCATCTTCGTGCTGATCATCTCCAAGACCTTCTGGATGGAGGTGGGCGCGCTGGTGCTGCTCACCGTGGCGAGCATCTCCGACGGCGTCGACGGGGCCATCGCCCGCCGTACGCGGACCACTACGCCCTTCGGGGCGGTGGCGGACCCCTTCGCGGACAAGATCCTCATCATGTCGGTGTTCCTGGCCTTCGCCTCGCTGCGCGAACTGGCGGTGCCGCTGTGGGCGGTATTCCTGATCCTGCTGCGCGAGCTTACCATCTCCACCCTGCGCGTGCTGGCCGCCCTGCACGGCGACGTGATGAAGGCGGAGGCCGCTGGCAAGATCAAGACCACCATACAGATGATCTCGGCTTTCACCATCCTGGCGCTCCTGGTCCTGCTGCTCTGGGCGAAGAAGCACCCGCTGCCGGAGTTCCTGGCCTGGGCGCCGCCGCTGGCCAGGCCCGCGGCCTGGTGGCTCACCGTCATCACCGCCTTTTTCACCGTAATCAGCGGCGCCATCTACCTCTACAACCACAGGACGCTCCTCTATAAGTCCTGGAGCGAACGCGGGCGCTGATGGCGGCCAGAGACTTCGCGGTGAGGTTCCTCGCCAGCGGCGGCTTCGTCAGCTACGTCCCCGCCCGCCTGACGGGCTTCAAGAAATTCACCGGCTCGGGCATGGCCGGCACCGTCCTGGCCCTGCTGCTGGTGCCCCTGCTGCCCT
>CAYSYJ010000209.1:0-4112 GCA_964435105.1 uncultured Elusimicrobiaceae bacterium
CGGCTGCACGGATTACCTGCTGACGCTGCTGGTGCCTTTCGGCTTCCTGGACGGGGCCCGCTTCTTCAGCGGCTTCCTGGGCTTCTCGGTCTGCGTGCTGCTGCTTTACGCGCGGGTCCGCCTGGTGCGCCGGCTCTACCCGGTCTCCGGCAACAAGGCGCTGCTCGCCGTGTGGCTGCCGTATTTCGGCGCGGGGACGCTGTTCTTCACGGGCCTGGTCTACGGCTTCATCTGGCTGTTCTGGCTGCTCTCCTGAGGCCCCATGTCCAAAATACCCCAGGTCAGGGAATTCGGCGGCTTCCCGGTAGTCACTTCGGAGAAGATGCGCTACCTCGACACGAAGGCCGTGCAGGAGCACGGCCTGAAGACCTGGGAGCTCATGGAGAACGCCGGCCGCGCCGTGGCGGAAGAGACGCTGAAGTTCGCGCTCACGCTGGGGAAGGACGCGGCCGGGCTGAAGGCGGCCGTCTGCTGCGGCAAGGGCAATAACGGCGGGGACGGCCTGGTGGCCGCGCGCTACCTGAAGCAGGCCGGGGCCGCGGTGAAGGCCTTCATCCTGCCGCCCAAGGAGACCGGCTACGGGGAGCTGGTGGTGCGCAACCTGCAGGCCGCGAAGGAAGCCGGCGTGCCGGTGCTGATGACCGCCAAAGAGGACCTGGAGGCGCTGGCCGCCGAGTTCGCCGCCTCCGATATACTCCTGGACGCCCTGCTGGGCGTGGGCGCGGTGGGCAAACCCACCGGCCCGGTGCACCGGGTCATACAATTGATGAACAAGAGCGCCCGCCCCATCGTGGCGGTGGACGTGCCGTCGGGCCTCAGCGCCGACACCGGCCACCACAGCGGCGTCTTCATAACGGCCCGCCTCACCCTCACGCTGGGTTTCGCCAAGAGCGGCCTGATGGCCGCCCACGCGCAGAAGAACACCGGCGAGATAAAGGTGCTGCCCATCGGCTACCCGCAGGCGCTGATAGAGGAAGCCGGGCGCTGACCCTCAGGCCTTAAGATATCCGGAAAGTTTGGAGGAAAGTTCGCCGAGGTGCTCCCTCAGGCGCGGCTGGCGCTTTGTCATGAGCGGCAGCAGGGTGCGGCGTATCCAGTTGCGGGTATAATGCTCGTCGTCGTTGGTGTGGTCGCGGCGGGACGGCAGGGAATTGGCTTTCAGGTACTCCTCGACCTCGCGCCTGGTCACGGCGAGCAGGGGCCGGATGACCTCGGTCCTCGCGCGGCCTTTCGCGCCCAGCGGGCGCCGCTCGGGTATGCCCAGCAGGCCTTTGGGTTCGGTGCCGCGCAGGAGGTTGAGCAGCACGGTCTCGGCGTGGTCGTCGGCGTGGTGGGCGGTGGCTACCAGGCGGCAGCCGGCCTTGAGCGCCGCGCGGGCCAGCAGGGCGTAGCGGGCGTCGCGCGCCGCGTGCTCCACGCTCTTGCCGTGCCGGCGGGCCAGGGCGCCCACGCGCGCGGTCAGCACCGTGGTCGCCAGGCCGTAGCCGGCGCCCAGCCGCCGCACGAAGGCGGCGTCCAGGTCGGCCAGGCGGCCGCGCAGCTTGTGGTTGACATGGCAGACGTGCAGCCGCAGCCGGTGCGTGCGGGCCTGGCCGGCGAAATAGTCCAGCATGGCCACCGAGTCCGGGCCGCCGGACACGGCCAGCAGTATGGCGTCGCCGTCCCGGAAAAGGCGGCGGCGGCGCGCGTTGGCGCTGACCTTGTTCCAGAAATTCAGGGTGACGGCTTTCCTCGCGGGCATACCGAGATTATAGCAAAGCCCGCCCGGCCGGCTTTACAGGGAATTTACCGCTCCCGCGGGCGCCGGAATTGTATAATTTCAGCGTGGGAAAAAAGATACTCATTATCGAGGACGAGCGGGATATCGCCCGCATGGTGGAGTACAACCTGAAGAAAGAGGGGTATCTCACCTCCGTGGTTTACGACGGTTCCCTGGCCGCCGCCGCGGCCGCCAAAGAGAAGCCGGACCTGGTGCTGCTGGACCTGATGCTGCCAGGGCTGGACGGGCTGGAGGTCTGCCGCCGCCTCAAGGCCGACGGCCGGACCGCCGCCATCCCCATCATCATGCTGACCGCCAAGGGCGAGGAGTCCGACAAGGTGCTGGGCCTGGGCCTCGGCGCCGACGATTATGTGACCAAGCCTTTCAGTTTGAAGGAGCTGGTCGCGCGGGTGGGGGCCGTGCTGCGCAGAGCCTCGGCGAAAGCCGCCCCGGCCCCGGAGAAGCTGAAGGCGGGCGCGATAGAGCTGGACGCGGCCCGGGTGGAGGTGCGGCTCAAGGGGGCCCCGCTGGAACTCACCTCCAAGGAATTCGAGCTGCTCAAGGCCCTGATGGCCTGCGGCGACCGCGTGCTAAAGCGCGAGGAGATCCTGGAGAAGGCCTGGGGCGTGGACGCCGCGTTGGAACTGGAGACCCGCACCGTGGACGTGCACGTGGGCACCCTGCGCCGCAAGCTCGGCAAGGAAGGCCGCCGCATAATCACCGTCAAGAACTACGGCTACCGCTTCGAGGGCGGCCAGTGAGGCTGTTCGCGGCCCTGCGCCTGCTGCTGGGGGGGCAGTTCGGCGAGATCGTGGAGGGCTCCAAGCGCTTCGCTGCCGGAGACTTCGATTACCGCATACCCGTCGGGTCCTCCGGCGAACTTAAGAAACTTTCCGAGACGCTAAACTTCATGGCGGAGCAGATCGCCGCCAAGGTGAAGGAGGCCGAGCAGCGCCGCCTGGAGCTGGAGGCCGCCTTCCGCGACATGTCCGAGGCCATCGTCGTCACCGACGGTTCCGGCATCATCACACGCATCAACCCGCGCGCCCGCCAGCTGATGGGCGTGAAAGGCTTCGACCCGGAGGGCATGTGGCTGTCCGGCATGCCGGGCGGGCCGGAGCTGTCCTCCGCCGCCCTCAAGGCCCTTACCAGCGGCCAGCCGGTGCATTTCGAGTTCGAGCCCGCCTACGCCCCGGGCACCGTCCTGGCCGTGAGCGCCGCGCCGGTGCTGCAGGACTCCCGCATAACCGGCTGCGTGCTGACGGCCCGCGACATCACCGGGCCCCGCCGCCTGGAGAATTTGCGCAAGGAATTCGTGGCCAATGTCTCGCACGAGCTAAAGACGCCGCTCACCGCCATCAAGGGCAGCGCCGAGACCCTGCTGGGCGGCGCCCTGGAGGACCGGGAGCACGGCCCGGAATTCGCGCGCAGCATCTACGAGCAGTCCGTGCGCCTGGAGAAGCTGGTGGCGGACCTGCTGAGCCTCTCCCATTCCGAGTCCGGGCGCGAGCGGGTGGAGAAAGGCGCCGTGGACCTGCGGGCCATGGCCGAAGGCGTGCTGAAAGGGCTCACCCCGGTGCTGGCCGGCAAGCGTGTGACGCCGGCCCTGCTGGTGCCGGAAGGCTTCACGGTTCAGGCCGACCGGGACAAGCTTTCGCAGATCCTAATAAACCTCGTGGATAACGCCGCCAAATACAACCGGGCCGGCGGCGGCCTGCGCCTGCGGGCCGCGCTGGAGCCGGGTTTCACCCGAGTCACCGTGGAGGACGACGGCCCCGGCATACCGGCCGGCCACCTGCCGCATATCTTCGAGCGCTTCTACAGGGTGGATAAGGCCCGTTCCCGCGAACTGGGCGGCACCGGCCTCGGCCTCTCCATAGTGAAGCGCCTCGTGGAACTGCACGGCGGCACCGTGGGCGTGGAAAGCACGGAAGGCCGCGGCTCCTCCTTCTGGTTCACCCTGCCCCGCTAGCGTTGCCCTAAGGCGCGGGTAAGCGGCCGGGAAATATTCAAGGGAAATTAAAATGACGCTGCGCGAATACCTCTCTTCTGTCGGGGCGAATTTCAGGGCTTACCTGGCCGATATCCGGAACTGGTACGCCGGACACCCGGTAAGCGCCGCGGTCGTGACGGCCTTTTCCGTGTTCAGCGTGCTGTTCGCGCTTTACGCCCTGTACTTCTTCCTCAAATACCTGCTGCCCCTCTTCCTGATAGGGTGGGCCCCCGCTCCCGGAAATTAAGGACCCGGCGGGTCTTTACCCGCATTTTACACCGCCTTGACGCCGCCTTTAGGCGGCTTTCCTATACTATTCCCATACGACGGAGACAAGGAGACAAAAAATGGGATTAAGCT
>CAYSYJ010000210.1:0-4021 GCA_964435105.1 uncultured Elusimicrobiaceae bacterium
GAACGCGCGGCCACCCGCTTAAAAGGCGGATGCTCTACCACTGAGCTACGGGCGCCTGTAACGGCCGCGTTTTTATTATACAAAATATCCGCCGCCGCGCAAGCCGTCAGGCGCCCCGTTCGCGGCGGCCGCTAAAAAATAGTAAGATAGCCGGAATGCCGGCAAGAAAGAGGAATTACAGGGTCCGCGTGCGCATGAAGGTGCGCAACAGCCTGCTGCGCCGCGGCGCCGCCGCGGCCGGGGCTTCGCTGGGGCTGCTCGCCGCTTTCTGGTTCTTCGGCGCCGCTTTCAAGGCGGGGAAGAGCCTGCTCTCCGAGCGCCTCCTGGCTTTCCGCCCCGACTCCTACGAAGTGGACTGCCCTTCCCGGGCCGCCGCCGATTACGCCCGGGAGCTCGCCGCCGGCGCGCTCCATTCCCGGCTGACGGCCGCGCGCTGCGACGACCTGGCCGAACAGTTGAGGAAACGCCATCCTTCCCTGGCCTCGGTCAGCGTGGGCCGTAATTTCATCACCGGCAAGCTGAGCGTCAAGGCGCGCCCGGAGACCGCCGTGGCGCCGGTGCTGCTGCAGGGCGCCACCTCCTACCTGGGCGAGAGCGGCCGCTTCATGCCCGAGACCCTGGCCGGCGGCGAGACCTCCCCTTTCGAGACCGAGCTGGGCTGGCGGCCCGCCGCCGCCCCGGAGCTGGCCGCCTTCCTGAAGGAGGTCGGCCCCCTGGTCCCGCTGTTCTATTCCAGGCCGCACGCGCTTTCCTGCCCCGGGAAGGGCTGGGATTCCTGCCGTTTCCGGCTGGAGGACGGTTCCTCGGTGCTCTGGGGCGGATTTGAATTCACGCGCTTAAAAATATTAAGATTGAACGAGGTAGCGCAGGACGCTGCCCTCAGGAAGGCCCCTCCGTTCCGGGTGGACCTGAGGTATTTCAAAGAAGGCAAGATCTTCGTTTCCGCGGTACGGCCGGCCGGGCGCTGACGCCCGGCTCTCCCGGCCTTCCCGGGTCAGTCCTGGTTCTGGAGCTTTCATATGGGAAAATCTGAGATCATCGCCGGGTTGGACATGGGGTCCAGCAGGGTGACCTGCGTCATCGCCGAGCGCGACGACGAGCACAACAAGATCAAGGTGCTGGCCGGGGCCTCCGCCGCCTGCAAGGGCCTCAAGGGCGGCGTGGTGGTGAATATCGAGGAGACCGCCCGCGCCATAGAGCACGTGATGGACGCGGCCGAGAGCAAGGCCAACGAGGTCGTCGGCGAGGTCTACCTCGGCGTGCGCGGCTCCCACATCCAGGCTTTCGACAACAAGGGCGGCTACAATATCGCCCGTACCGACAAGGAGATCACCGGCGAGGACGTGTCCTGCGTCATCGAGAACGCCAAGACCGTGCCGCTCTCCTCCGACCGCGAGATCCTGCACGTGATCCCGCAGGGCTTCTCCCTGGACCGCCAGCGCGGCGTGCCCAACCCCATCGGCATGGAAGGCTCCCTGCTCGAGGTGGGCGTGCATATCGTGACCGCCTCCAGCCCCATCATCAGCAACCTGATGAAGTCCGTGCACAAGGGCGGCTTCCGCGTGGTCGACACCATCTACACCCTGCTCGCCGTCGGCGAGCTGGTGGTCTCCGAGGAGGAGAAGGACCTGGGCTGCCTGCTCATCGACGCCGGCGGCCAGACCACCTCCATCGGCGTCTATTCCGAGGGCAGCATCCACTTCTCCCGCGAGATAGCCGTGGGCGGCGACCATATCACCCGCGACATCGCCTACGGCCTGGGCACCACCATGACCGCCGCGCAGGAGATCAAGGAAAAGCACGGCGCCGTCTTCTCCAACATGCTCGAGGACGACAAGGTCGTTAACATCACCAAGCTCGACGCCCGCACCAAAAAGGAAGTGCGGCCCCGCGAATTGCTGGATTTCATCCAGCCCCGCGCCGAGGAGATCTTCGAAAAGATCAACCAGGCCGTGCAGGGTTCCAATTACGCCGAGCTGCCCGGCGGCGCCATCCTCACGGGCGGCGCTTCGCTGCTCAAGGGCATGCCCGAGGCCGCCGAGCAATTGCTGGACCTCAGCCAGGCCCGCCTGGGCCTGCCCGCGCAGGAGATCCTGCAGTGCCCCGAGGAATACATGACGCAGCCCTACCTGGGCGCCGTGGCGCTGGTCTGCTACCCGCACCTCAAGACCTGGAACACCGACGTGCCCGGCCCCGCCCGCGGCGGTTCGGTGGAGAAGAAGGTCTGGCGCTGGCTCAAGGACCTGTTCTGAGAACCGACATGCCCGAAAGCCGCATACGGTACAACAACGATTTCCACGACCGCGAGGCCGTGATCAAGGTCATCGGCGTCGGCGGCGGCGGCGGCAACGCCGTCAACCGCATGGTCGAGGCCGACATCCGCCTGGTGGAGTTCGTGGCCGTGAACACCGACGCGCAGGACCTGCGCCGCAGCAAGGCCCCCAACCGCATCCAGATCGGCGAGAACCTGACCAAGGGCCTCGGCGTGGGCGGCGACCCGGCCAAGGGCAAGGACGCCGCCCTGGAATCCTGCGAACTGGTGCGCGAGGCCGTGGCCGACGCGGACCTGATCTTCGTGACGGCGGGCATGGGCGGCGGCACCGGCACCGGCGCGGCCCCCGTGGTGGCCCAGACCGCCAAGGAGACCAACCCCAACGCCCTGGTCATCGGCGTGGTCACCCGCCCCTTCGGCTTCGAGGGCAAGGCCCGGGCCGACCAGGCCCAGGCCGGCATCCACGAGCTGCGCAAGCACGCCGACTGCCTGCTGGTGATCCCCAACGACCGCATCCTTTCCGTGGTGGGCCGCGACACCTCCAGCGAGGACGCCTACCGCAAGGCCGACGACGTGCTGCGCCAGGCCATCCAGGGCATCTCCGACGTGATCACCAAGGCCGGCTCGATCAACGTGGACTTCCAGGACGTCAAGAAGATCATGACCAAGTCCGGCGAGGCGCTGATAGGCATAGGCCGCGCCGCCGGCCCGGACCGCCACATCGAGGCGGCCAAGGAGGCCGTGCACTCCCCGATGCTGGAGAGCGCGGTCATCGACGGGGCCAAGGGTATCCTGGTCAACTTCACCAGCTCGCGCGACATCAAGCTGGTGGAGGTGGACGAGGCGATGGAGTACATCATCAAGCACGCCAACCCCGACGTTTTCATAAAGTACGGCCAGGCCTTCGACGAGTCGCTGGGCGAGGAGCTGAAGATCACCGTGATCGCCACCGGCTTCCCGTCGCGCCGGGGCGAACTGGCCGGCGACCTGGCCCGCCTGCGCGGCATGGGGCGCAACCGGCCCCGCCGGCTGAGCGACGATTTCCTGGCGGAGGCCCCCGCGGCCTCGTCGGGGCGGGAGGAAGACCTGGAGAAACCGGCGTACCTGCGCCGGCAGAGCGGCGCGCGCCGCCTGAAGTAGGCCGGGAGGGGGGACTATGGCTATCGACCTGAACCTGCTGCTGAAAGTGATGGTGCAGAACAAGGCCTCGGACACCCATATCCGCGGCGACTCGCAGGTCTACCTGCGCATCAACGGCTCCATCACCCCCATCAACGCCTCCAGCATGACCGAGGCGGAAGTGCAGGCCCTGGTGGCCCCGCTGCTCACCGGCCGCCTGAAGAAGATCTTCGAGGAAAAGCACGAGTGCGACTTCTCCCACGACGGGGGCGAGCTGGGCCGCTTCCGCTTCAACGTTTTCACCCACAAGGGCAAGACCGGCGTGGCCATCCGCCACATCCCGCTCAAGATCCCCACTTTCGAGGAGCTGCGCCTGCCCGCCGACGCGATCAAGAAGATCCTCACCAACGAGCGCGGCCTGATCCTGGTGACCGGCATCACCGGCTCCGGCAAGACCTCCACGCTGGCCGCGATGATCGAGCACCTCAACCAGAACTGGGACGCGCACATCATCACCATCGAGGACCCGGTGGAGTTCTCCTTCACCGAGAAGAAGTGCCTCATCAGCCAGCGCGAGATCGGTTCGGACACCATGAGCTTCGTGGACGCGCTGCGCGGCGCCATGCGCCA
>CAYSYJ010000211.1:0-3998 GCA_964435105.1 uncultured Elusimicrobiaceae bacterium
GGGAGGAACTGGGCCGCGAGCTCGGCTTCGACCTGTCCGGGGACGTGGCCTGCGTGACCTTCCACCCGGCCATGTTCGAGAAAACCGCGCCGGAGGCGCAGCTCCGCGAACTTTTCAGGGCCCTGGACCGCTTCCCGCGGCTCAAGACCGTCTTCACGCTGCCCAACGCGGACAGGGGCGCGGCCGGGCTCATCAGGGCCATCAAGTCCTACGCCGCCAGGCGCAGGGGCCGCGCGGCCGCCTACGCCTCCCTCGGCGTGCGGCGCTACCTGTCGCTGCTCGCCGTCTCGAGGGCCGTGGTGGGGAACTCCTCCAGCGGCATCATCGAGGCCCCGTCGATGAAGGTCCCGACCGTGAACATCGGCTCCAGGCAGGAGGGCCGGGCCCGCCCGGCCAGCGTGATCGACTGCGCCGCCGCGGCCGGCGCGATCGAGCGGGCCATAAAGACCGCCCTTTCGCCGGCGTTCGCGCCGCGCCTGCGGAAGCCGAACCCTTACGGGGACGGCCGCACCGCCCCGCGCATAGCCCGCCTGCTGCTGAAGAAGGCCGCCGGGCTGAGCGTGAAAAAGAACTTTTACGACATGAGGTAACGCATGTACAAAGGCAAGAAGATCCTGGCCATGATACCGGCGCGCGGCGGCTCGAAGGGCCTGCCCGGCAAGAACCTCCGGCCGCTGCTCGGCAAGCCGCTGATAGCTTGGACCGTCGCGCAGGCGCTGGCGAGCAGGTACGCGGACCGGGTCATAGCCGACACCGACAGCCCGGCGATAGCGGCCGCCGCCCGGAAGGCCGGCGCCGGGGTCCCGTACCTGCGCCCGGCGCGGCTCGCCGGCGACAAGGCGCGCATCATCGACGTGGTGCTGCATTCGCTGGACTATTTCGAGGCGCTCGGTGAGAGCTACGACTATTTCCTGCTGCTGGAGCCTACCTCGCCGCTGCGCAGGCCGGGCGACATAGACCGCGCGATAAAGACGCTCATCGACGCCGGGGCGAAGGCCGACAGCCTGGTCAGCGTGGGCCGGATAGCGCTTGAGCACCCGGCCTACGCCAAGAAGATAAACGCCCGCGGCCGCGTGGAGCCGTACTGCCCGGGGCTGGTCTCGTCCGGGAACAGGCAGGGGCTGTCCAGGGCCTATTTCCCGTACGGCGTAGTCTATCTTTCGAGCGTGAAGTTCATCCGCCGCAGCGGGATGGTGTACGGCGGCCGGCTGCTGCCGATGGAGATAGAGCGCTGGCAGAACTACGAGATCAACGACATTTTCGACTTTAAATGCGTGGAAGCGGTGATGAAGGAGACCAAGAAATGAAATTCCTGCAGATCGGACTCGGCTCTATGGGCAAACGGCGCGTGCGCTGTCTTCAGGCGCTGGGCCACAAGGATATAACCGGTTTCGACCCGAGGGCAGACCGCCGCGCCGAGGCCGGCCGCCTCTACGGCATAAAGACCGCCGCCCGGGCCGGCGACGCGGAGATAGCCGCCGCCGACGCGGTGCTGATCTCCACTCCGCCGGACCGGCACCTGGAGTATATCCGGGCCTGCCTTAAGTACCGCAAGCCGGCCTTCATCGAGGCGAGCGTGATCCTGAAGGGCCTGCCGGAGGCCGCGCGGGCGGCCCGCGCGAAGAAGGTCCCGATGTGCCCGTCGTGCACGCTGAGCTTCCACCCCGCGATAAAACTGGTACGGGAACTGGTGGAGGGAGGGAAGTACGGGAGTTTCGCCAACTTCTCGTACCATTCCGGCCAGTACCTGCCGGACTGGCACCCGTGGGAGAAGGTAAAGGATTTCTACGTCTCCAAGAAGGAGACCGGCGGGGGGCGGGAGATCGTCCCGTTCGAACTGACCTGGCTCTGCGAAGTTTTCGGGCTGCCGGAAAAAGTGGCCGCCTGCTACGGCGCCACGATGGACGTGGGGGCGAAGATAGACGATACCTACGCGCTGGCGCTCAAGTTCAGGCGCGGCATCGGCTCGCTGATAGTGGACGTCGCGGCGCGGCGGGCCGTGCGGCAGCTCGTGATAAACCTGGAGCGCGGCCAGATAAAGTGGAACTGGGAGGACAAGTTCCTCGAGGTCTACGACGCACGCACGGGGAAACTGGCGAAAAAGCCTTTCTCCCTGGGCAAGGCGGCGAAGGGGTACAATAAGAACATCGCCGAGGACATGTATATCGACGAGATCCGGGCCTTCGTGCGCGCCGCCCGGCGGGAGGGGAAGTTCCCCAATACGCTTGAGAAGGACATCGAAGTGCTGAAGGTGCTCTACCGCGCCGAAGGAAAGGTGAAATAGATGACCGCCGCCAAGACTTATTCAGAGAGGCTGCACGACGTAATCCCCGGCGGGGCCCATACCTACAGCCGCGGGGATGACCAGTACCCGGAGAACGCGCCCCAGATCCTGGAGCGCGGCGAAGGGGCTTATGTCTGGGAACCCGGAGGGCGCAAGTTCCTCGACTACGGCATGGCGCTGCGCGCCGTTACGCTGGGCTACGGCTACAAGCCTGTGGCCGACGCGGCGGTGGCCGAGATCTTCAAGGGCAACAACCTGACGCGCGCCTCGGTGACGGAACTGGAGGCCGCGGAGCTGGTGCGCGAGCTTATCCCCTGCGCCGAGATGGTGAAGTTCGCCAAGAACGGCTCCACCGTCACGACGGCCGCCATCAAGATGGCGCGGGCCTATACCGGGCGCGAGCTGGTGGCCGCCTGCGAGGAGCACCCGTTCTTCTCCTACGACGACTGGTTCATCGGCTCGACCGTGATGCAGAAGGGGACCGAGGCCGGCTCGCGGCGCCTGACGCTGAAGTTCAAGTACAACGACCTGGCGTCCCTGCAGAAGGTCTTCTCCGAGAACCCGGGCAAGGTGGCCTGCGTGATACTGGAGCCCGCGACCGGGGCCCAGCCGAAGGACAACTTCCTGCACAAGGTCAAGGAACTCTGCGCCCGGGAAGGCGCGGTCTTCATCCTAGACGAGATGATCACCGGCTTCCGCTTCCACCTGAGCGGGGCGCAGACCCTCTTCGACGTCAAGCCGGACCTGGCGACCTTCGGCAAGGGCATGGCCAACGGCTTCTCCGTGGCCGCGCTCACCGGAAAGAGAGAGATCATGGAACTGGGAGGCATCCGCAACGAGGGCGCCGAGCGCGTCTTCCTGGTCTCGACCACGCACGGGGCGGAAATGTGCGGCCTCGGGGCTTTCATCGCCGCGATCGCGGAGTATAAGAAGCACGACGTGATCAACCACTTCTGGAGCTACGGTGAGAAGCTGGTCAGCGGCCTGAACGCCGCCGCGAAGGACGCCGGGGTCGGCGACTGTTTCCGCGCCGAGGGCTTCCCTTGCTCTCCGAACTACCTGACCTTCGGCAGGGACGGCAAAGTCTCCCTGCCGCTGCGCACGCTGTTCTCCCAGGAGATGATAAAGCAGGGCGTGCTCATGCCGTGGATCGCGCTAAGCCTGGCGCACGGAGAGAGCGAGCTGGACCAGACCCTGGCGGCGGCGCGAGCGGCGCTGAAAGTGTACGCCCGCGCGCTCGAGGACGGGGCCGATAAACATTTGAAAGGCCGGGCCATAAGGCCGGTCTTCAGGAAGCACAACTGATGAAGAGCGAACTGCTGAAGGGCAAGGCGGTAGTGGTCATCGGCGCCGGCGGGCTGCTGGGCCGCGAGCTGGCCTCGGCGATAGCGGGGGCGGGCGCGCGCGTGGCGCTGGCGGACGTAGCTCCTCCGGAGCGGCAGGCCGCCGCGCTGGAGCGGCGCTACGGGCGCGGCAGGGCCTTGGCGCTGCGGCTGGACATTACGTCCCGCGAGTTCGTGCGGGCGGCGATAGCGGCCGTGGCGAAGAAGTTCGGGCGCGTGGACGCCGTCGTGAACAGCGCTTACCCGCGCAACAGGAACTACGGCCGCAGGCTGGAGAAGGTAGAGTACGCCGATTTCTGCGAGAACGTAAGCCTGCACCTCGGCGGCTACTTCCTCGCCGCGCAGCAGTTCGGCGAGTATTTCAGGAAGCA
>CAYSYJ010000212.1:0-3979 GCA_964435105.1 uncultured Elusimicrobiaceae bacterium
CGCCAGGTAGGTGAAAAGTTCCGCTGATTACAACCAGCCGAACAGGAAAAGCGCCGGGGAAAGCCCCGGCGCTTTTGTTTTGTAGAATGTCTGTATGGGGGCAACTGGAAAATTTAAAAATTAGCCAATGGATTCTGCTGTAAGTTGTCGGTCGACTTCTAGCTAATGTGGGTTTATTGATTCCTTGAGTATAGGTTAAACTTATTTGGAGCATACTATGAATGACTTCCCAAAAAACTTGGCGTCAAGCGTTACTGGATATTTAATGTTTGCCATAGAACTCCTTATTGCATTCGTTGCTCCTGCGATATTGTTTGTGAAAGTTTTTGAAATTTTGTTTCCTGTGTTAAAGAGTGTTGATGCTTTTGTTAAACAGGGGACTTGGGTTGATTCTTTGGGGTTCATTTCACTTATGGTCGTATTGGGTATTTTACTGGCGAATATAGGAGACTTTTTCTTGTATCTAGTAAATAAAAAGGTGGATTTCGTTACAAAGACAGAGGATAGTTTTTTTGAGGAATTTGGTTCGGCCCATTTAAGTGTTTTTGATATGCCTGGGTTTATTCGCTCTTTAACGTCAGATCAATTTAAGGAATTATGCTCAAAATCAGATAAAGAAAAAGATGAGTTCTGGGACTCTGTTTTTGAATCGGTGGTAAAAAAAGCGAAAGAAGATACACGGAGAAGGCTGGACCAAGGAAAAACACTTATTCCTCAAATGATTGCCCACGGGGCATCTGAATATCGCAAAGAACTTCGCGCTTATGCTTCTGAGACAGAAAGTATGCTGACTTTTTGCAAGGCCGTATTGTCAACAATTGTTTTTACAGGTTTTTCGTGTTTTTTAAACTGCGATGGGTTTTTAAATATTGTTTTGTGTTTGTCGGGGACATTCCTGCTTACGTATTTGTGGACGAGAATTACTATCGGAGTATATGGCATGTTGGTAGCGAAGCAGCTTACGGTGTTTATTGGACTTAGCTATAGGGATAAATTAAGTCAGGGGTAGTCTTTGCCCCGTGACGCCTCCGGTTCCCAGTCCACCAACAGCCTTTTGCTAGAATGTAAGGAAATAGACCCTTTGTGAGATGAAAAGCCCTCCATATCTGTTTAAGCTTCTTTTAGAGCCTCGGCTTACAGTGTTCTTGTGTGGGCCGGAAAGAAAGTATATTCATAGTGATATACGAACAAAAGTGAAAAGGTTCTTAACGCAAAAGGCGAATGTAAATTGTTTTTTGGGAGAGGATATAGAGGAGGTTCGACTCGGAAAGGATAACCATTTAAAAATTGAGTCGGAGCATGCAAGAAAAAGTGATGTGATAATTGTTTTTTTGGGGTCACCTGGTACTTTTGCGGAATTAGGTGCCTTCACATTGGATCCTTTGGTCCGGAGCAGGTTGGTTGTATTTAATGGCGTTGAATATAAAGGGAAAAAAAGTTTTGTTAATGATGGCCCGATTAAATGGCTAAAAGATTATCAGGTGGTGTGGTACGACCACTCGCGAGATTCTGATAACAATGTTTTTCACTTGCTGGATTTCTTCTTGTTGAGGATTAGGCATAGTAAGGTGGCCCACTTGATATCCTCTCCGTTCGATATATTTTGTAATTATATGTTGTACGTTGCTTTAAGGATACATGGCGAGTCGGATTATGAGTTTCTTGAACACCATTCCGGTCTTACTGCTCGTGAGGTTAGGGATGCTTTGGCGGCCTTAATTGCTGGAGGGTATGCCATGAAAGTTGGGAAACGATATCGGTGTTCAAAAATTAAAACACCAGGCCATGGTATTTTGTTTAAGCCACGGCAACTTTCTTCTTTAAGTGCGGAGAATCTTGCTGATCAGTATTAATTTGGGAGGAGGTATATTAGTTCACTTTAGACCTGTCATGAAAATGCCAGGGCGTGTTTGGCGCTTCGCCAAGCCAGTTGAAAAGTCCGACACTACTGGCAGAGCAACTACGACAAGCGTAGTTGCTGCTTCGCATGTAAATGATGCATCGTTACGCTATTCAGCGTAACTCAGCATCATTTACCTGCCAGAACGGTAAAGCAAGTAAAGTGAATCTCTAATATGCCCCTCCCCAAAATTTATTCTCGCAGTGTTCTAGCAAAGCTCTTGGGAGTATCAAAAGGGTATTTGTATTCGGTTTCAAAGAAATCCGATTATTTTTATAGGAATTTTACATTAAGAAAAAAAACTCGCGGGAAAAGACAGATTCATGCCCCAATACGGGCGTTGAAGGGCATACAAAGGTGGATTCTTAACGAATTGCTGGAAAATATTCCGGTTAATTCATCAGCGAAAGGGTTTGTGACTGGGAGTTCAATCGTAGATAATGCCAAATTGCATGTAAACAAACTCTATGTTCTGAACATTGATTTAAAAGACTTTTTTCCTTCGGTAAAATCCCCGCAAGTATATCGTGTCTTTTTTGATCGGTTGGGCTATAGGCCTGTTGTCGCATCAATACTTACAAACCTCACAACGCTAAATAATTCTTTGCCTCAAGGCGCTCCGACATCACCATATTTAAGCAACTTGGTCTGTGATGAAATGGATAGACGCATAGAGGCTTATTGTGGAAAAAATAATTTAGCGTACTCTCGATATGCAGATGATTTAACTGTTTCAGGTAATCAAAGGCTAAATTTCGTTTTCCCTGTGCTGAGCAGGATAATATCGGAATATGGGTTCAAAATAAATTCTCGAAAAATCAGGTATTCACATAGGGGGAATCGGATGATGGTGACTGGTCTTACTGTGAATGATAAGGTATCAATTCCCAGGGGGCAGCGAAAAATTTACCGAGCAATCTTTCATGAGGCAAAACTTTCTCCGGAGAAGTATAAGGCGAGATATTCACAATTAGCTGGATACTATGCTTTTCTTAAAATGGTTTCACCAGGGCTTCCGTGTCTTGCTGAGTATAAGTTAACTCTTGAGGCGATTCAATCTGTGTAGGATGTCCGAAGAAATAAAACCCAGTCCAGTTTGGGGCCTGGAGGATGAATGGGAATGGGGGCAGGTCTTTACTTTTGACCTGAACTAGAGATTCGGCAGATCGCTATAGCGCCGCCGGGGAAGCCCGGCGGTTTTATTTTACCCGACACACGGTTGTCGGGTTGGTCTGCTATGCTATTAGTTGATATGAGTACCGGAAATAGCCCAAAAGTCTTGGGAATAGCGGTTAATAAGACCAAGATGCCTGAGATATTCCGCCTGGCTAAGGCGGATGGTTATACTCTTGAGCTGGTGCTGCGCGGCATAATGAGGAAAAGGGGATACACAAAGCCGGTGCAGGCCATGAAACTACTGGAAGCGGACCTGGGATATAAAAACATTTCATCCCAGCGGAATCAGTTGCCCTGCCGTCGGTAATTTCATAGATTAGTAGGATAATTAAGCCCCGGAGAGACAATGCCCCCGTTAAGCCTGAACGAGATCAAACTGCGTGCTGTTAAATTTTCAAAGGACTGGGCTGCCGCCTCCAGCGAAGAGGCTGACGCAAAGACCTTCTGGGACGAATTTTTTGGTGTGTTCGGCGTTCGCCGCCGTGAGGTGGCCAGCTTTGAGGTGCCGGTTAAAAAGCTGGCAGGGGATTACGGATACATAGACCTGTTCTGGAAAGGGACCTTGCTGGTAGAGCACAAGAGCCGCGGCAAAAGCCTTGAGAAGGCCGAATCGCAAGCTTTCGGCTATATACAGGACCTTATCAACGACGGGCGTCGCAGTGACGTGCCGCGCTATGTCATTCTTTCCGATTTCGATAAATTGGCGCTCTACGACCTCGATAACTCCGGCGAGCCCAAACGTACCGATTTCCAGCTTAAAGACCTGCATAAACACGTGCCCCGCTTGTCCTTTATAGCCGGCTATCAGCAGTACGCGCTAGAGGACCAGGATCCCATCAACATTAAGGCAGCCGAAATACTGGGCAATCTACATGATGCCCTTGCAGACGGCGGGTATAAGGG
>CAYSYJ010000213.1:0-3961 GCA_964435105.1 uncultured Elusimicrobiaceae bacterium
GAACATCGCCGAGACCGGCCACCTGGTGTTCGCCACCCTGCACACCTCCGACGCCGCCCAGACCATCAACCGCATCATCGACGTGTTCCCGCCGCACCAGCAGGAACAGATCCGCGTGCAGCTCTCCTTCGTGCTGCAGGGCGTGTTCGCCCAGCAGCTGCTGCCCATGGCCAGCGGCACCGGCCGCACGCTCGCCTGCGAGGTGCTGATAGCCAATTCCGCGGTGCGCAACCTCATCCGCGAGCAGAAGATCGAACAGATCGCCACCATCATCCAGACCGGCGGCAAGTTCGGCATGGTCACGATGAACCAGTCCCTGGTCGAGCTCTACAAAAAGCAGAAGATCAGCTACCAGGAGGCCATCAACCGCTCCACGGACCCCGAGGACCTCAAGAAGCTGCTGCAGAAGTCCCTTTCCGTCACCGGCTGATAATAGATGCAATTCGCCTACAAAGCCAAGGACAGCGCCGGCAAACTGACCGAAGGCCTCGTCGAGGCCGCGGACCAGAAGGGCGCCATCGCGCGCCTGCGCGAGCAGAAGCTGTCCGTGGTCGAGGTAAAGCCCTCCGCCGGCAAGAAGCCTTTTTTCAAGCCCAAGGTAGACAATAAGGACGTGGTCATTTTCTCGCGCCAGCTTTCCACGCTGGTCTCCTCGGGCGTGCCGATAGTGCAGGGGCTGTCCATCCTGGAGCAGCAGGCCGAGAACCCGGCCTTCAAGGCCGTGGTTGGCAACCTGCGCACCGACATAGAAGCCGGCCTTTCCATCGCCGACGCGATGAAGAAGCACCCGTCGGCTTTCACCGAGCTTTACGTGGCTATGATCAAGGCCGGCGAGGTGGGCGGCATCCTGGACACCATCCTGGAGCGCCTCTCCGCCTACCTGGAATCCGCCGAGCAGCTGAAGGCCAAGGTCAAGAGCGCGCTGATGTACCCGATAGTGGTGTTCAGCGCCGCCGGACTCATCACCATCTTCCTCATCGTCTTCGTCATTCCCATCTTCAAGGATATCTTCGGCAGCTTCGGCGCCGAGCTGCCCTTCCTTACCAAGATAATCATCGATCTCTCCGATTTCCTGCGCTCCAAGATCCTCTACATGATACCGCCGCTCTGGGCCGGCGGCTGGGCGCTGAAGCGCTGGGCCAAGACCGAGAAGGGCGCCTACAAGCTCGACGAGATCTCCCTCAAGCTGCCGGTGTTCGGCATCCTGCTCAAGAAGGTGGCCATCGCCAAGTTCAGCCGCACCCTGGGCACGCTGATCAAGTCCGGCGTGCCGATCCTGCAGGGCCTGGAGACCGTGGCGAAGACCGCGGGCAACAAGGTGATCGAGCAGGCCATCGACAACAGCCGCAACTCCATCAAGGAGGGCGGCCGCATCTCCGACCCGCTCAAGAAAGCCAATATTTTTCCGCCCATGGTCATCCAGATGATCAGTGTGGGCGAGGAGACCGGCGGCCTGGACAACATGCTCACCAAGATCGCCGACTTCTACGACCAGGAGGTCGACACGGCCGTGAAGGGCCTGACCTCCATGCTCGAGCCGCTCATCATGATCATCCTCGGCGTCGTCATCGGCACCATCGTCATCGCCATGTTCATGCCCATGTTCAGCCTGGGAGACATGGTAGGCTGACGCCCGCCGCAGCCAAAGAAAAAAGCCCGGGACCTCCCGGGCTTTTTCTTTTCCCGCGGCCGGGTTAAAGCGAGCCTTCCCGTTTCAGGAGCCGCGCCTTGGCCCTGGGGCCGCCGGGGGCCGAGAAACCGCCCAGGGCGCCGTCCGACCTGATGACGCGGTGGCAGGGGACCACGGGGGCGAAAGGGTTCTTCCCCAGGGCGGACCCCACGGCGCGCACCGCGCCCGGCCTGCCTATCTTTTCCGCGATCCACTTATAACTGCGGGTTTGCCCCTCGGGGATCATCATGCAGGCCTTCCAGACCGCCCGCTGGAACGGCGTATACTTCTTCATCTCCTCAAGCATTTTCTTTTTCGTCATAAATTAGCGAGGAGCCGGCAGATGGTAACACTTGCGGGCACGAGCCGGGCAGGGTTAGCAAAAGACTCCGGAGGTCGAGGCTTGCGTAAGCGCCGAGGCCGAGGAAGTCAGGCGCGCGAACGGTGTTCGCGACGCCGGTTTTGCGTTCCTGCCCGGCTTGGGCCCGCTTGATTTCATTCTGACAGTTCCGAGCGGCCGCGCAGCTTGCGGTGATAGGTTATGCCGAAACGGTGGGCCTCGTCGCGCAGCGCCTGCAGCAGCCTCAGGCCGGGATGGGCGCGGTCCAGCAGGAGCGGCCGCGCGCGCAGGGGGGAGTAGATCTCCTCCAGGCGCTTGGCCAGGCTGATGAGGGGCACTTTCATTTTCGCCGCCGCCACGGCCTTCATGGCCGCGGCCAGCTGCCCCGGGCCCCCGTCTATCACCAGCAGGTCCGGCGTTTCCTCGCCGCGGCGCTTTATCTGCGCCAGGCGCCGGCCCACTATCTCCTCTATCATCGCGAAATCGTTGGAGCCCTCCGGGGCGTTCTCGAACTTTATGCGGTAGCGGCGGTAATGGGCCGTGTGGCGCTCGCCGTTAACGAAGCAGACCGAGGACCCTACCGCCTGCCGGCCGAAGAGGCTGGAGGTGTCGAAGCATTCGATGTGGGCCGGCGGGCGCGGCAGGCCCAGGGCCTCCTTCAGGGCGGTCACCGCCCCGGTGCGCCCCACCGACCGCTCCAGGAAATCCGGCTCCAGCTTGCCGACCAGCACCCGCTCCGCCATGTGGTCGAAGGCGCCCAGCAGGTCGCGGTAGAGCCCCGCCTCCTCGTAGGCCAGGGCCGCGGCGGCCTTCTCCATCCTGGCCGTGAAATCGCGGCGCAGCTTTTCGTAGTCGCCTTTCAGGAAATCCCGCACCCTCCGCGCCAGCGCCTGGTAGGCGGCGCGGGAGACGCGGCCCGCGCAGGGCGCGGGGCATTGGCCGGTATGGAAATACAGGCAGGCCTTTATCTTCTTCTCGTCGAGCGGCTTGGAAAGCGAGAAGTCCCAGCGGCAGCGGCGCAGGTTTATGAGGCGGATGCGCCACAGGTAGGCCAGCAGTTTCCTGAGCGGCTCCACCTTGGGAAAGGGGCCGAAATAGAGCCCGCCGTCGCGCGACTTGCGCCTGGTGAAAAAAACGCGGGGGAAATCCTCTTTCGTTATCTCGATGTAAGGGTAGGACTTGGAGTCCTTCCACATCGCGTTGAAGAAGGGCTGCAGTTCCTGTATGAGCTGGCGCTCGGTGAGCAGGGCCTCCCGCTCGCTGGCGCTGGCCACGTAATCGATGCGGCGGATGAGCGCCACCAGGCTGGGGATCTTGCGGCGCGTGTCGGCCCCCGCGCCGCCGCGGAAATACTGCGCCACCCTCCGCCGCAGGCTCTTGGCCTTGCCGACGTAGAGCACCGTTCCCGCGGCGTCCCGCATCAGGTAGACGCCGGGGCCCTCCGGCAGGTGGCTGAGGTCCATCAGAACCTCCCCGCCGTTATCAGCGACCGTTCCTCCACTTTCAGGAGGCGGAGCAGGCCGAAATAGACCAGCACCGCCGCCGGCACCGCCGCGGCCGTCTGGGCCAGGGGGCCGGCGCCCGCCAGCGCGTAGCGCAGTCCGGCGGCCGCGCCGGCCGCGGCCAGCGCCGCCGCGAGCGGCCGCAGCAGCGGCAGGTCGGAAAGGGGGGAGAAGCCGCAGCGCCGGCGCAGCACCAGCATGAAGGCCAGCGACGCGGCCCAGGAGCTGAAAGAGGTCGCGAGCATCAGGCCGCCGGCGCCCCACCTGCGCGACAGCGGCAGGCTGAGCGCGGCGTTAAGGGCCAGTTGCGCGGAGATGATGAGCATCGGCTCCAACAGGCGCCCCAGGGCGTAGAGCTCGGAGGCGGAGACCTAGTTGAAGCCGTAGGCGGGCAGCCCCACCGCCAGGCAGGTCAGGGCCGAGGCGCTGCCCAGGCTGTGCCCCGGCAGG
>CAYSYJ010000214.1:0-3958 GCA_964435105.1 uncultured Elusimicrobiaceae bacterium
GCGGGCCTCCTTGGGAGCAGGTGCGACGGCGCGTAGTGCCGGAGCCCTGCGAACGCCCTTCTCGCGGCGAGGAGCGGTGTGCGGCCGCGAAGTGGCCGCGCCCGCGACGGCTTCTCGCGGATAAGATCCGCCTACCGCTGATATCACGGCTTATCAGCGGTATTTACAAGTTAGCCTCAGGATGTTGCGCAAAGTAGGTTCTAATTTCATCCTGAAAGGACCGCCAAATTTTCTCCCGGGAAAAATTGGCGCAAGAAGTATCCGCTAGCGCCAAAAAATGACCGCCGGCTTGTCCGGCGGTTATTTTTTGCCATTATGGGTCCGATGAAGAAGGCTTCTTCGGAATTAACAAAAACCGCGCCATCAGAGGCGCGGTTTTTAATTTGTCCCGATTGCGCCAAATCCCTATTACTATCCAAGCTCAAAAGTAGTCTCTTTTTGAGCCTAAATCATTTCTTGACCCGGAAATTGTGTTTTGTTATGGTGTTCATATATCAGGGGGCAACATGATAGGAAAACGCGCATTCTTTGTCGGCTTGGCACTGTTGGGAGCCGCACTCGCATATCCATATGTGCGCGGCATGGCGACAGAGCCCCAGGCAAGTGCGCCGCATCAAGATAATGGCCCAGTGGCCTTCGGCGCCCCAGAGCACGCCGTTTTCTTTAAATATCAGGTATATCTAACCTCCAACAAGAAAGAAGGGACAACACCTGAAAAATGGAATACCCTTCCTCCCCAGAAACAGCATGAACTTCTCGCCGCCGGCGAGACAATGCTTAAAACCTTGCACAAGGAACTGCTGGCAAAACCCCAACTAAATGCCGAGGAAACAGAGCTCTTTCAGGCGGTATGGGGCAAGGACGACAACTCCACCCCAGCCGGGATACCGGTCTCCCCGACTGCCGCGGCTGGAGCCAAAACTCTTAATAATGAGAAGGTCGAGGAGATTTTCAGCAGCATAGAGAGCTCTAAGAAGGTTGCCAACTGGGGCCAATTGTTCGACGGCGGCGGCAACCGTTCCGATGAAGCCGTTACATTAACGGCCGCGCCGGCAGGTCGCCGCGTAGAGAAAGATGGCAATAAGCCTTTCCCAAGCCGAGCGAAGTTCAACACACCACCGGCATTACGAACCGTTCCCTCTCCGGTCACCGACTCAAGCGCTGAGCATAGCGGTACCAGCAGCAAGACCCTCCCAATGGCGGCCGGCGCCATCCTCATTACTGGCGCCTCCTTCGTGGCTTGGGCGTTTCGCGGCAAGTTCTCCGGCAACAACTCCTCGCCAGAAAGCATACATGGAAAATCCATCCCAACCTCTGACTGCAAACCCCTTAACTTCAGCAACAGCGAAGTCTTAACGCTTGAAAAGGCGAAAATACAATCGGAGTTCGAGTCGTTGCCGGACATGAAAGGCTGCAAGCCATTTGGGTTCAGTTGTCCCACAAAAGGCAACGACCCGACATGCGGAACGAAGGGGAATGGACCCTGTAAATGTTTCATGGGAGACCTTGATTGCTCGGAACACTGCAACATCGACTACCCCTGCTCCTGCAAAGGTCCTGTGGGATACATCCCACAGGATGATTGCCATCCATATACCACTTGCCCCGGGAATACGAATTGCAGGCCAGTTGAAAGTTAAACCTTTAAACCCAAGCGGGAGAATTTATGAAACTATTGATAATGCTGATGTTGGTTATGCCGCCGGTTTCCGCAAATGACAACAAGCCCGTTGCAAAGCAGGAGTATGTCGTCCCGGTTGGCGCACAAGGGAGCTATTTTGAGGATAAGACGGATAGTGTTTTTGAAAAAGTATGGCGATGGCTGTTCGGCTCGAAAAGAGAGAAGAATTTACGGAGACTTTACGCGGAACTCGCGGCTCACGACCCTGTTGCCGCGCAAAGCGCGCTGGACACTTTGGTTCGAGACAACCCCGAACTTAAAAGCAATGAGCCCCAAGCCATTAAATATCACCAGGGCATGATAAATTTTGAAAAAGGTGATTTAGACGGAGCGTATAAAGAACTGAATGAAGCGATAAAGGAACTGGAACCAGAATTCCACACGGGTTTTGCACGCGATGAATATTGGGAACGGAACACTAATTTCATGTCCAGGCTGTATTTCAGCCGAGGCATAACGCTGTTGCGGCAGAAAAAATACCAACCAGCACTGGCCGATATCGACCTGGCTTCACATATATCAACACAGCCACGGGCTTATTTGTACTTGAACAAATGCCGGGCACTCTTACTGCTTAAACGATATAACGATGCCGCAGCCGAATTTGATCGGGCATACAGAACAAATCCGACCTGGGTTTCCGGCACCGAGGATAAATCGTCTATTTGCGCAGTATTAACACAAAATGGATTTAAACCACAGCCCTGCGTCCCCGCAAAATGATGCCCCAGTATCGTGTCAGCCGCTACCTTAATGTGGTGGACCTTGGCGGCACGGCACTACTCTTCAATGGCGTCAACGGCTGCTTGGACGAAGTTCCGCAGAACCTGGCGGATATTCTCAAAGCTGGAGCCAAGGCACACCTAGCGGCGCTAAAGCAGACCGACATCGGAGCCCTGCTAAAACGGGGGCACTTAACGATATTGTCCCCGGAAGAGGAGTTCACCCGCTTCAGGGAATTTGTTTCAGCACTACATAAGAAACAAGAACTTAAGACTCGCACCGGCGGGATCATGCTGCTGTTAAGTTACAACTGCAACCTCGCGTGCAAATACTGCTACCAGCAGGAACACCGACCGCGCAAATCTGGGCATGTGATGTCGCCAGAGATTATTGAAGATATCTTCGATAAACATTTATGCAAAATGCTCCCCGGCATTGACCGCAAAGGGTTAGAGATAACTTTTTACGGCGGGGAACCATTCCTTCCGGCACATAAACCAGCTGTTCACAAAGCCCTGGAATATGCCGCCAAACACAACATGACCGCCAGCGCTATCTCCAATGCCACTATGGTGGACTCCATGCCGGACATCTTTGGCGATGGCTTCGGCTTTGTCAACCGAGTGCAGGTTTCATTGGATGGCACAAGGGAACAGCACGACGCTTCAAGGATTCCCACGTCTGGTGCAAAAACCTTTGACAGGATAACCAACAACATCAAACTGCTGCTCGAGCGCAAAACCCGGGTGAGCATTCGGCTCAACCTGGACCGCAGCACCATAGGGACAGTGCCGCAACTTCTCAGGGAACTGCAAGAGAAAGGGATTCTGGGCAACAAATATGCCAGCATATATGCTAGCCCCCTCCACAATAATTTAGCCGAGGTGGACGCCAGTAATTTTATCGATCTCACTGGATTGTCGGAAAAAGTGCTCGGCCTTGGTATAGACCTGGAACACCCGGTAAGCCTACGTGCCAATGAGATGAGCTATCTTTTCAGTTTAGAAGAGGGTATTGGTTTAAGACATACGTCTTTCTGCATGCAAACCATGCAGCATACCCTTGTAGTTGACCCTTTCGGTGATCTTTACGCCTGTTTTGAGGAAGCTGGATATCCGGAGTACCGCGTGGGGCGTGTATCAACACGCGGGGTGGAATTCTTTCCGCTACACGATATCTATAAGCGGCGTCATCTCGCAAACATGGAGGAATGTCTTAGATGCCCGGTGGCACTAACTTGCGGCGGGCAATGCGGGGTGAGGTGCCGCGCGAAGACGGGGAACCTATTCAAACCCGATTGCCAGAATATCAAACAGGTTATACTCTCCGGCCTTAAACTGGCCTATCAGAAGAAACAGCAGCAGGCTGACAAAAAGAGGCAGACACCATATCCCGAGGCCTTCCCCTCCACACATAGCTGACCTGATTATTTTCCAACAAATTCTCGATATAGTTTCGTTAATTCATTAATGCACAGAAATCCCCCCGGTGGCTGCCCAACATTAACAGGAAAGACCACCGCGGCGGCCGCAGCAGCGGACGCCGGGGTGGTTT
>CAYSYJ010000215.1:0-3955 GCA_964435105.1 uncultured Elusimicrobiaceae bacterium
CATGGGCGCCATGATAACCTATGGCAGTTATCTTTCTAAAAAGAACAACGCGGCCGGCTCGGCCGCCTGGGTGGCGGGGTTGGATACCACGGTGGCGCTTCTGGCCGGGTTCGTGGTCTTCCCGGTGGGCTTTTCCATAGCGGGCTTCGATCCCGCGCAGGGCGGCCCCGGGCTTATCTTCGCGGTGCTGCCCAGCCTCTTCTCGTCGATGCCGGGCGGCCCCCTGTTCGGGGCGGCCTTCTTCGTGCTGTTGAGCCTGGCCGCCCTTACCAGCACTATTTCCCTGCTCGAGGTCCCTACGGCTACTCTGGTCGACAGGGGCTGGTGCCGCCGCAAAGCGGTGCTCCTGATGACGGGCATAGTGGCCCTGCTGGCCGTGCCCTCCATACTTTCGCAGGGCGCGGTCGCCTGGCTCACGAATGTTCCGGGCACGGGCATGGACTTCCTGACGCTGATGGCCGTGGTGTGGAACAACTGGGCCCTGCCCATCGGGGGCCTGCTGATCTCCGTATTCGTCGGCTGGGTGTGGGGGGCGGATAAGGCCGTGGCCGAACTTACCGCCGAGGGAGCCGTGTTCTACGCCCCGGGCCTCTGGTCTTTCCTGATCCGGTATGTCTGCCCGCTGGCCATACTCTTCGTGATAGTTATGACCGCGCTGGGAATGTACGCCGGCTGAGCGGCCGGACGCGGTTCCATTCCTTCGCCAAATAAAATATAATTAATCTTCGTGCCGAGGTAGCTCAACGGTAGAGCACTCGCTTCGTAAGCGATAGGTTGTGGGTTCAAATCCCATCCTCGGCTAAAATTTAAGGTTCGGAAGGGATTTGAAGCCGACCCGAGCGCATCCGGCGGATGAAAAGCGGAGCGCCAGCGAGGGCGGCCGGCCGCGGAGGAGCCGCGGCGGCGGGGGAGCGGAAATCCCATCCTCGGCTGAAATTTAAGCGTTAACCTGGGGTTTACAGCGGTTCCTCCCGTCCTTCCTCCGAGATCATGGCAAAAAAAAACAACCCGGCCTATAACGAGTTCGACGATATAAGTTTCGCTCCCGGGGTCAGTTTCGCCCGCAAGGTCATCTGGTGGTGGGTGCCCCTGCTCTACCTGCTCATCTCCGACACCTTCTACCTGCGCACTTACGATTCCGCCCAGGTCAAGATAACCCTGCTGCAGATGGGCGGCTTCGGCCTCATAGGCATGTGGGCCTCGCTCCTGCTGCTGGAGGGGCGCCGCGCCTTCCGCCGGGACGACTTCATCTTCCTGGCCCCTTTCTTCGCCTACCTGGCCTACGTGATCCTCTCCTTCCTGCGCGCGCCCTACCCCGGGCCCAGCGTGGACGATTTCGTCCGTTACGTCATCTACATGTCGGTGACGCTGATAGTGATCCGGGAGTTCACCAACGAGGCCATAGACAGGCTGACGCGCATCCTGCTCATCACGGCTTACATCGCCGTCCTTTACGGCGTGGTCCAGTTCCTGGATTACCATTTCTTCCCGCCCAAGGACCAGGGGCCCGGGCTGGACCCGTTCATCTGGCGCGGCGCCTTCGGCCGCCGGGTGTTCTCCACTTACGGCAACCCTAACTTCTTCGGCAACTTCCTGGTGCTCATCTTCCCCATAGCGCTGACGCAGTACATGAAGAAGCGCTCCGTCGCGCTGCTGCCCCTGATCGGCATGATACTTTTCTGCCTTTACTGCACCGAGACCAAGGGCGCCTTCCTGGGCTTCGGCATCTCGTCCTTCCTCTTCGTGGTCTTCTACGGCTTCTTCTTCCTGCGCGACAAGCTCCCGGTCAGCCGGGTAAAGTTCCTGCTCCTGGCCCTGCTGCTCCCCCTGGGCGCCGCGGGCGTGATCTACAAGATCGGCAATACCGCCTCCTACAGCTTCCGTATCGCCACCTGGCTCTCCACCTGGGAGATGGTGGAGTCCAGGCCCCTGACCGGCATCGGGGTGGGCAGTTTCAAGGTCATTTATCCCGCCTACCGCCGCCCGGTCATCTTCCACATCGAAGGCAAGCACAATACCGAGACCGACCACGCCGAGCAGGAGCACCTGGAACAGTGGATGGACAACGGCCTGCTCGGTTTCGGCCTCTATCTCTGGATCATCGCCTTCGTGACGGTGATCGGCCTGCGCGCCCTCGGGATCCTGACCGAGAACCTCAAGGGCGAAAGGCCTCCGCCGGTGGCCTATGACCTGCTGGGCTACCTGACGGCCCTGCTGGGCATGCTGGCGCACAATTTCACCGACGTGAGCATGCGCTTCGTTTCCTCCGGGGTGTACCTGGGCCTGCTGCCGGGCGTCATAATAAACCTGGCCCGCGGCCACGCCCTCTGGGAACTCCACTACAAGGACGAGGGCAAGCCGCAGGAGCCGCCGCAGCCTTCGGCGCTGGCCTCGTGGACGCTCTGGGCCGGCCGCGCCGCGGCCGTGGCCGCCGTGCTTTACACCGCCTTCCTGGTGCTGAGCGAGTTCTCGGGCCTCCAGGGCCCGCTGCGCAGCTACGGGACAGGCGGCGAGATCCTGCAGTGGTACATATCCTGGGCGCTGATGCTGGCCTGCGTGGGCGGCGCCGTATACGCCTTCCTGGGGGTGGCGATGCGCGGGCTCTCTCCCGCGGTGCCGGTGGTCCTGATGCTCACCATGTTCCCGCTCTACCACTTCTGGGGCTGGTTCAAGGGCGACGTTTACCACAACATGGCAATCTTCTTCTCCAAGCAGGGCAAGTGGGAGGACGCGATCTCCTACTACCAGAAGGTCAACAAGCTCAACCCGAACTTCATCATGCCGTACTACTTCACCGGCAACGTGTTCAACGACCGCTTCAACATGGACAAGAGCTACCGCCCCGAGTGGGGGGACAGGAACAACGTGCCGCGCGACGACTATGAGCGGGCGATGGACGCCTACGGCCACGTCCGCGGCATCGCCCCCAATTACGTGCAGATGCACCACCAGGTGGGCACGCTTTACCTGAAGATGCACGAATATCACGCCAGGGCCGGCAGGGCGAAAGAGGCCGGACCCTTCCTGGACATGGCGATGGCCCGGTTCAACCTCTACGAGAACCTGGACCCGGTTTACGCCCTGAACTACTACCGCAAGGCCCAGGTGCATATAATACGGCGGGACTTCGCGGCGGCGGAAAGGGAGTACCTCAACAACATCAACGCCTGGCGCTGCCACCGCAAGGACCACCTGCATGAAACCCCCGAGGCTTACACCAACCTGGGGAACGTGCAGTACGCCATGGGGAAGGTCAAGGACGCCGCCGAGAGCTACCGCAAGGCCTTGGCCGTGGACCCCGGCTATGAGCAGGCCCGCCGCAACCTGGGCATAGTCGGCGGGCGGCCGCCGGCGGCCGCCGGCAGATAAGAGGATGGCGGACCCGCAGGACTCCTTCCCGGTATCACGGGGCGCCCTGGCCGCGCTGCTGGCCGCGGCCTTCTTCGTCTCGCCCCTGATCTTCTTCACGGGGCTGACCCGCAACCCCTACTATTTCCAGATAACGCTGCTCAACGTCTCCGTGCTGGGGGCCGCGGCGCTGTTCTTATACGCGTCCGTCAGGCGGGGGGCATGGCAGTTCCAGGCATCCCCGCTGGGCAGGCCGCTGGCGGCCCTGGCCCTGGCCTACCTGGCCTCCTTCCTCTTCTCGCTGTGGGGACACCCCGCCTTCTTCAGGCCGGCTATGATCTCCGAGGGCCTGAGGGCCGGGCTTTTCTTCCTGGTCAACTGCCTGGCCGTTTTCTGCCTGGCCCGCGGCCTGCCTTTCTCCGGCGAGGAAGAGGGCCGGGCCGGGCGCTGGCTGGCCCTGGTGCTGGGGTGGGGGGCGCTCTGGGTCCTTTTCCCTTTCCTGCGCGCCCCGGCCGGCGGCGACGGGCTGCTGGACCGCCTGCTCGACCCCTACGGCCTGCTGGTCTGGACGGCCGGCGCGGGCGCGGCCTGGCTGCTGATCCGCCGC
>CAYSYJ010000216.1:0-3951 GCA_964435105.1 uncultured Elusimicrobiaceae bacterium
CAGGAAGAAGGTCAGCGTCACGGCCACGAGGCCCATCCACCAGCTGGTATGGAAGGCGTAATGCAGCACCATGATGCAGCCCAGGCCGGCGAAGGCGGTACCGGTAAGGAACCAGGTGCCCGGCACTTCGATATGCGCCAGCGGGTCAGCCGCGGTGTCGGGGCGCTTGTGGAAGATATTGGTCACTCCGCCGAAGGCGCGCAGCACGGTGCGCCACTGCAGGGCGAACATGAACAGGCCCGAGGTCACCATGATGGCGGCGCCGGCCCAGGTGCTCCACTGTACGATGGCGCGGTAGCCGAGCTTGCTCATGTCGATGGCGCCCATGCCGGCCACCCAGGGGGCCAGCACGCCGTAGTTGATGACGGAACCGAGCAGCAGCGACCAGGCGATCTTCCAGCCTATGATGGCGCCGGCGGCCACCATCAGCGCGCTGACCTCGAAGGAGAAGGTCCACTTCTCGAGCGGGTAGCCCTTGATGGCGCCGTTGAAGGGCAGCATGCCCGGCAGCGACAGGCGGGCGCTGAAGATGTCCTTGAACTGGAAGGCCACGCCCTTGTCGCGCAGCAGCGCTATGCCCGCCCCGAAGAGGCCGGCCAGGCCCATGGCGCGCGCCTTGTCGGCCGCTTCCTGGCCCTTGGCGTGCAGGCTCTTGAGCGTTTCCGCGGCGGCGATGCCGCTGGGGAACTTGAGCTGCTCGATATTGATCATCTGCCGCTTCATGGGGATGGCTATGAAGACGCCCAGCATCGCCAGGAAGATGGTCCACAGCGAGAGCACCGTCCAGCTCATATGCGCGCCGGTGATGATGAGGTAGGCGGAGATGGCCGACACCATGGTGCCGCCGGTGGAGTAGCCCGCCGAGCTCGCCGTGCTCTGCATGCAGTTGTTCTCGAGGATGGTCATGTCCGTCTTGAACAGGAAAGGCAGCAGCGTGCGCAGGGTCTTCCAGATGGTGAAGGAGAGTATGCAGGCCGTGATGGCCACGCCCAGGCCCCAGCCGGTCTTAAGGCCGATATAGAGGTTGGAGAGCGACATGAAGCCGCCCAGGAAGGCGCCCATTATGACGGCGCGCAGGGTGAGCTGCTTCATGCTGTCGCCCTGGTAGACTTCCCGGTACCACTTCATCTCCGTCTCTTCGGGGGAGAGGCCCGCCACGTGGGGCGTTTCCTTGGGCTCGTCCAGGAGTTCGACCTCCTCCTCCATCTGCGCCTCTTCGAGAGGAAGGTCGTCGCGCTTTTCTTCGTCAGACATGTTAGTGTGTCCCCCGTGTAACAGGCTGGAAATGGTGCGCAGTACAGGATTCGAACCTGTGACCCATCGCGTGTAAGGCGATTGCTCTACCGCTGAGCTAACTGCGCGGCCGGATTTTCCGCGGTTTCTATTCTACAATTTTTTATAATGTCAGATATGGACAAGAACGACGCGGAGCTGGTGGAAAGGGCCAAGGCGGGGGACACGGCCAGCTTCGAGGCGCTGGTGAAGAAATACCAGGACAAGATCTATAACCTCGCCAACTATGTCTGCCTGGGCCTCAAGTCCGAGGCCGACGACGTGTACCAGGAGACCTTCATCAACGCCTTCAAGAACATCTCCAAGTTCAAGGGGAAGTCCGGCTTCGGCACCTGGCTGTACCGCATCGCCGCCAATAACTGCTGGATGAAGTTCCGCAAGAGGAAGACCGAGAAACTGGTGAGCCTCGAGGACGTGCGGGAGATAGAGGATATCGCCCACACCGACGAGATCCGCAAGAAGGAGCTGTCCGAGAGCGTGGCCAAGGCGCTCTCCAAGCTGTCGGTCGACTTCCGGCTGGCCATCACGCTGGCCGACATCCAGGGCCTGTCCATGGAGGAGGCCGCCAGGGTGCTGAAGATCACCGTGCCGGCCTTCAAGACCCGCCTCTTCCGCGCCCGCCGCCACCTCCAAAAAGAACTCGAATAAATTAGGGACGGAGCCCTATTTCCGGATATCCGGGCAAAAGAAATTGCGCTTAAAATATAAGCGCAATTTTGTGATTTCGGTTCAGCTTAAATAGGTGTCTGTCCCTATTTATTCCAGGCGAGGGCGGCGAGGATGAGGAACTGCGCGTCTATGAGGGTTTCGGCCGTGATGCGCTCCGGGATGCGGCCGAAATAGAAGAACAGCATCAGCCCCAGGTAGTAGAGCATGCCCGTCAGCAGCGAGGCCGCCAGGTCCGGCCGCCAGCCCGCGCCCTTGAGCGTTAACAGGATGGCCGACAGCACCAGGAAGATGGCCGCGAGCGTAAAATAGGTCAGCGGCTGCCCGGCCGCCTTGTAGAAATTCTCCTTGCCCACTATCATGTCGCTGTGCGCGTGGCTGATGCCGAACATCACCGAGCGCGTGAACACCAGCAGGAAGGCGAAGAACACCGCCAGCTGCGTGGAGTTGTGCGCCGCCCCGCCGTGCCACAGCCCCGGCGCGTAGGCGCACATGAAGGCCCAGCCCAGCGCCGTCAGGATGTCCTTGGAGGCCGGGAAATCCCCGAAACGCTCGAAGCCCAGCGGCAGCTTGTAGGGGTAGAGCATGCCGGCCGCCCAGAAGAAGGCCGCCGCCAGGAAGACCTGCCAGCCCAGCGCCGCCGACAGGAAGATGGCCAGCGCGCCGCCTATGAGCGCCGCCAGGCGCGACTCGCGCCTGTATTTGCCGAACAGCAGCTGCCGCGCCCGGTCCGGCGCAGCTGTGCCTTTCTCCACGGCCCGGTTGGCCATGTGCAGGCTGAAGGCGAACAGCCCCGCCATCAGCAGGAATTTTTTGGAGATCGGCGCGCCCTCGAGCTTCATGCAGACATAGGTCAGCCCGGCCGCCGCCGCCGCCGTGTAGATGGAGCCGGTCACCAGCAGCTTCCAGCCGAAAGCCGCCTTGTCGGCCAGGCGGCTCTCGGCGGCGCCGGAGAGCTCGCGCGCCTTCTCCAGCACCTTTTCTATCATCCACGTGGGGGTGGAGGCTCCGGCGGTTATGAAGATCTTCCGCGCGCCCTTGAACAGCTCGGGGCGCAGTTCGTCCTCTTTCTCGATGTGCACGGCCTTCTTGGCCAGCCGCTCGCAGATCTGGAACAGCCGGGCCGTATTGGCCGAATTCTTGCCGCCCACCACTATCACCAGGTCGGAATCCTTTGAGAACTCCACCGTCTCTTTCTGGCGCTGCCGGGTGGGGTTGCAGATGGTATTGGAAACGGCCAATTCGCCGGCCACCTCGCGGGCGGCGGCCGCCGCTCCCGTAAAAATGTCGCCTTCCTGGGTGGTCTGGGCCACTATATTGGCCTTGTCCAGGCGGGGCAGCTTTTTGACCTCTTCGGGGCCGTCCACCACGTAGCCGCGGCCCTCGGTATAGCCCATGAGCCCCACCACTTCGGCGTGGTCCTTGTCGCCCACGATGATGGTGCTGTAGCCCTGCCGGGCGTGCCTGCGGATATTCTCCTGCACGTGCTTGACCAGCGGGCAGGTGGCGTCCACCACCTCCAGGTCCAGCGCCCTTATCTTGGCTTCCTCTTCGGGCGGGATGCCGTGCGCGCGGATCACCAGGATGGACCCCTTCTCCTTTATTTCGGAGGGGGAATTGACGGCGTGTATGTTCTTCTCTTTCAGCGTCTCTATGACCTGCTTGTTGTGGATGAGCGGGCCGAGCGTGTAAATGGGCTTGTCATTGTGCTTGGCGAGTTCCAGCACCTTGTCTATGGCGTTCTTCACGCCCGGGCAGAAGCCGGCGCTCTTGGCCACGGTGATCTGGACGCGGTCGCTCATGGCCAAATTTTAACATTTATGGGCGGGATCAGGTTTTGTAGAATGGCTTTTATGGAAGGCAGGTTCAAACTCGTCGCGCCGTTCAAGCCGTCCGGCGACCAGCCGGCCGCGCTGGACGCGCTGGCCTCAGGCGTGCTGGCCGGCAAGGCCAACCAGACCCTGCTGGGCGTGACCGGCAGCGGCAAGACCT
>CAYSYJ010000217.1:0-3946 GCA_964435105.1 uncultured Elusimicrobiaceae bacterium
CGAAGCCGTGCAGGAAAAAGCCCTGGCCGCCTTCTCGCGCCTTGACCCCGCGCTTTCGCGCAAGCTGAATTCCTCGGTCGTGAAAATGGCGGACCTGGCCGCGCTGGACCCGCAGCAGGCACTCACCCTGGTGCGCCGCGTCCCCATGCGCACCCTGGCCGCCGCCCTGAAAGGCACCCCGCACGCGGAGCCTTTCGCCGCCCGCCTGACCGGCGGCATGCAGGAGCGTTTCCGCCAGGAGCTGGACCTCACCCGGCCGCCCGCCGGGGAGGGCTACAAGGCGGAAAGGGCCAAGCTGCTGGAAGCCCTCCGGTCCCTGGTCAAGGAAGGTTTCATAACCCTGGGCGCCGCGGCGCCAAAGACCGCCGCGCCGGCCCCGAAGCCGGCCGCCGCCGCAGCGCCGGCCAAGCCCGCGACAGCCGCGGGCCTTAAGCCTGCCGGGGCCCCGCCGCTCTCGCCCCTTAAGCCGGCAGCCTCCCCCGCGCCGGCGAAGCCCGCCCCCGCCGCCGGCCTTAAGCCGGCCGCCGGCCCCGCCAAGCCCTGAGCCGCGGCACACAGAGAGGTAAAACCACATGGACCTGATGACCCTCATAGGCGCGCTGACCGGGATCGGCGTCATAATTTTCGTGCTGTCCACCGGAGGCATGCTCAAGTTCCTGCTGAACTGGGAAGCCATAGTGCTCATCTTCGGCGGCACGGCCGGCTCTATCATGATCGCCTACCCCTGGTCCGCCCTCAAATGGGTGAAGTCCTCGGTGATGCTGGTGCTCTTCCCCCCCAAGCGCCCGCCGATAAACATACTGATCCAGTCCATCGTCTCCTTCGCCGAGACCGCCAAGCGCGACGGCCTCGACGCGGTAGCCGGCCGCCTGCCCTCCTCGCCGCACCCCTTCCTGACGGACGCCTGCCAGATGATGCTCGACGGCGTGGACATCAACATCCTGCGCGAGCGCATGGAGAACGACATCAACACCACGCGCCTGCGCCACCAGCAGCAGCAGAACGTCTTCAACTCGGCCGGCACCTTCGCCCCGATCTTCGGCCTGCTCGGCACGCTGATCGGCGTCGTGCAGGTGCTGCGCAATATCCAGAACCCGCAGATGATGGGTTCCTCCATGGCCATCGCCATGACCGCCTCCTTCTACGGCATCTTCTCTGCCAACTTCCTCTTCCTGCCCATCGCCAGCAAGCTGGGCTACTACTCCGACGAGGACATCCTCAGCCGGGAAGTGATCGCCAAGGGCGTGCTGGCCATCTACGAGGGCGACGTCCCGTGGCTGGTCTCCAAAAAGCTGGAAGGGTACCTCTCGCTGGCCCTGCGCCGCAAGGCGAAGGGCGCCGCCAAGTAGGACGCCGGCCCGGCCATGAAGTTCTTCATCGAGCGCTATTCCAGGAAGAAGATAGAGGACAACCCCCTCTGGCTGGTAGTGCTGTCGGACATCATGACCAACCTGATGCTCTTCTTCCTCATCCTCTACGTCTTCACGATACGCCCCGAGCTCGCCGCCTCCCAGTTCATGGAAGGTTTCGACAAGGACGCCGCCCAGGCCCAGAAGGAGCGGAAGGCCGAGGACGTCGTCAAGAAGTTCACCGAGGAGGACCTGGCCAAGAAGCTCGCCGAGGACCTGCTCAAGGCCGGCATGAAGGACATGGCCGAGGTGCAGATCACCGCCCGGCAGATCAAGATCAATATCGCCGCCCCGGTGCTTTTCGGCTCCGGCAGGGCCGAAGTGTCGCCCCAGGCGGCCGTAGTGCTGGAACCGGTGGCGGCCGTGCTCAACACCCTGCCCAACGACGTCATAGTCGAGGGGCACACCGACAATATCCCCATCCGCTCCGCCGGCTACGCCACCAACTGGGAACTGTCGGCGGCCCGGGCCAACGCGGTGGTGGAACTGCTGGCCTCGCGCTACAAGGTGCCGCAGGCCAGGATGATAGCCGCGGCCTACGGCGAACACCGCCCGGTGGCTGACAACGCCACGCGCGAGGGCCGCGCCCTTAACCGCAGGATCGAGATCGTGGTACCGAGAGAATGAGCGAAAAAAAGGACCACTCGCAGCTCTGGATGATCCCTTTCGCGGACCTGATGTCCTGCATGGTCATCCTTTTCCTCGCCCTGTACGGCTTCTCCTACAACATGAAGGGCTCGGAGTACGAGAAGGCCCTGGCCCAGATGCAGAAGGAACTCGGCATCAAGCACGCCGAGAAAAAGCTTAAGGAGCTGGAGGCCGCGAAAAAAGTGGAGGAGGACCTGAAGGACCAGATCAAGGAAGGCAGCCTCGGCCTCGAAGTGACCACCTCCAGGATAAAGCTGACCTTCGCCTCCCCGGTGCTGTTCGATTCCGGCGCGGCGGCGCTCAAGCCTTCGGCCCGGCTCCTGCTGGACCCGGTGGCGGACAGCCTGCTCAAGATGGACAACCGGGTGGTCGTGGAGGGGCATACCGACTCCGACCGCATGCTCGGGAAAAAGTTCGCCTCCAACCGCGAGCTTTCCATCCTGCGCGCCTTCTCCGTCATCGACTACCTGGTGGGAAAGGGAGTCCCCCCGGCCAGGCTCACGGCTTTCGGCTACGGCGAGTTCCGTCCCGCCGCACCCAACGACACCGAGGAGAATAAGGCCCGCAACCGCAGGATAGAGATGATCATCATGCGGCAGGAGCCCACAGGAGAGAAGAGATCATGAGAACACTGGCCGCCTTCCTGCTGCTGGCCCCGGCTTTCCTGCGGGCCCAGCAGCCCGTCCCCCCCTCGGAGATACGCGAATATTACGACAAGGCTTTCGCCTTCTACACGGCCGGCGAATATCCCAAGGCCATGGAGTACTGGAACATGGTCCTGCGCGCCGACCCCAAGCAGGTCACGGCCCGCAACATGATAGAAGAGGCCAGGCAGAAGATGGCCGGCTCCTCGGCGGACCTCAAGGGCGCCTTCGCGCGGCTCATGGAGCGGGGCCGCTACTCGGACGCGCTTGGCAAGCTGGAGGAACTGCTCGCCACCGACCCCACCAATCCCTATTATCTCAAGGCCCAGCGCCGCCTGCGCAGGATCTCGGCCCTGCTGCCGCGCAAGCCGGCGGCGGGCAGGCACTGGAACGCGGCGTCGGCGGGCATCCAGGCCTGGGTCGCGGAGCAGGAGGACCTGCCCTTCGCCTACGACGCGCTGCGCTTCGCGGCCGAGCTGGCCCCCGCCGAGCGGTCCTTCCCCAGGCTGGTCCAGGCGCTGGAGCAGGACGCCCCCTCGCTGCGGCTCAACGACACCAAGCCGGAGAACGTCGGGGTGCTGGAGCACAAGAAGGAGCTGGCGCTGCACAGCATCTACGATTCCAAGTATTACCTGGCCGTGAAGGAGCTCGAAGGAGTCCTGCGGCTGGACCCCGAGGACGTGACGGCCCTGAAGAGGGCCGGCTCCGCCTACCTGCAGCTCAAGGATTACCGGCAGGCCCGCCAGGCCTGGCAGAAGGCCCTGCGGCTCACTCCGGACGACGAGCAGTTGAAGGAATACCTGAAGGCCCTGGAAGAGGCCTCCCCCGCCAAGCCCCGCAAGAAGTCCTGACCCACCGCTAGAACGAGTAGTTGTAGCGCGTCAGCACGCTGACCTCGCTGGAATCCAGCGAGGGGTTCAGCCTGTCCGTCCGCGAGAGCGCGCCCAGCCCGAAGGTGAAGCGCGAGGTCTGGCTTTTCACCCAGACCGTCTCGAGGTTCACCGTGACCGAGCCGTAGTCCGCCGGGGTCAGCGGCGAGTCGTTCTTGGTGGAGGACATGGTGGCCCAGAGCTGGAAGGCCAGCGAACGCCGGGGCATGGCGTAGGAGAAATTGGCGGTAACGGTATCGTTCTCGCCGGTGGTCGAGTCTATCTTGTCCTTGGTGGAGGAGGTCACCAGGCCCGCGCTCATGCCCAGCCGCCTGGTCAGGCGGAAGGAGCCGTTGAGAGAGAGCAGGGTGGTGTC
>CAYSYJ010000218.1:0-3928 GCA_964435105.1 uncultured Elusimicrobiaceae bacterium
CCTTGGCCCAAAAGCAAGTATCCCGCCTTCTAATATTTTGAACTTTGAGCCCGCGTAATCCTTATGCGCCGATTTTGGAGCATAGCGTTCCAATTTTGAAACCGCCACAACGAACGGGGCCGCAATTACAGCATCCCTGACCGCGCCGGCAGCGAGGGGAATCTCCATAACCTCGCCATCGCCCACGAAAGTTTCCCGATAGTATGTCAGCGGACACTCAACGCGCAGAGCGAACTTAGCCTCACCGCGAGCTATTAAATCTTTTAACTCGCCGTTGTTCAGGAGCAGCTTTGCGGTTATCAGAACCTCCGTGTCCGACATTTTATATGCGGCTTCCCAGGAAAAGTCGCCGGCAATATCATCCGCATTGCCCAGAACCGGATAAGGGTAAGAAACATTATTTACGGTCATACGCCTCCACGGTAATTGCTTCCCAGGCTTTTCCCTGCAGCTCAAGGTCAATCGCTATGGTTTCGCCGGGCGACAATACCAGATTTTTAATATCGCCTCCGGCCACCTCAATATTTTTCTTTCCGACGCGTGCTGACTTTATCCCGATTGGCGCGACATCATCCTCGCCAACGCCAACCAGGCGTAGGGTTCCAGAGAATTTTTCTTCCGGCCTCAAAATCAGCCTGGCGTTTTTTCCCGTATCCGATTCCGGAATCCAGCGAATCCCCATTTTCACATCTACCTTCTGAGGTCCTTCTCCGCCTGTACCCGTGCCTTTTGTGCCGCTGTTTTTGCCGCCTTTACGCTTTCTGGGAAGTCTGCCGCCGCCGCCTGTCGGTATATATCGGGGTGTCTTTCCTTTTGTCGCAATAGGAGAAAGAACATCGGGGCCTTTATCGATATTTTCTCTATAGCCAGACTCATCAACCTTTTTCTCTTTTCCGCCTGCGCCGGCCCCCCGCTCTCCAGGCAGGTCACTGTCATCGGCTAGATAGTCGGCTAATGCAGCAACATCTTCCCGCTCGTTGCCTGTATCCACATTCAATTTTCTAAGTTCGGTATTAAGCCATTCGTTCAGCTTGATTATTATGTTCGTCCCGTTTTCCGGGTCTCTTTTGGGATCCCATTTATCATGTGTGGGCGGTTCCAAAGCCCCCAAGACCTTATTGCCATCCCGGTCCTCGCATACAAACACACCGGCAAACGGCTCATACACCAAGTTGCTCTTTTTCTTCTGAACAACTATCAGCGGCCGGCGCATGAAAGCAACCTTGCGATCATATTCCTTCCCGTGAGCCAAATAGAGCTTAACCTCACCGATGCCGGAGATATTGCCCTTTTTCGCTTCTCCGCCTAAAGGGGCCTTTAACGCAGTAAGATACTGAACCGTCTCCGGAGCATATTTCTCTACAAATTCTTTTAGGGAAGCACTGTCTATGCTCTCCGTGTTTTTACCGGCCTCGAAAACAACTTTCAGAACACCGCGGTCGATGGCTGCAAAGTAGTTTTCCAAGACGGCCTTTTTTAAATTGGCCTCCCAATTGCCCTCATCCTTAAATCCCATCACGAAGACACTCAGCCCCTGGGATTCGCGCCGGAAAAAGTGAGGAATATCAGAGGCAGTCCTTATCCCTGCCACCCCGCGCCCGTCCAGATGGCCGTAAAAACCTGTCCCGCGTTTCACATCCCCATTTGCCTCAAAGCTGGACAATATCGCCTTCCCGGCAAAAGCATGCTCTCCCTTATCATTTATAGTTGAGTAAAACACTGTCCGCAGCTTCGAAGCCGGAAACGGGGCATGTTTGCCTATGCCGAATGTGCCGCCGGCATCGCCCGTCGGCCGATTGGACCCTTTCTTTCGTATACATTTATACCACTGCCCGCCCCTCTCCGTTTCATCACCGCAAAGGCCGGTAGTTCCGTGGTCTTCGACGATAAGAACCGGAATTTTCCCGGTTAGGGAAAGTGCTTTTTCAAACAAAATTTCCCCTTTCCCTTTCTGTGCTGTGCCGCCCCCGTCCGATTCCCGCTTAATTTCTTTTAGACATGCTTTCAATATGTTCTGAAAGTCTCCCCATGCGGGGAAAGAGGAAAGGTCTAGATGCTTTACATGGAAATGAACCTCCACGAAAGGGCTCTCCGGTCTGCGTGCGTCGATGCTGTTCTGTATTATTTCGCGCGCTAAAAAATATGCATGGTCTCCCTCGAACATTTCCAAACCCGAATCATTAACGCCATCTTCTTCTCCGCCGTCACTAGTAGGAAAATGCCATCCGTATTTCTTCATAAATTCCTTTTCGTTCTCCATTGCCCATTAAATCAAAGATAAGCCTTTTTCCGAAACGAAGTATCGCACCTTGACGCCGGATTTTTCTTTCGTTATAAGCCCCAGCTCGCTGATTCTGGCGATCATTCCTGCCCGCTGCGTTGTTATGAACTCCGCTGACGGGTTATTCCAAGTGTTTCCAAAATGCTCCGACATTGCTGCGTTTATTTCGTCTCTGGATTTCCCTTCTTTAATCACGGACAGGATCCATCTGACACCGCCGTATTCGCCCGGCATGTTATTCCTCATATGCGTGATATAAAAATCTCTCTCCGCCTCCGACAAACTGACGGAAAAATCCTCTTTATCAAGCACGGGATTTTCCAACAGCGCAAAATCTAACCCGGCTTTGGTTAAACCGATCCTCGGTTTTCCGTTTTCCACTACGATATTCACGAACTTATGAAGCGGCAGAGCGCCGTCGAGTTTGCCATCCTTGCGGTAGACCGCCAGGAACTGGTTTCTATACCTCTCATGGCTCTTGTAGTCGTTAGCAGTTGCTCCGGGCAGACCGGTTGAAATACACTTGTCGCGGTCTATCCCCCGGCTCTTCTCATAATTTCGCAGCCGTTCTTCGATCAGCGCCGGGCAGCGCAGGTCTGTTTCCCTAAAGGCATTCAAGTCGATGGTTTGGTTTTCGCCCAGCGCCGCTGCCAGATACCTGATTCCGATTTTTATCGGGAAGATGCGGTTGACCTGACCCCAGAGCCAATTTTTTTCCGGCCCGGCTTCCGGGAATATGAACCGCAAATCCGCATCGGCAGGCGGCTCTACGGTTTTTGTATCGCGAGGAAGTGCCGCAAGCCCCAGGCAGTGCTTATCCGCTGGCTGCTGAACAAACACTTTCGGGGATTCCGCCTGGTCGGATTTAAATGAAGAGATGTTGTCGGCCAACACTTGGGCTCCGAGCGGCCGGTACTCCTGCGCGGGATCAGATTTCTCAATATGAAGCTGATTCTCCACAGCGGCATCAATGAACTGCGCGAGGTCGAGGTACTTGTCCTGGGAAATCAAGCGCTTTATCTCCTCGAACTGCCGCTGGGTTATTTCTATAAGGTATTTCATGTATGGCTCCAGTAGTTTCCCCACTTCTATTATAGCATGGATATCTCGTTTGTCAAGGGCCTTGTTTGTAACAATACTACATATCCGCTATGCAATACTATATTTCTCCCGGGTGGGTTAATAGGATGTATCATGAATGGGCGGGGTCAATCTAAGGCAGGGGCCAGGCCGGGTGCGACAGCCACACGGGAGCCAGGCGCGCCCGGCCTGGCCCCTTACCTTACGGTCCCCGTTCCCGCTCCCCCCCGGTGGCTGCAGGACATTAACAGGAAAGACCACCGCGGCGGCCGCAGCAGCGGACGCCGGGGTGGTTTTTCTTAAATACTGCGGCCACCGGTCAGCCTGAGATAGATAACAACAACAGGCCCGAGCCGCGAGCGGTGCGCGGCGCGCCGCTGGCGAGCGAGGGCAGATACTTTATAGAATTGAACTGTTCAATTTGCTCTTTGCAGTGGGCGCGGGAAATAATTTTCTGCGTTGTACGGCCGCCGAAGGCGGACGGGAGCGGCCGGGTAAGGCCCTGTTGGGGGCCGGCCGGCCGCGCATAGGAGGTTGTTGATAAGTGCGGGCCTCCTTGGGAGCAGG
>CAYSYJ010000219.1:0-3893 GCA_964435105.1 uncultured Elusimicrobiaceae bacterium
GGGCCGGGTTGGGGTAGGCGTACACCGTGCCGCTCTTGATGAGCGAGCCCAGCGGCCTGACCTCCAGGTTCTGGCCTGGCAGCAGCTTGAGCGGGAAGGTCTTCCAGCTCCCGTCCGGGGCGGCCACGCGCAGGGTGTAGGCGCCGGGCAGCAGGTTGCGGATGGCGAACCGGCCTGCCGGGTCGGGGAGGGCCGAGGCCACCAGGCGGCCTCCCAGCCAGAGCTGGGCCGCGGCCCCGGCAGCGGCCGGGCGCAGCCCCGCCGGGACCGCCAGCGGCAGCACCCCGGAGACGCTGGCCAGCTGGAACTCGGTGGAAAGGGTGAAATCCGCGTCGGCGTAGCCCATCGGGATCAGGTCCTTGGCGATGGAGCTGGCGAAGCCGTCCTGTATCCAGGTGGCCTGCACCCGGTAAAAGCCGTCCGTCAGTCCGGAGAGGGTGAAGCCGCCGTTGCCGTCGTCCAGGGTATAGGCGGAGGTCACCGGCACGCCCTCGGAGGAGATAGCCTCTACGATTACGCCGGTCACTCCCGTCCCACCCGGCGTTTTCACCGTTCCCGAGATCTGGTCGTTCAGGCTCTCGCCGGAGAGGGTGGAGGAGACAGGCCCCGGGGCGGACCAGAGGTCGGCGTCGTCCTTGGTCCACAGGGCCAGGTAATAAGTGGTTTGCGGGGCCAGGCCGGAGATGGTGTAGTAGCGGGTAGTGCCCGGCAGCACCATGGCCGTGGAGATGAGCACCTGCGCCGAGGCCGTGGAGAAAACGGCGGCGGAGTCGGTGGAATACTGGACCGCGAACTGCCCGTAGGTAAGCGGGTAGGGGCCGGCGTCGTCGCCCGGGAAGGCCCAGCTGAGGTTTATGCGGCCCGGCGCGGTGCCCGTGGACGGGGCGAAGGCCTCCGCGGCGGCGGGGGCGGTCACGTCGCGCCAGGTGATTGTGGAGCCGTGCGCCCCCAGCCCGGTGGCGTTGGGCGGCGCAGCGGAATCCCTGGCTACGGCGGCCACGAAATATTCCTGGGCGTGGGCCAGGGCCCCCCGCAGCAGCGGGTCCGGGGCGAAGCCCCAGGAAGCGCCCGCGACAGTGGAACTCGCCACGGCGGTCTCCCCCCAGGCGCCGGCCGCGAAATTCCACCACTTGCCGTCGATCAGCCGCTTCACGTAGACGTCCACGGCGGCCAGGCCCACCCCGGCGTCGGCCGCCGTGCCGGCCACCTCGTCGAAGCCGTAGACGTCGGAGGGGCTGAGCGGAGTGGAGACGTGCAGCTCGGGCACCGACTGGTCCAGCTGGAAAGTGACGCTCGGATAGGGGGTAGGGGTCAGGAAGCCGTTGGAGTCCCGCGACCGCGCGTAGACCCGGTACTGCGTGCCCCCGGCGAAAGGCACCGTAGACGCGCCATACGACCAGTTCGACAGCCCGGCCGCGGCCAGCCAGACCTCCGTCGCGGAGGCGAAGGAGGTGCCATCGTAATACAGGCCTCCCGGGGGATTTTCCTGTATCGTGACCTCGTTGCCGGCCACCGGGGATTGCTCGTTCATGCGGGTAGAGACCCCGGTGATGGCGGTGACGGTGGAGACGTTCAAGGCCGCCGGTGCGGTAATGTTCACCGCGGGCCCTACGGTGTTCTTCAGTATCCTGAACACGTCGGGCTGGGTCTTGACGTTGCCGGCGGCGTCTATGACGCGGACGCTGATATAGTTGCTGGCCCCGTCGGCGAGAGCGGCGAAATCCACGCCCCAGGGGGCGGTGAAGGCCTGCCCGGGGGTAAAATTGGCGATGGCGGTCCAGCCCAGTATATTGGCGGAGGCGGTAAGCGGCTGGTTGCTGGCGCTGTACTGCGCCTGGGCCAGCCCGGCCAGGGCGTCGGCAAGGTCCACGTCGAAAACGGCGCCGGGGTCCAGGGCCAGCCAGCCGGCCGGCGAGGCGGCGTTATCCGTAACGGTAGGCGGCGTGGTGTCGCGCTTCACGTAGAAGGCGTCCTGGTATACCGTGACATTGGCCGGGGAGGCCAGGTCATAGACCCGCACCGAGACATAGCTGGTGACGTTCTCCTTTATCTCGCCGAAGACGGAAGCGGGCAGGCTCCAGTTAGCGTCGTAAATGTCGGAGTTTATGCCGGAAACGGCCGGGGTCCAGTCGGCTACCAGTTCGCCGCTGAAGCCGGGGCCCGTGGCCACCTTGACCTCGAAGCGGTCCACCCCCTCGCCGAGGTCCGAGAAATGCACCATGTAGCTGCCCGAGGCCGACCCCCGCCAGGCGTCGTCGCCGCCCTGCAGGTCTATCACAGAGGGCGGGGTCACGTCCGCCCCGGGCGGGGTGGCCGCGCCGCCCAAGGGCAGCCAGGCGCCCGCCCTGCCGAGGAAATCCCTGGAACGCACCCGGAAATGGTAGGTCCTGCCGGACTCCAGGCTGGAGACCGTGCGGTTCAGGCCCGTGAGCCAGGTGAGCGGACCGTAATCGATACCGGTGAAGTCGGCGGCGGTACTGGCCTGCACATAATACTCCGTGTAGGCGGGGTTGCCGTTGGATAGCCAGTTGGCCTTCACGGAGGTCTGCTGCACTTCGTCCAGCGGCGTGCCCGCCGCGGCGGGGACGGCGGAATAGGTCGGGGTAGAGGAGAAGAGCACCGCGGCGGACCGGGTGCCGGCCCAGTTCGCCGCGGCGGCCCTGTAGTAGTAGGTGGTATTGGGCCGCAGGTCCGCGGCCTCGTAGAAGTTGCCGCCGGTGATCGTGGAATAGTTCACCGTATCGAAATCGTCGGTGGAAAGGGTAAGTTCGTATACCGTGCCGTCGGGATTGCCGTTATGGTCCCAGATCACAGACATCCCCGTGGAGGACACAAGCGCGTAGGCTTCGGAGCCCGGCGGCCAGGCCAGGGTTATGGTGGAGCCGTAGGTATTAAAGAGGCTGTCCTGCCCGCCGAAACCGAAGGTCTTCACCCGGATATACCAGGTGGTATTGGGATTGAGCCCGGAGAAGGAGGCCGCCAGCGGCGTGCCGCTGGAAAAAGCCGTGTTCAGCGTGAATCCCTCGTCCATGGCCGTTTCGGCCAGGTAGACCGAGCCGGCCCCGTTATTGCCGGCGCCCCAGGCCAGGGTGAAACTGGAGATCCAGACCTCGCCGGGCGAGATGCCCTGCGGCAGGTCCGGCGCCGTGGCGGAAGCCACAGGCAGGGAGTAGGCCAGCGGCCCGTCGGAGTCTTCTTTCACCTTGAAGTAGTAGGTGGTATTGGAGTCCAGGTTGTGGTAATTCGTGGTCTGGGTCCCCAGGGCCCCGGCCTCGTTGGAGACCAGGTCGGTGAAGGCCAGGTCCCGGGCCAGCGCCATCAAGGGCGTATCCGCGCCGGGGACGGCCAGGGTCCAGGAAAGGGAGACGGTATCGGTGGATACCCAGTTAAAATGGACCCCGGAGGGCGTAGCCGCGAAGGCCCCCCCCGTGCAAAAAAGCAAAAAAGCAGCGAAGACCCCGGCTTTTTTCATGCCCGGTTGATATTATAATTAATTAATTAAACGGGGGTAAGGTGATTTAGGGCAACTTTGCCCAAAGTTACGCCCGCCCCCCCCCGGGCGGGCGCCGGGCTCAATAGCCCAGTTCCTCGTTTATCAGCAGCACCTGGATGTCGCTCTGCCAGGGACGCTTCCAGAGCAGGGTGACCGCGTTGCAGATGCGCTGCGGCGAAGCGCAGTCCTCGCAGCGCCCGGTGCGGACGCAGGGATTGTCCTTTTTCAGGCGCAGGTTATTGGCGATGGCGGCCGTATTCCGGGCGCGCCAGAGGCCCTGCTCCTGGTCGCGGGCGATCTTGTTGACGCCCGCCAGCAGGACTATCTTGCGCGGCCCGCATATCACGGCGGCGCCGCGGTTGCCGTTGGCGTCTATGAAGACCAGCTTGCCGTCCAGGGT
>CAYSYJ010000220.1:0-3881 GCA_964435105.1 uncultured Elusimicrobiaceae bacterium
GCGGCGTCGTCCGCGGCACCGCCGGCGCCATCGGCCACGGGGTCGAGGCCGCCTTCGCCGCCAACGTCGCGCTCGCCGCCTGGTGCGCCGGCGCCGGTGCCGCGTTCCCGCCGCTCTCCGCCGACGCGGTCGAGGCGATGCCGGCCGGCCGCATCGAGCGGGTCGCGGCCACCGGCTGGGGCGCCCGCCGCGGCGAGGGCCCTGAAATTCCCGGAGCTGGTGAAGGAAGTTTTCATAACTTACCTTTCGACCGCCAGTTTAAAGGTCTTCTTGCCGGAGCTGGAATCCACCACGGCCAGGTAGATGCCGCTGGCCACCTGCTGGCCGGACTTGTTGACGCCGCGCCAGATCAGTATGCCGGTGGTGCCGGCGGTGCCTTCCCATACCTTCACCCCGGAGAGGGTGTAGATGCGGACCTTGGCCGAGGCCGGCATGTTGGCCATGGTCACGAAGCCGTTGCCGCGGTTGGTCTTGAAGGGGTTGGGATAGATCAGCACGTCGTTTAGCGCCGCCGAGGCGTTGCGGACCATCAGCTGGAAGACGCTGAAGTGGTTGAGCGTGGCCGTGACCTTGCGGGTGCCGGGGTCGATCTTCGTCTCGAGCGGCAGGCACTGCCCGGACACGGGGTTGTAGCGGGCGACGACCAGCTTGGAGGTGTCGGGGATGGTGCACTCGTAAGCGAGCTCCAGCGTGACGGGGATCTGGGGCTGGGCGCCGTTCTCGCTGTAGATGGCCACTTCCATGGTGCGGCCGCAGACCGTGTAGCCGCCGCAGGCGCCGGTGATGGAGGAAGAGATGGCGATGGGCGTGGGCGCGGTGAAGGCGCCGGCCGGCACGGTCAGGGAGACCTGGCGCATGTTGGGCAGGGTGCCGGCGATCACGGTCTCGTCGTCGGAGGCCGCGACGCCGCCGATGGACCCGGAAGGCGCGCCGCCGGGGCCCGGCACGGTGTAGGCCGGGGGCACCGCCTGGACGCGGGAGGAGAGCAGGCCCTCGCCGTTGCGGGCCGCCACGTCGAAGTAGTAGGTGGTGGAGGTCAGCAGGCCGTTCAGGGTATAGCTGTTCTCCGTGAAGAGCTGCGAGAAGGGTATATACGTCGTGTAGGTCCCCGTGAAGCTGCTGGTGGTGCCGCGCAGCTCGTAGACGGTGTCTTCGGAGTTGTCGTTGGTGTCCCAGTTGACGGTGACGCCCGACATGGAGATGTCGGCGGGGGTCACGTTCGCCGGCGGCCTGGCCAGCGTATACTTGGGGCCGAGGTTCAGGTAGGAGGAGCGCCTGGCGTCGCCGTTTATCGAGGCTATCCGGGCGTAATACCGGTAATTGGCCGACAGCCCGCCGAAGGACATGGTCTCCCCGGTAACCGAGAAAGAGGAGGAGGCCGCGGCCAGGAAGCCCGGATCCGTGGAGATGGTCACCTCGTAGATCGTCCAGGCCGCGTTGCCGTTGCCGATCCAGTTCATGGTGAAGCTGCCCGTGGTAACGTCGATGAACGGGTCGCTGGGGTGGGCGGCGGGAGCGACGGACAGGGTGTGGACGGTATCGTCCGTGCAGAGCGGGCCGCTTACCGGGCCGAAGCCGGGGTTGAGCTTCATGGCCCTGGCGGCGAGGGTGTAGGGCCGGTCCGGCAGGAGGCCCGCCTGGGTGAATTCCGTGGCGGTGGTGGAGCCCACGTAGACGGGGAGTTCCTCGTCCTCCAGGTCGAAGAGTTCGTAGAAATCCGCCCCGGTCGACGAGCTCCAGGACCAGTTTATGGAGTAGGTGCTGACGGCCGTGCCGGTGAAGTTATTCACCGCCCCCACCGTTATGGTGGAGATGGAGGAAGTGAAGGCGGTGTTTATCCCCGCCCCGTTCTTGGCCCGCAGGCGGAAGTAATACATCCGGTTGGCCGACAGGCTGGTGATGCGCGCCGAGGTCTCCGTGTAATCGGAGCTGAACGGTATGGGCGTGGAGATCAGCAGCGGGTTGGCGAAATCGCTGTCGGGGCAGATGGACAGTTCGAAAGGCGTTACCGGGGAATTGTTGTTGGCGCTCCAGCTCAGCTCCGCCGTGGTGAAGCTGGCGGAGGTCACGCGCAGGGAGGCCGGCACGGCCGCCAGCGTGTAGTAGGTGGCGGACTGCGACAGAGGGCCGCCGCCGCCCATGTTGTAGGAACCGACCATGATGGAGATGGGCGTATTGGGCTGCAGCCCGGTCTGGGTGTAGGAGGCCGAGGGCAGGAAGGCGGCGGTGGAGATGAACACCCCGTCGCTGGAGGAGTAGATCATGTACCCGTCCGCGGCGGAGACGCCACCGCTGCTCCAGGTCCAGGTTATGGAGCTGGTGCCCATGACGGACCCCGTGGGGATGCCGGGGGTGCCGGTAGGCCGGGGATCGGCCACCTGTACGGTCACGCCTTCCGAGAACTGGCCGTTGGCGGCCACGCGGGCCTTATACCAGCCGTAGGGCAGCTCCCAGGAGTTAGCCGGGGTCACTATGGTGATGGAGGAGACGGTCTTCTCCCAGTTCGTGTTGGGGCCGCCGTACAGGGTGTAGAGGCGCGTAGTGGCGTCTATCAGGAAGCCGCTGGGATTGTCCATCTGCTGCAGGTAGACGCGCGGGTTGTGGAAAGAGGAGTTCATGGAGCCCGAGCCGCCGCCGGAGGCTTCGGAGGCCCCGTGCAGGTTATTGTCGGCGCTGCGCACGGTCAGCCGGTCCCCCCGGGTCAGCAGGGAGGTCGCCGTGGAGATGACCGGGTTGCGGGAGACGGCGGATTCGAAGCCTTCCCCGTCCGGGTCGTAGCTGAAATAAACGTCGGAGACGCTGTCCAGGTATTTGGACCCGTCCCAGCCGCCTATTACCACCAGCCGGTTGTTGTTGAGCAGCACCGCGGTGTGGTTGGCGCGCTTGGAGGTCTTGCCCTGCGCCTGGAAGGTGCTGAAGTCCACGTCGTAGCCTTCGGCCACCGAATGCGACTCGCCGGGGCGCTCGCCGCCGGTGATCATCAGCTTGCCGTTGGGCAGGAGGGTGGAGCGGTGGTTGGCGCGGGGGATCAGCATCTTGTTGCCGTCGATGGTGGCCCCGTCGTCGGTGACCCGCCAGACGCCGCCGGCGAGGATCTCCGCCTGGTCGAGCACGTTGGTGCCGTTGGTGCCGCCGGTCACCATGACCCTGCCGTCCAGCAGCAGGTTGGCCGCGTGGCTGTAGCGGGCCGCCTTCATGTTCCAGCCGGGGTTGGACCAGGTGCGGGCCGCGGAGTTGTAGAGGTCAACGGAGATCAGGGCGCCGGCGCCGTTTATGCCGCCGGTCACCAGCACATTGCCGTTCTTGAGCAGGGTGGCGGTATGCTGGGAGCGGGCCGTGGTCATGCCGCCCACGGTCTGCCAGGCCGAGTTTGTGGTGATGAAAAGCTCCGCGCTGCTGGCGTAGCCGTTCAGGGTATTGCCGCCGGCCACCAGGACATTGCCGTCAGGCATGAGCAGGGCGGTGTGGTTGGCGCGGGAGAAGGACATGGAGCTCACGCGCACCCAGCGGTCGGTATCCGGGTAATAGATCTCGGCCAGGACGGTGGTGTGGGTGGAGGGGCTCAGGGCGCCGCCGGCGGCCAGCACGCGGCCGCTGGGCAGCAGGGTGGCGGTATGCTTGGAGCGCGGCGTGGTCATGGGCGCCGCTTCTTCCCAGGTGCGGCTGTCGGGGTCGTAAAGTTCGCAGCTGTCCAGCGTGGCGGTGCCGTCCGAGCCGCCGCAGGTGAGTATCCTGCCGTCGGGCAGCAGGGTGCTGGTGTGGAAGGCGCGCTTGGTCTTGAGGTTGCCGGAGGCGGGCCATTCGTCCAGGTTGTAGGAAATATAGGCCGCGTGGTAATTGCTGGCTGTGAAGGTCTTGACCCCGCGCTGGCAGTCGGTGTA
>CAYSYJ010000221.1:0-3858 GCA_964435105.1 uncultured Elusimicrobiaceae bacterium
CCTCCTTCGCGGTTACAGGAGGGCTGCTGCCAGGTTTGCCTTTCGTAGAACTGGGCTTCCCTTCCTACGGGCATCATTGCCTGGCCGACGAGCCCTTCCTGGGCTATGCCGGCGCGGCGGCGCTTGCCGCGCGCCTGCTCAACGCCCTCCAGAACCGGGAGCACTTCCGGGCTCAGGGCCAGGGCTCGTAGACCAGCCGGTCAACGTTCATCTTTTCGAGGTCTTTTTCCGACGAGTAGAACTTCCCCGGGAACTCCAGGAAGACGGTATTGCCGCGCACCAGCAGCTTTTCCTTTATCAGCGGGTGGGCCAGCTCGAAGGCCGCCACGCGGCATTCGCGGGCGCAGGCCACGCCGCGCGGGGCCTCCCCGGGTTTCACGTCGGGCATGCCCAGCGGGCAGGCCCGGGCGCTGGTCAGGTCCAGGTAAGGGTAGTAGAGGGTGATCCTGAAGTCGTCCTTTGAAAAGCCGTACCTCTTGCCGTCGGAGAAGTTGAGTTCCGGCAGGGCGCCTATGGTGGACAGCTCGAACCGGGAAATACCCAGCCCGCGCCAGAAGGCCAGGGCCTCACCGTTATGGACCTTCAGCGGCTTGCCTGTATTGTCAAAAACGTTGTCGCGCAGCAGCCGGCCCGCGTTGAGCCGGAAGGGCAGCCGCCGGCGGCGGGCCAGCTCCACGGCCCCGAAGTCGTTCACCGTGATCTCCAGCGAGTCCGGCGCGGCGCCACGGGCAGGGCGGGGCAGGCCTGCGAAAACGGCGTCCAGCAGACGCAGGCCTTTCTCGCTCAGCGGCGGCGTAAGCAGGCAGACCTTGCGGCCGAGCCTCAGCAGCCGGGCCGCCTCCGAGCAAAGCGCCCTGTCCAGCAGGTTCTCGCAGAACTCCGTGCCGATGTAAAAACGATCGAAGTCCGACAGCGCGGCTTCCAGCGCGCCGGCCTTCTTCAGGTCGGCGAGGGTCCTGGCGCCAAGGCGTATGCCTCTCTCCACGGGCATGGTCAGAAGCCCCCCCCGTTCCAGCCGGACATTTCAGCCGCAAAGGCGCGCCGGGCCGCGGCCCGCGAACGGCCGGCGGCCAGCCGGGCGGCCAGGGCTATCATCCGCCGCAGCTCCCCCACCTTGCGGACCTTGACTTCTGGCGCGTCCTGCCTGATGCCGTATTTCAGGTACTGCACCCCGGCCGAATAAAAATCGAAGAAGGCGGCGGCGTTGGAAAGCCGCGGGGCGCCGCCGCAGGTGAAGCGCCTTTCAAGGCGGGCGGCCAGGCGCGGCAGCTCGCGGGCCCTGGCGGGCTCGTCGGGCCGCAGCGCGCGCACCAGGCCGCCGGGCCTGGCGTTGATGCGGCACAGCATCCCTTCGCTCATCTCCTCGCGCAGCGTGTAATGGCCCGGCCGGTGCAGCTGGCAGCGCCCGTTCACGTAGGCGCAGCCGAAGAACCGGTAGTCGAAGATCTCCGTCTCTATGCCGCGCCGGCGGCAGAAGGCCAGCAGGCGGGCCGCCTCGGCGGGGGCCAGCTGGTTGGGCAGGATGATGCGCGACACGCCGAACCGGGCGAAGAAGGCGGCGCTCAAACTGTTAAAGACCGGCTGCAGCGAACTCAGGTGCAGCTGCGCTTTGAGCCGGCCGGAGAACTTGGCCAGCAGGTAGGGGTTGCCGAAAATAAAGGCGTCGGCGCCCAGCGCGTCCAGCGCCAGCACGCGGCGCTCGATGGCGGCCAGCTGGCGCACGGTCGCGGTAGCCAGGAGGGTGTTGACCGCGATGGAGATGCGCCGACCCAGCCGGTGCGCCTCCTTCACGGCGCGCGGCAAGTGCTCCGGGGGCAGCGTGCCGGAGCTGAAAGGCAGCAGGCCTTCGGCGGCGGTATAGAACTCGTCTGCGCCGGCCCGGGCCAGCGGCTCCAGCTCCCTGAGGGCGGAAAAGCAGGAGACTATCTTCACTGGAAGGCCTCCGGCCTTATCTCCGAAGGCGGTTTGGCCGAACGCCGCAGCTCGCCGGCGCCGTGCACGCGCAGGTAATCCGGCCTCGCCCCGCAGCAGGCGGGAGCCAGGCCGCAGCCGCGGCAGGCGGCGGTCTTCGCCTTCGGCGACAGTCCTTCCTCCAGCACCTTGTCGCCGCGGCGCCAGCGCTGGTATTCGAAGGAGAAGCCCTCGAAATGTTCCAGCCGGCAGAGCGGGAAATTCTGGACCACGGCCCGCACGCCGGCCACCTTCAGGCGGCCGAGCGCCAGCTTGAGATAGGGCTCGACCTCGGAGTAAAGCGGCACGATTTCCCGGCTACCTTTCACGCGGCCGGCATTGCGCACGAAAGTGAGGTTGACGAAGGCCACTCCCGGATAATTTTCCGCGACCCAGTCGGCGAAGGCCGGCAGGCGGCGGAAATTGCCTTTAAAAATTATATGGAAGAGGCGCACCTTCCCCTCGGCGCCCAGCGCCTTGAGATTCTCCAGGGCGCGCAGCGCCATCGGGAACTTCACGCTGCGGGTAGCCAAGCGGTAGGTCGCCGGGTCCGAGGCCGGCAGGTTCACGGTAAAGTACTCTATCTCCCGCTCTAGTTTCCGGCAGAGTTCCGGGTCGGCCAGCGCCACGCCGTTGGTGGACAGCATGAAGCGCTTCACGCCGGCGGCCCTGAGGTCCCTGAGCCAGTCAAAGATGTCGCCCCCGGCCGTGGGCTCGCCGCGGCCCTCCAGGCTGACCGCCAGGGCCCGGCGGCGCTTTACCGCGGCCAGCAGCCGGCCGCGCGGCGGCCTGTCCCCCTGGGGCGGGTTCTGGCAATAGACGCAGTACAGGTTGCAGGTGCGGGCCATCGGCACGCAGAGCTGTTCGCCTATATGGCTTTTTTTCCCAGCCGCCTTACGCTTGCTCATTCATCAGCAGGCCGGAGACCCGCTCTTTCTCCGTCTTCACGTTCTTCAGGTAAGCCTTGAAGGCCGCCTTGCGCCCGGCCAGGTATTTCAGGCCCTCCAGGGCCTTGCGCAGCCCGCGGTCGAATTCGGCCGTGGCGGCGGCGTCATAACCCATGGCTCCCAGCCTCTTTTCGAGACAGGCCCGGCAGGCGGCGGAGGAGCTGCTGTAGACGCAGCCGTTCAGCTCCGCTATGCCCTTATCCACATGACCCAGCTTCAGGCCGCGGCCGTCGTAGCGCCACTGCGGCGGCACCAGCAGGTAATTGCCTGCCCCGTCGGCCAGCAGGCGCTCCAGGAAGATCCCGCAACCGTCCTCCCCGTCCAGTTCCTCGAAATTCACCAGGTGCACGGGCCGGCCCTTGGCCACGGCGGCCAGCAGCCAGGCGGCGAGGGCGGACAGGCCCTTGCGCAGCCCTTCCAGCTCGGCGGCGCTCCAGCGCCCGCGGCCGCATAGCTCAAGTCTCAGGGCGGCTGCGCCCTTTTTCACGGCGGCCTCGGCCAGCGCGGCGGCGCGGCCGGCGTTCCGGCGGTCCAGCCCGATCACGGCGCAGGCCCCCGGCCCGCTTTCAACGGTTTTCTTCATAACGTTTCTCCCCGGCGCGGCGGCCCGCGCCTTCTCCGGCGGCTTCTGTCCGGCGGCGGCGAGGCGCCGCTCCGTCTCCCGGACTATCTCTTCCGGCAGCGGCCCGGCCTGCGCGGCCGCGAGGTTCTCCTCGAGATGCCCGGCGTCGCGGGTGGCGACGAGCGCGGTGCTCACGCCCGGCCTGGCCAGCGCGAAGCGCAGCAGGAAGGCCGTGCGGCTCACGCCGGGAGGCCTCAGTTCGTCCAGCCGGGCGGCGGCCCAGTATTTCCAGAACTTGTCGCGGGCCAGCCCCGAGCGCGGCTCGCCTTCGGCTATGCAGCCCCTGGCCGCTACGCCCGCGCCGGCGGCGGCGGCCTCGCCTATAAAAAGCTCGTGCCT
>CAYSYJ010000222.1:0-3827 GCA_964435105.1 uncultured Elusimicrobiaceae bacterium
AATAGGCGGCCTCGGCCTGCAGCACGGAGGCCTGCGCGCGCAGCACTTCCAGCACGCTCTGGCGGCCCTGGCGGTAAAGCGGCCGGAACAGCTCCAGCGACTGGGAGGCCTTGGCGACAGTTTCCCTGGCTATCGGCAGGGCCTCGCGGGCGGCCTCATAATTGTTCAGGGCCTCGGCGGCTTCCACCCCGGCCGCGCGGCGGGCCTCTGCCACCCTGCTAGCGGCCATGTCGGCCCGGGCGCGGGCGGCGTCCCGGCGGGCGAAGTAGCCGGGGTCGCCCAGCGGCACGGTCAGGCGCAGGCCCAGCATCCGGTTGTCGCGGAAATCGGAAAGGCTTTCGGAATTGGTCTCCCAGCTGCCGAAGGCCTCCACTACCGGCAATACCGAGTTTTCCTGCATGGCGGCGCCGACCCTGTGTATCTCCGCCGCTTTTTCCAGCGCTTTCAGGTCGCGGCGGCCGGCCGCGGCGGCGGCCAGGAGGGCACCGCGGTTCTCCCAGGGGCCGGAGGTCTCTTTCAGCGCGCCGTCGGCGGACACTTCCGCCGCCGGGTCCAGGCCCAGGGCCGAGGCCAGTTTCTCCTTCTCCAGCGTCAGCGCCTTGTCCCAGGACAGCTTATAGCCCCTCAGGGTGGAAAGTATGGCTTCGGCGCCGTAATAATCGGCGCCGGGCACCATGCCCTTATCCTTCAGCATCTGGGCGGTCTTCAGTTCCGCTTCGGCCGCGCGCACGGTCTCGTCGGCCAGTACCGCCAGCCGCTCGCGCAGCAGCACGGTCAGCCACTGGTAGGTTATTTTGAAGGTGACCCCGGCCCTGGCCCGCTCATAGCCGTGGGCCGCGGCCTCGGCGCCGAGGCGCCCCATTTTAACGCCGTTGCTGATGGCGAAACCGGTGAAGAGCGGCACGCCGGCCTCGATGCCGGCCATGTAATTGCGGGCCGGGTCCGGGTCATTGATAGTGGCCATGGAGGCCATGGAGAAGGTGCCCTGCTTCATGGCCGTGGCGAAGGCGTAGACCGGGTCATTGCCGTCCGTGTACATGCCCTTGAGCTTGAAGCCGCCCAGGCGGGCGAGGCGCGCCTGCGAGAGGCCGGCCCTGGCCTCGCTCACGGCGGCGGCCTGTTCCTTAAGTATATTGTCGGCTTTGAGGCCTTTCTCCACGGCTTCGCCAAGGGTCACGCCGGCGGCGGCCGGGGCGGCGAGGGTTAAAAGTGCTGCGGCTAAAAATTTCATTTACTGCCTCCTGTCTTATGGCTGCCTTAATGAGATGCCCGGGCGGGCCAAAAGTTTCACCCCTTGCGGATGGCCGGGGCGTCTGTTAGGATATTGAGTAGGACTCTTATGAGACTTGGAACCTGCCTCCGCCTGCTGGCCTTGGCGGCGCTGCTCGCGCCGCAGGCCGCGCTTTGCGCCGGCGAAAGGACGCCCTGGGGCGCGCGCGTATCCGGAAATTACGACGTCTGGGGCTGGCTGGCGGAATATACCGGCGAGGACGAAGAAAGCTGGGCGGAGCTGGAGCCGGACCGGCAGGACGCGGAGCTGGCCAGGGGCAAAGCCGCCTGCGAGCGGGCCGGCGCCCGGCTGGCCTCCACCAGGAACCAGACCGACGGCCTGGCGATCCTGGCCCTCAGCGAGAGCGACCTGGGACAGATCGGAGTCTGCGTCAATAACGGCCAGGCATTGGCCTCTTCGCTGGAGGCGAAAAAGACCAGGCTGGCCGCCATAAGGGCCAACGCCCTGCAGGGCAGGTATAACGAAGCGGATATGGACTGGATGCGGCAGCACGGCATAACCATGCCCCAGGAGGGCCAGGCCGTTCAGCAGAGGGAGGCCGAGCAGGCCGCCAGCGCCAAAAAGCAGCAGCTTCAATATGACGCGGCCCGAAAGAAATACGGGAAACTGAAAGGCCAGGACGCGGCCGGCCTGGCAGGCATCTACGACGGAGGCAAAAGCGCCGGCTCCGGCCCGGAGCGGGCCCCCGCCGCGAATCTGTCGGGCAAGCGCCTGGCCATGCCCAAGCCCGGCGCCCGCAATCCCACTACCAAGAGCCTTACCGCCGCTGCCCCTCCCTCGCTGGCCGGTCCCGCGGCCGCCAACCCCGCCGCGCCAAGGCCCGCCTCCGCCGCCAATCCCGCCGCGGCCGCCGCCCCGGCGCCGGTGACGCCGCGCCAGGCGGCTCCCGCCGCCCCCAGGCCCGCTGCCGCCCCCGCCGCCCGTCAGCCCTCCTACCGCGAGGGCAGCGCGGCCGACCCCACCACCTATTTCGAGGACCCCGGGGTGAAGACCGCCGTGGCCAAGGTCTGGGCCAAGGCCGAGGAGCGGCTGGCCGACCCGAATTACCGCAGCGAGACCTATACCAGCAATCCCGTAGCCAGGGCCGTCTACAATAACCTGGCCTCGAAGCGCGTCAAGACCGCCATGGCCGCCAACGAGCTCATGATGGGCTACCGCTATAACGGCGAGGACGACGTAAAGGCCTTCGAGCGCGATTTCGGCGTGCGGCTCACCCAGAGCCAGATCGCCGACATAGACCATTTCTATTCCGGCGCCTCCTATTCGGCCATCCCCGTGGCGGGCGCCATTGGCGGCGTGCTGTTCTCGGCCGCCTATGACGGGGCTTTCGATATAGCCAGGAGCAAGTGGAACAGCGGCAATGGCCGGGTGAAGTACAATGTGCGCCAGGTCGGCGTGGACGTGACCGGCTGCGCCTTCGGCATGGCCCTCACCGGCACCGATATCGGCGAGGGCACGGCCCGGGCGCTGGAGTAGCCGCGCAGCCGCCAAAAGAAGAAGGCCCGCCAGGAGAGGCGGACCTTCTCTTTTGCGGGCCGGGCTTAGTCCTTGGGCTTGAGGTTGATGCTTACCGTGACCGCCGCCTTGTCCTTGGAATTCTCATACATGTTCAGGTAATTCTTGTGCTTGGCCAGCAGGTCGCTCATCAGGGTTTCCGCTATCGGCAGCTTTTCGAATAAGCCGCTCTTGCCCTCCAGCTCGGCCGCGATGAGCTCCGTCTTCTTGCGGATCTCCTTCAGGGTCGTGTCGCTGCGGTTGCTGCTGGCCGAGTAATTCTTCAGCCGGGCCAGCGTGATGAGCTTCTGGCAGAAGGCCTCGGCCTTGTCGGCCTTGGGATAGAAGGAGAGCATCCGGTTCGAGGAGCCGCGGCCATAGGCGTACTGCTGCGGGTTCTTGGGGACGCCCATCTTCTCCGCCAGGGAATAGATGGTATTCTCCAGCTCATCCAGGTCCCCCGTCTCGAGCGAGATGGAGTAATTGTAAGCCTGCTGCGGGGGGGAGTAGTTAAGCTGCCAGTAGGCCGCGGGCTGTTTGCGGGTGCTGGTACCGTCGGGAACCACCACGGCGAAGCTGTCTGCGGCGGCCCGGCCGCCCAGCGAAAGGACCATCGCGGCTAACATCGTAAAGTTCTTCATGCTGCCCCCTTTGCCGGCAGGACCGGCCGGAATCATTCTAACACATTTGCCGGGTGGCGGCCGGGGTTTGTAAAAGAGGCTCATTTTTGTATTATTGCCCTATGAAGACCAAATTCGCCACCCTGCTGGCCCTGGCCCTCCTTGCGGGCTGCGCCGGCAATAAGAAAGACGACCTCGGACTGGACATGGCCGAACTGCCTTCGCGCGACGCTTCGGTTAAGCCGCCGGAGTTCGCCCTGCCGGGCGTGCCCCTGCGCAGCGAGATGGAGGCCGAGGAGAATACCGGAAAGGCCGAAGGCGAGCCGCAGGCCGAGCCTGCCGCCCCTGAAGCCGCTCCCGCCCCCGCGGCGGCCCCGGCCCCCGCGCCCGCCGCGGCCGAAGCCGCCCCCGCCGCCGTGGAT
>CAYSYJ010000223.1:0-3809 GCA_964435105.1 uncultured Elusimicrobiaceae bacterium
CGCCAATAATTTCGCCTCGCGTATTTCATACCAGAACGTCAAGAACGCCTATGCGCTGGGCAGCGTCCACACTGCGAAGAACTACCTGGCCTATATGCAAGAGGCTTATCTCTTTTTTGCGGTGGAAGCTTTTTCTCATAAACTGCGCGAACGGGTGCGCGCTCCCAGGAAGATCTACGGCGTGGATCCGGCCCTGCTGCGGGCGGTTTCTGTCTCCAGCCAGCGCAACGATGGACGGTTGCTGGAAAACCTCGTATTCCTTGAGCTTCTGCGCCGAGGTCGCCGCGTGACTTATTATTGCGACCCCCGGGGTAAATACGAGACGGATTTCGTCTGCCATCCGGCGGAAGGCGGCGGCCGTCCCGAACTTGTGCAGGTGTGCCTGGACATGGGTACCGCCGAAGTGCGGGAAAGAGAGCTGAGAGGGCTGCGGAGCGCGCTGCGGGCCTTTAAGATGGCGGCTTCGCCCGTCATAGTGACCATGGGTGGCGGACCCTCCGAGTCCGTGGACGGAGTTGAGGTTAAGGTGCTGCCTGCCTGGGAGTGGCTGGCTGCCGGGGAATAGCGCTTTCTGTTTGCAACGTTCTGGGGAAGGAGTTCGGAATGAAGAAAATGAACAGATCCATCTGCTGCATAGGGGCGGGCTATATCGGCGGGCCGACCATGGCCGCGATAGCCGACCACAACCACGACCGCAAGGTGGTGGTGGTGGACATCAACAAGGCGCGCATAGACGCGTGGAACTCGGACAAGATGCCCATTTTCGAGCCGGGCCTGGACGAGGTGGTAAAGCGCCGCCGCGGCAAGAACCTGTTCTTCTCGACGGACATAGACAAGGCCATAAAGGACTGCGACATCATTTTTGTGGGCGTGAACACGCCGACCAAGTACTTCGGGCGGGGGGCGGGCTGCGCCTCGGACCTGCAGTTCTGGGAGGCCACGGCGCGCAATATTGTGAAATGCGCCAACCGCGACAAGATAGTGGTGGAGAAGAGCACCCTGCCGGTGCGCACGGCCGAGGCCATGGAGCGCATCCTGAGCCGCCATCCCAAGTACCATTTCGAGGTGCTCTCGAACCCGGAGTTCCTCGCCGAGGGCACGGCCATGACCGACCTGGAGAAACCGGACCGGGTGCTGATAGGCGGGCACCAGACGCCGCGCGGCAAGGCCGCCATAAAGGCGCTGGTGGAGGTTTACGCCGCCTGGGTGCCGAAGGAGCGCATCCTGACCACCAACCTGTGGTCGTCGGAGCTCTCCAAGCTCGCGGCGAACGCTTTCCTGGCCCAGCGCATCAGCAGCGTCAACTCGCTGTCGGCGCTGTGCGAGACCACCGAAGCCGACGTGGAGCAGGTGGCGAAGGCCATAGGCATGGACAGCCGCATCGGGCCCAAGTTCCTCAAGACCGGCCCCGGCTTTGGCGGCAGCTGCTTTAAGAAGGACATACTGAACCTGGTCTATATCTGCGAGAGCTACGGGCTCAGGGAAGTGGCGGATTACTGGCGCCAGGTGGTGCTGATGAACGAGTACCAGCAGGAGCGCCTGGTGGGCAGCGTCATCAAGAGCATGTTCAATACGCTGGCCAATAAGAAGCTGGCGGTGTTCGGCTTCGCTTTCAAGGCCAATACGTCGGACACGCGCGAGTCTCCCGCCATCGCGATCACCAAGATGCTGGCCGAGGAGCGCGCGCAGATAGTGATAACGGACCCGCAGGCCCTCAAGCACGTGAGGGAGGACCTGGGCGACCTGCCCAATGTTAAGACCACCGCCGACCCCTACGAGGCCGCGCAGGACGCGGACGCCATCATCCTGCTCACCGAATGGGAGCAGTTCAAGGGCCTGGACTACGAGCGGCTCTATAAGAAGATGCGCAAGCCGGCTTTCGTGTTCGACTGGCGCAATATCCTGGACCACGCCAAGCTCCGCCGCATAGGCTTTGACGTGAAGGCGGTGGGGAAGTAGGAACTGGATCCCGGCTTTCGCCGGGATGACGGAGAGAGCCCCGCCCGCAGGGTGGGGCTTCTTCTTTATGGGGTGAGGAACTAAGTACGGGAATTTAGTTAAAACTGAATTCCGGTACTTAGATGAATTCGGAGAGGTCTTTGAATAGGCCTTGGACGGCTGCCTCGCGCTTAAGATAAGCCAGGTCCAGGGAGGCGGCCGAGGCCGCAAGGACGGAGCGAATGTCCTCGGCGTGCCTGGTGGAACTGCTCATGCGGGCCCAACGGAGCTTGCTGAGGATGAGGTCTTCGGGCGAGATGAAAAAAACTTCCTGCCCGTCGATGGTCTCCTTGCGCTTGCGCGACAGCTCCAGGAGGCCCGCCTTGTTGTCGTCCTTTATTACCCAGAAATCCACTTTCAGTGGGGCGTCGGCGGGGATGTAGTTGAATTCTCCGCCAGTGGAAATGGCCTCGCGGACGGCTTCTTCGTCCAGGTAGGCGCCGGCTCCGGGGGAGATGGCCTTGAGCAAAAGAGAGACCTGGGCCGGCTTGAGGCCGGTTATGAGGTAGATGTCTATGGTGCTGCGGGGGGAACCCCACACGGAAACCGCGTAGCCGCCGGTTATGCAGTAATCAATGCCGGCGGCCTGCAGCTTTGCCGCCAGGTCCTTTATGAACTGTTTTAGCTGCATCGGCTTTGGCTTTGTTGAGGTCCGCGAGTGTCTGCGAAAGGTCTATGGCCAAGGCGAAGCGCTGCCCCGGTGAAAGCGCGCGTATAGCCGCCAGGTGCAGGCCTTCTGCCTTCGACTGCGCTCTGTGCTGCATGGTCATATTATACCACACCGCAAAACGACGCGGCCGCTTTTTTGGCCGGAGGGCAATTTTGGTATAATTTAGGCGTCGGGATAATATAGATTTGTTATTTATTAACGCATTCACAAGGAGACCCACTAACATGGCTACTAAGATCGGTATTAACGGTTTCGGACGCATCGGCAGGCTGGTCGCCCGCGCAATACTGGCGCGCACCGACGGCCAGCTGGAACTGGTCGCCATAAACGACCTGACCGACGCCAAGACCAACGCCCACCTGCTCAAGTATGACTCGGTGCACGGCGTGCTGAACATGGAAGTTAAGGCCGCCGCCGACGACAAGATCTCCGTGAACGGCAAGGAGATAAAGGTTTTCAAGGAGAAGTCTCCCGCCGCCATCAACTGGAAGAGCGTGGGCGTGGACATAGTCATAGAGTCCACCGGCCTCTTCACCATCAAGAAGGACGGCGTCAACAAGAAGGGCAAGACCGTGGAAGGCGCCGAGAACCATATAACCAAGGGCGGCGCCAAGAAAGTGATCATCTCCGCCCCCGCTCAGGGCGAGGACATCACCATAGTGATGGGCGTCAACGACAAGAACTACGACCCCAAGAACCACAACGTGGTCTCCAACGCTTCCTGCACCACCAACTGCCTGGCGCCGTTCACCAAGGTGATCAGCGACAAGTGGGGCATCGAGAAGGGCCTGATGACCACCATCCACGCCTACACCAACGACCAGAAGATCCACGACATGGCCCACAGCGACCTGCGCCGCGCCCGCGCCGCCGCCATGAGCATGATCCCGACCTCCACCGGCGCGGCCAAGGCCATAGCGCTGGTGATGCCCGAGCTGAAGGGCAAGCTGGACGGCTTCGCCATCCGCGTGCCCACCCCGAACGTGAGCGTGGTGGACCTCACCGCGACGCTCTCCAAGCCGGCCACCGCCGAGGAGATCAACGCCGCGCTCAAGGAAGCCGCCAACGGCCCGCTGAAGGGCATCATGGACTACGTCGAGGAGCCGCTCGTCAGCATCGACTTCAACCACTGCCCGGCCAG
>CAYSYJ010000224.1:0-3788 GCA_964435105.1 uncultured Elusimicrobiaceae bacterium
CAGCCGGCAGCCCGCGGATCAGCAGCGAGAACGACTTCTCCCCCCCGCCGTAGGCGGCGTTCTCGATCACGAATAAAAGTCTTGTGCGTGCGGTCATGCGCGGTTCTCCATCACCTTTACGTATATGTGCACCGCGCCGGCCGCCAGCGCCGGGAGAGAGTGGTTCTTCCTGTAAAAATCCCGGGCCCTCGCGGACAGGTACACCAGTTCCCGCGGGTCCCGCGCCACCTTGAGGATGGCCGCGGCCAGTTCCTGCTCGCCGCCGGCCGGCACCACCAGCCCCGCCTGGCCCCAGCCCAGCGCCTCCGGATTGCCCCCGGCGTCGGAGGAGATCACCGCCAGGCCCGCTCTCATGGCCTCTATCACGCCCTGGTCGGACATGGGGGCCAGGGCCGGCGCGGCGAAGATCTCCGCGTCGGCCAGCAGTTCTCCGGCGTCGGGCCTGAAGCCCAGGAGCCGCACCTTCCCCCCGAGGCCGAGTTCGGCTATGCGCGAGCGCAGCGCCCCTTCCTCTGGACCGGCACCGGAGATGGCGCAGAACAGGCCTTCCGGTTTTTCCCTCAGCGCCAGCCGCATGGCGTCCACCAGCGAGCGAAAGCCGCTCTCACGGCTGAGCCGGCCCACGGCGCAGACCAGGATGTCCGCCTCTTTGAGTCCCAATTCGGCGCGTACCCGGCCGCGCCGCAGGTACTTCACGTCCTCTATGCCGCGCGGCAGGGTGTGGCATTTCCCCTTGTAGGAGAACTCGTCGGCCAGGGCCGCGCAGGTCCAGGCCCCGGGCACCACCAGCGCGTCCACGGCATCCAGCACCAGGCGGCGCTGCGTGTCCAGCCAGTGCGGCCGCGGGGAGCAGAAATTGGCCTCGGGGGTGAACAACAGCGGTTTTCTTACCAGCCAATCCTCGGAAATCTTGCGGAAGGCCAGCACCGCCGGTGTATCCCAGGCGTGCACCAGGTCGGCCCGTTCCAGGTCGGCGCCATACTCCTCCAGCTTGGAGGCGTAGTCGCGCACCAGAGAGGCCAGGCCCAGCCTGTCACGGAGGTTCCGCAAACCCCGGTAAAAAAGAGGCGTGGGCGCGAGTTGGGGCGGAGGGATCGCTTCCTTCTCCGGGGTAAAGATGCGCGGTTTCTCATAACGGGCCACGGCGGAAGCGCGCCAGCCCAGTTTTTCGGAATCCGAGTTCAGCGAGGTGACAAGCCGGAGGATATCCGCGCCGGCCTCCATGCCGGAGCTGGCGTAAGCCTTGCCGAGGGCGGTAAGGTAGAATACTTTTCTCATGTCCGGCTCGAAACCTTCACAGGCAGGTGTCCCCCACGGTCTCCCGCGACCAGGCGCTTCGGCCGGCCGCGAACTTTTTTTTCAAAAGATAGAAAGTGTAGGTCGAAAGACCGGGGAAGATCCTGGCGCCGAGGTCGCAGAGCGGGTAGGGCAGCGGATAAAGCGAGGACCCGGACCAGGCCTCGACCTCGAAAGCGGGATTGGACCGCAGGAAAGCGTAAAAATGCGTATGCGCGAACACGCGCACATGGGGACCGGTGATGTGGTTGCAGAGCGGCTGGCGGCCGGCGGCCAGCAGGAGCCGGTTGTGGAGGGCGGCAAGGTTAGGCACGCCCAGCGCCAGCCGCCCCCCGGGCTTCAAGACACGCTCCATCTCCGCCAGGGGCAGGAAAATATTTTTCAGATGCTCAAGCACCTGGTTGCAGACCACCACCTCGAAACTGGCGTCGGGGAAAGGGAAAGCCGCCTTTTCCACGTCCAGCCTGGCGACCCGGAGACCGGCCGGGAACTTCTCCAGGTATTTCTCCAGAGCCTCGATGGCGTCGATCCCGGAAGCGGGCACGCCAAGGAGCCGGGCGTACTCCTGCGTCATCTCCCCGTCGGCCGCGCCCACGTCCAGCAGGGTGGAAGCCTTACCCGCCCGCGACAGGAGCCGGAGGAAATCCCCGCGCATGCGCCGAGTTTCCCCGTCCATGGCCAGCAGCGCCCTGGCGGCGCCGCTGAACGCCCGCCGCAGCGTGCCTCTTTCTTCAGGCTGTCCGGGCATTCATCCTCCCTGCGATATCCGCGGCCAGCGCGGCGGAGCGTACGGACCAGTCGTGTTCCGAGACCGCCGCAGCGCGGGCCCGCGCCCCCATGGCGGCTAAAGCGCTTTCATCGGAAAGCAGTTTTACAGCGGCGGCGGCCAGGGCCGCCGGATCGGAGGCGTTCACCGACAGGCCCGCTCCCGCTTTCTCCACCAGGTCGCCGTAACCTGGCGCGTCGCTGGCCAGCACGGGCCGGCCGCAGGCCAGGTATTCGTAAAGTTTCATCGGGTCCCCCGGATATGACCGCACCGGGCGGCAGAAGACCACGCAGACCTCGCAGGCGCGGATATAATCCGGCACGCGGGCATGCGGCACGGAGCCGGTGAAGATAAAGCTTCCCTCCGCGCCTTTTTGGCGCGCGTACTCCCTGAGGCGCGGCAGGGCCGGACCGTCGCCGACCACGAGGAATCGGGCCGAAGGCACCGCGGCGAGGATGGCACCCGCCGCGTCCACCAAATACTCCAGCCCATGCCAGTCGGCCGGCCGGCCGACAAAACCGATATACCTGCCGCCTGCCGGCAGGCCGGCGGACCGCGCCGCCCCGGCGGCCGGACCCGGGGAGAACATAGCCGTGTCCACCCCGTTCTTTATGACCTTTACCAGTTCTTCCGGCACCGCGTAACTGGCGGAGAGCCAGGCCGCTATCTCGGATGAGATAGTGTAGACTCCGCTGGAACCGGCCGCCAGCAGGCGCTGCGCGGAGTGCAGGGCCCACCGCAGCGGCAGTCGCCAGCCGCCGAGGCGCATTTCCTCTTCCGCGATGGCGTTTATGAAAGAAAAAAGACGGGCGCCGGCCAGGCGCGCGGCGATCAGCACCGAACAGTCGAAATACACCTCGAAAGCCAGCACTGCCGCCGGCCGCGAGGCCAGGAATTCGCGGAGGAAAAAGACCGGAGCGACCAGCAGGTAAGAGGGGAAGCGCAGCCACCGCAGGTTAAGCACCGGGATATACCTGACGGGCACTTTTGCGCCTTCGGCCATGGTTATGGCCGGAGCGTAGAGAGTGACTTCATGGCCGGCCCCGGCCAGGCCCTCGGCCAGGCGCAGCACCTGCAGGGCGCTGCCGCCGGGCACGCCCAGGCTTTCATAACAGGTCACGGCGATCCTCATCGCAGCGCCTCCGCCAGGGCCGCCAGGCGGGACGCTGCGGCCCGCCGGTCGTAGTTCTTCACCGCGAACTCGCGGGCGGCCAGGCCCAGCCGCGCCGCCCGCTCAGGGTCAGCAAGCAGCCCTTCCACCGCCGCGAGAAAGGCTTCCGCATCACCGGCCGGCACCGGCACGACGGCCGGGCAGTCGCTGAAAACATTTTCCGCCCCGGGCGGGCGCGAGGCGACCACAGGCCTGCCGCAGGCCAGGTAGTCGAAGATCTTCACCGAAGTCATGGAGCCCCAATCCGGCATGAGCGGGGCCAGGCAGACTTCGGCGCAAGCCATGTATTTAGCGGCCTCCCGCGGCGGCACGCGGCCTACCATGATAAATTTCCCGGCGGCGCCGCCGGCCACCATGGCGGAGGCCCGCTCTTCTCCCATGTCCCCCACGATTAGGCAGCGGATATCCTGAGCCTTCCGGGCTATCCTGCTCACCACTTCCGCAAGAAGGCCATAATCGTTCCAGTGGTTGCAAGATCCGGCGAAACAGAGATAACAAAAAACCAAATCCAAAAAAAATTCCACACACACTCCCCCCCTATCCAACAACCAAAAC
>CAYSYJ010000225.1:0-3755 GCA_964435105.1 uncultured Elusimicrobiaceae bacterium
TACGCGAACCTCCCGGCCTTCCGCGGCGGCAACTACGTGGAGAAGATAAAGCTGGAGTTCAAGGACGGCCGCGCCGTGAAGATAGCCGCGGCGAAGGGCGAAGACTACGTGAAGAAGATCATGGGCACGGACAAGGGCGCCAGCCAGCTGGGCGAGTACTCGCTGACCGACCGCCGCTTCTCCAAGATCGACCGGTTCATGGCGGACACGCTGTTCGACGAGAACCACGGGGGAAAGCACGGCAACTGCCACGTGGCCATCGGCAACGCCTATACCGACACCTATACCGGGGACGTCTCCAAGCTCGACGAGGCCGCCAAGAAGCGCCTGGGCTACAACGACTCGGCGGTGCACTGGGACCTGATCAACACCGAGGACAAGAAGGTGACCGCGACCCTTAAGAACGGGAAGAAGGTCACGATCTACGAGAAGGGCCAGTTCAAGTATTAGGGGACGCTGATGACTATATGACTATTTCGGGCCGCCGTGCGGGCACGTAATAGCGGTATGGTCGGAGGAGGGGCGCTGATGACGAATAGTCATATAGTCATCAGCGTCCCCTTTTTGCGATAATTAAAATATGAGCACACTTCTCGCGGCTTTGAGGACGGAGCGGGGCAGGCATGTGGCGTCGGCGGTATTCCTGGCCGGCCTGTCGGCGATGTTCCTGTTCTGCGGCTACGAGTTCGTCCGTTCGCCGGCGGAATCCATTTTTATTGAGAACTTCGGCGCCTCGGCCAAGCCCTACGCCATCGCCTGCGTGCCTTTCATGATGGCCGCCATGATCTACGGCTACGGCCGCCTGCTCTCCGCCTTAGGCGCCAGGAAGGCCATGGCCGTCTCCATGCTGGGGAGCTCCGCCTTCTTCCTGCTGGCCTGGGCGCTGCTCGGCGCGGCGGGAAAGTGGCTGGCCTTCCTGCTGCTGGTCTTCAAGGAATCCTACGTCGTGGTCATCTCCGAGCAGTACTGGTCCTTCATCAACAGCGTGCTCAAGGACGAGGAAGGCAAGGTCTTCAACGGGCCGGTGGCCGGCCTCGGGGCCCTCGGCTCGCTCGTGGGAGGCTGGCTGCTGGGGCGTTTCGTGATGGGCCTGGGCACGGAATGGTTCCTGCTCCTGGGCGCTGCCGTGATAATCCCGGCGCTGCTGCTCTTCTGGAAGGCCTGCGAAAGGTCAGGAGAGCCGAAACCCGCCGAGGAAGAAGCCGGCGGTAAAAAGGGACACCTGCACCTGAGCATCCTGAGGGAGAACCGCACGGTGCTCTTCATCGCCTTCATCATCTTCTCCGCGCAGGTGGTGGCCACGGCGCTCGACTTCCGCTGGACGCAGCTGGTGCAGGAAGCGCTGCCGCTCAAGGACGAGCGCACCGCCTACATGGGCAATTTCTGGATGTACGTGAACGTCTTCTCGTTCTCGATGCAGTTCCTGCTGACGCCCCTCCTGCTGCGCACCATCCCCCGGCGCGGCATCCTGACGGCCATCCCGGCCGTGCACATCGTCACCTGCCTGCTGCTCTTCTTCGTGCCCACGCTGGGCCTGGCCTCGGCGGCGCTGCTGCTGTTCAAGGGGCTGGACTATTCCATCTTCCGCGCCTCCAAGGAGACGCTCTATATACCCTTCTCCTACGACACCCGCTACCGGGCCAAGCAGGTGGCCGACGCCTTCACCTACCGCTTCGCCAAGGGCGTGACGGCCACCTGGGTCTCCGCGCTCAAGGCCGCGGGCTCGGTGGCGCCCTCCTTCTACCCGGCGCTCGGGGTGGTCTTCTCCGGGGCCTGGCTCGCCATGTCCTTCCCGCTTACGGCGGACAGGGAGCGCCAGAAGGCCTGAACAGGAGGGGAAAAGAAGAAGCCCGGGCCTGCCCGGGCTTTTTTGTTTTTACCCCGGCGCGGGGTCAGAATACTATGCCGGCGGAGATGCGGTGTACCGAGCCCAGATCGCCGAAGGGGGAGAAAGCGTAGTCGATGTTGTAGGCGCCGTAATGTATGCCGGTGCCGAGGGCCATGTTCCGGGCCCCGCCCAGGTCGCCGATGGCCCGGGTGTTGAACCCCGCCCGCAGGGCCACCCGCAGGTCCTCCGCCACGGTTATCCTGCCCTCGCCGCCCATGGCCAGGAAGGGCAGGTTATCCCGGGCCGCGACGATGTCGGCGGTCAGGTCGAAATGGGAGCCCAGCTTGGTGGCGGTGCCCAGGCGCAGGATCAGCGGCAGGGGGGCCTCCTCCTTGTCGTAGCGCAGCGTGCCCATGATGTTCTGCGCGACCATGGAGACCAGGAACCTGTTGTCGAACATGTAGGGCAGGTTCAGGCCGATATCGGCGGAGACGGTGTTGTCGGCCGAGAGGATCTTGGAGCGGACGAACTTGCCGGTGGCGCCCAGCACCACGCGCTCCTCCGGGTCCTTGTTGAAGCCGGTGACATAGCAGGCGAAGCCCACGTTGATCGAGCTTTCGAAAGGCGCGAAGGAGCCCAGTTCGAAACCGCTGGAGTCGGTACGGCTGATCTTGCCGTAGTTCATGTACTTGAAGGAAACGCCCCAGGCGCCGACTTCGCCGGCGCTCTCGCCGTAGGCGAAATAGTCGGCGAAGGTGTTGGCCAGGTAGGGCGAGTGCATGAACACCATGGAATTCTTCTTGATGTTGATGAGGCCGGCGGGGTTCCAGTCCAGCGCGAAGGAGTCGTCCGCGAGGGCGGCGTAAGCCTCGCCAAGGGCCGCTCCCCGCGCGCCGGAGGCTATCTTCAGGAACTGGGAAGTGGCGGTGCCCGCCGAGGCGGCGTCGAAGCCCTGGGCCGCGGCGAGCCCGGCTAAGGAGCAAAGCAGGAGGGCGGCCGCCAGGGGCGCCGTCCGTTTCCCGCTTGTCCGGGCTCCGTTCATAAACTCATCTCTCCACCGCCACCTTGAAGCTCTTGCTGGAATTCTTGTCCGAGGTGCGGATGAAAGCTATGTAGACCCCGCTGGCCACCTTGCGGCCGTCGGAGTTCAGGCCGTCCCAGTAGGCCATGCCGTTGACGTCGGCCTTCAGCTCCCGGACCAGTTCGCCCAGGAAGGTGTAGATCTTCACCTTGGCGAAGGGCGTCAGGTTGGTGAAATGCATGACGTCGGAAACCGAATTGGGGCGGTAGGGGTTCGGGTAGATCTTGACGTTGCCGAGGCCGGTCTCGGATACCGCTTCCATCAGCTGGAAGGTGGAAAGGTGCCAGGTCTGGCCGGTGACCCTGTTATTGGCGGTGTCGGACACGGAGGGCAGCGGCACCCAGACGCCGTGGCCCTCGTCGTAGAGGGCGAGCACGAGCCGGCTGCGGTCCGTGCCCGGCGGCAGGTCGGCCGGCCGGTAGGGCAGCGTGATGGTGATGGCGTCCAGCACCAGGGTGGGCGGGAAGTGCGTCACGGAGATGCCTACGCCGGTCGGGGTCAGCTGCGAGACGGCCGAGACCGGCGGCGGGAAGACATAAGCCGGCTGCAGCTGGAACCGGGTGGAACTGCCTATGGCCCCGCGGGGGATGAACACCGAGATGGTCCCGTAGGAGCTCTCCAGGCTTATGGTAGTTTCCTGCAGCGCCACGGCGTTGAGCTGGGACGTCAGCAGGGTCTTGGTGGACCAGGCGGTCTCATAACCCGAGAAGATCCCGGTCTGGCCCCGCGCCCTGATGCGCGCGTAGTAGGTGGTGTCCACCATCAGGTCCTTGAAGCCGCAGGACAGGGCCCTCACGGAGAGGGAGGAATTCATCACCGAGAAATCGGCCTTGGTGGAAAGCTCCA
>CAYSYJ010000226.1:0-3748 GCA_964435105.1 uncultured Elusimicrobiaceae bacterium
CCTTCGGCGGGCGGCACCTCGCCCTTGGCGGCCTTCTGCGGGCGGGCCAGGGCGAGGATGAGCAGCAGGATGGCCAGGGCCCTGCCCCAGAAGGGCACGTAGCGGAACAGGCGGGAGCGGGCCGTGTCCAGGGCCGGCAGCGGGGCCGGCACCGGGGCGGAAGCCAGGCGGCGGTCCCGCTGGGCGCGGACGATCCCCAGCAGCAGCCCGAGCACGGGCAGCAGCAGCAGGACCAGCGGGTGCTTGAATTCGGTCATGGCTTTGGCGGCGCGGCCTGCGAGGCGGCTATGGCCTTCGCCCTTTCGGCCGCGGCGTTGAGATCGTTGAGCAGGCCCTCCAGCAGGACGGCGTCGTCCGCGGCGGCGGAGGGCAGGTGTTTCGCGAACTTGACCAGGTCCGCCTTCTGCAGGAACTCCCTGGCCGCCAGGGTGGTCTTCAGGTCGGCCCCGGTGCGCTTGAGCGCGCGGGAGAGGTCGGAGGTGGTCATCAGGTCGGCCTCTATGCCGAACTCCTCCCTGAGATAGAGGCGCAGCACCGAGGTCAGGCCTATGTAGTACTCCTTGATCTTCCCCGTGCCGGCCAGCGGCGAGCGGCGCACCGCCCCGAGGCGGTCCAGCGCCCGGCGGTGCGGGCCGCGGGTGTCCGTCCAGGGCGCGGCCCCCCAGGGTACGGCGGCGCCGGCGCCGTACTTGCGGTAGAGGGCGTAGGCGGCCGCGGCGGCGGCCAGCAGCCCGGCGAGGATCCAGGCCCAGGGCGGGTAGGCGACAGGCGGGTAGATGTCGCGCAGCTCTTCCGGGGCGTTCTCGAAGGCAGGCAGCACCTCGAGCAGGAAGGTCGGGCTTTTGGCCGCCAGCGGCGGCGCGCCGGCCGCCCGGAGGTTCCAGGCCAGCGAGGGAAAGGTGCTGACGCCCAGCGTGAAGGCCTGCAGCCGCAGTTCGAACTCCTGCTTCTTTATCCCCCCTTCCTCCCGGGCCTTGCCGGCGGCCTGCTTCAGCAGGGCGAAATCCTCGCCGTCCAGCGAGGAGGTATCCAGGCTCATCTCGTACCTGGCCGGGTAGGAGGCCTCCACCTTCAGGTCGAAAGCGTCCGCCAGGCGGACCTTGCCGCCCGGCGGCAGGAGGCGGAAAGAGGCGGTCTCCTGCGCCGCGCAGGGCGCGGCGAGCAGCAGGAGGAGCAGCGGGAGGGCCTTCCTCATAGCAGCTTGAAATTCCTCCTGCGCTGGCGGAAGAACTTTACCACCGGGCCGTGCACCGGCAGGGCCGGGTCTATGTCTATGCAGTCCGAGCCGGCGGAGCGCAGCAGGGCGTCCAGGCGGGCGCGCCGCCCCGCCGCCTCGGCGGCGTAACGGGCGCGGAAGGCCGGGCTGGCCAGGTCCGCCGTGAAGGCGGGCCCGCCCTCCAGCGGCTCGGAGACCAGCAGCGCGTCGGCCGCCGGCAGCTCCCGCTCGAAGGCGTCGGTGATGACCACCGGGATCAGGTCGTGGCGCCGGGCCGTCAGGCGCGCCTCGCGGGTGAAATCCGGCGCGTTGAAGTCGGAGATCAGGATGACGATGCCCCGGCGCTTCATTACGCGGTTGGCCATGCGCAGGGCCATGGCCACGTCGGTGCCGCGGCTCTGCGGCCGGAAGGCCAGCAGTTCGCGGATGATGCGCAGGCTGTGGTTCTTGCCCTTGCGCGGCGGGATGTAGAGCTCGGGCTTGTCGCTGAAGAGCAGCAGGCCGCTCTTGTCGGAGTTCTTGAGCGCGGAGAAGGCGAACATGGCGGCCAGCTCGGCGGCGGCCTCGCTCTTGGGCTTGGCGGAGGAGCCGAAGCTCTGCGACGCCGAGACGTCGCAGAGGATCATGAGCGTCAGCTCGCGCTCCTCGATGTACTGCTTGATGAAGGGTTTCTGGGCGCGGGCGGTGACGTTCCAGTCGATGGACCGCACGTCGTCGCCTGGCACGTACTCGCGCACCTCGGAGAACTCGATGCCGCGGCCCTTGAACACGCTCTGGTACTGGCCGGCGAAGGTCTCGCTGACCAGGCGGCCGGTCGTGATCTCGATCTGCCGGACCTTCTTTAGGATGTCTGCCGTGTTCATGGAGGTGCGTTCTCTTTATCCGTCGCGCCGGCGGAAGCCGGCGCCCGGGACCCTGAGGCCCCGGATCCCGGCTTTCGCCGGGATGACGGCGCCGTTCAAGGGACTTCCACCGCCTCGAAGATGCTCTTGAGCACGTCCTCCGGGCCCACGTTCTCGGCCTCGGCCTCGTAGGTGAGCAGCACGCGGTGGCGCATCACGTCGAAGCCGACCGCCTTGATGTCCTCCGGCGTCACGTAGCCGCGCCCGTTGATGAAGGCGTAGGCCTTGGCGGCCTGGATCATGAAGATGGTGGCGCGGGGGCTGGCGCCGTAGTTGATCCACGGCTTGATCTTCTCGAGGCCGTGCTTCTCGGGCTCGCGGGTGGCGATCACCAGGTCCAGCACGTAGTTCTTGATCTTGTCGTCGACGTAGATGAGGTCCGCGGTCTGGCGGGCCTTCAGCACCTGCTCCACGGTCACGGCCTTGCCGGCCTGCGGCAGGGTCTGGCGGGCCATCAGCTCCAGCACCTTGGCCTCCTCCTGCTTGGTCGGGTAGGTGATGTTGACCTTGAGCATGAAGCGGTCCACCTGGGCCTCGGGCAGCGGGTAGGTGCCCTCCTGCTCTATCGGGTTCTGCGTCGCGAGCACCATGAAGAGCTCCGGCAGCTTGAAGGTGGAGTCCGAGATGGTGACCTGGCGCTCCTGCATGCCTTCGAGCAGGGCGCTCTGCACCTTGGCCGGGGCGCGGTTTATTTCGTCGGCCAGGATGATGTTGGCGAAGATAGGGCCCTTGCGCACGGAGAAGCTGTTCTCCTTGGGGTTGAAGACCAGCGTGCCCACGATGTCGGCCGGCAGCAGGTCGGGCGTGAACTGGATGCGCTGGAAGGCCGCGTTCACGGCCGCCGCCAGGGTCTTGACGGTCAGCGTCTTGGCCAGGCCGGGCACGCCTTCCACCAGCACGTGGCCGTTGGCTATGAGGCCCACCAGCAGCGAGTTGACCAGGTCTTCCTGGCCGACCACCACCTTGGCCATCTCCTTGCGCAGTTCCTGTATGAAAAGCGCGTCCTGCTGGATCTTGTGATTCAGTTTGGCTATTTCCGAGTCCATGCGGTGCTCCTTTGACGGGTTACGGAAGGGTCCGGCGGTTTTTTTCCGGAAAAATTTTAGCCGATTTTCCCGGGAAAAATCAAGCGCCCGGAACTACTCGATGCGGAACAGCGGCTTGCTCTCCAGTTCCCTCAGCTGCTGCTCCTTGTGGGCTTCTATGTCGCTGCGGATGCGGTTGACGGCCTCCAGCGACTTGAGGCGCACTTCCTCGTCGTAATCTTCCAGGGTGCGGTTCAGCGCGATGATGGCTTCCTTGGTGGTGAAGGTGGACATGGCCTCGATGGCGCGCAGGCGGGTATCCCTGTCGTAGTCCTTGAGGGCCTCGGCCAGCAGCGAGAGGCTGAGCTTGCTCTTGTCCTTGCCCAGCATGTCTACGAGCCGCCGCTTCATCTCCTGGTCGGTCTCGTTCTCGAACATGTTCTTGATGACGGCCGGGGCGCTCTCGTCCTGCAGCTGCCACAGCAGCTCGGCCGCGGCGAAGCGGACCTTGGCGTTGGCGTCGTTGGTGAGGGCCCGCAGGGTCTTGATGGTCTGCAGGGAGAACTTCATCATGTAGACCTTCTCGGTCTTGGCGGGCAGGGTGG
>CAYSYJ010000227.1:0-3733 GCA_964435105.1 uncultured Elusimicrobiaceae bacterium
GAGTACGGCAACCACATCGCGGACACGCTGACCTCGCTGCGGGATAAGTCCTACTTCATGATGAACAACCTCGACGAGGTCTATCTCGGCGGCGTCAGCGTCAGGGAGCTGCAGGACAAGTACGGCCTGCACCTCAACGACCTGATGGCCTTCCTGCCGCCGTCGGAAGAGGACATGAAGGGCAAGAACGTGGAGGTGCACTACCTGGGCTACTACCTCAAGTGGGTGCCGCAGGAGGTCTATTACTACGCCGTCGAGAACACCGGGTTCAAGGCCCGCCCTTTCCGCACGCAGGGCACCTACAGCAAGTACAACAGCATCGACGACAAGATCGACGACCTGCACTACTACACGACGTTCATCAAGTTCGGCATAGGCCGGGCCACTTACGACGCCTCGCAGGAGATCCGCAACAGGCATATCACGCGCGAGGAGGGGCAGGCGCTGGTGAAGCGCTTCGACGGGGAGTTCCCGGACCGCTACTTCCGCGAGATTATGGACTACCTGGAGATAAAGCCCGAGAGGTTCATGGAGCTGTGCGACCAGTTCCGCTCGCCGCACCTGTGGAACAAGGTCAACGGGGAGTGGAAGCTGCGCCATACCGTCAACGGCGACGGCTACGACGACTGACCGGCGGCCCGCCCGCCGCTAAGCCGCCCGGCTGAAGCCGGGCGGCTTTCGCTTTTTGTATAATTATAAAGATATCATAAGCGCGCGCTGCGCGCACGGAGGACTGCGATGAAATTTCTCGGCGTCAATTGGGACCATCCCTCGGGGGCCAGCCTGCTGAAGGACGGCGAAATAGCCGCGGCCGTCAGCGAGGAGCGGTTCAGCCGCAGGAAGAACGACATGTCCTTCCCGGCGAAGGCCCTGAAGTTCTGCGCCGACGCCGATAAGGCGGGGGGCAAAACTGACGGCGTCGGGATAGCGTCCCTGGACGTCAGCTACACGGGGATGATGTACCGCTACGCTACGATGTCCATCGAGGACCATGTCCGCGAGCAGCGGCAGGTCTGGTATCCGCGGCTCTACGAGAACAAGCAGGTTGACGACGCGCTTGTCTTCAAGGACCGCTGGGACAAGGAGCAGTACCCGAAGGAATACTGGGCGGAATACGACCCCGCCAAGAAGGCGACCTACGCGAAGGACGCCGCGAACATCATCGCCGACTACTGCGGGGTGGCCAGGGATAAGGCGGTCCGCGTGGAGCATCACTGGTGCCACGCCTACTACGCTTATTTCTGCAGCCCTTACAGGCAGGGCAAGACCCTGGTGGTCACGATCGACGGGTTCGGCGACGGGCTCAACGCCACCGTGTCGATAGCCGAGGGGAACGAGCTGAAGCGGATCTATTCCACCGATAAGTGCGTGCTGGGCCGCATCTACCGGCACATGACGCTTATCCTCGGCATGAAGCCGCTGGAGCACGAGTTCAAGATAATGGGCCTGGCCCCGTACGCCAAGGCAAAGTACGTGATGCCCGCGTTCGACGTGTTCAACGACGTGATAAAGCTGAACGGCATCGAGTTCGAGTGGAAGAACAAGCCGAAGGACAGCTACTTCCACTTCAAGGATAAACTGGAAGGGCTCCGCTTCGACAATATCGCCGGCGGCCTGCAGCTCTGGCTCGAGACCGTGCTCTGCCAGTGGGTCGAGAACCTGGTCAAGGAGACCGGCATCTCGAGGCTGGTGGTCGGCGGCGGCGTGGCCATGAACATCAAGGCTATGGGCAAGGTGGCCATGCTGCCTTGCGTGACCGAGCTGTTCGTGGCCGGTTCCGGCTCCGACGATTCCAACTGCATAGGGGCCGCGATAGGCGCGGCCGCCCACTTTAACGGCGGCAAGGTGCCCGGCGACGTGCGGATAAACAACCTGTACCTCGGTCCCGAGGTGCGGGAGGACCTGCCGGGAGTCCTGGCGAAGGCGGGGGCCAACCCCGAGCTGGCGGTCGAATCCGATCCTTCCGACGAGCGGGTCTGCCGCCTGCTGATGAAAGGCTGCGTGTTGGGCCGCTGCTTCGGGGCGATGGAATTCGGCCAGCGCGCGCTAGGGAACCGCTCCATCCTGGCCGACCCCACCATCCCGGAACTGGTCCCCAAGATTAATTCAATGATAAAGAACCGGGACTTCTGGATGCCGTTCGCCCCGATGGTGCTGGACTCGTATTCACAACGCTACCTGGTCAACCCGAAGAATGTCGCCTCGCCGCACATGACCGTGGGCTTTGAGACCACCGCCGAGGGATACGAGGCGATGCGCGCCGCCTGCCAGCCGGCGGACCGCTCCGCCCGCCCGCAGATCCTGCGGCGCACGGACAACCCGCAGATGTACTCGCTGCTCTCCAAGTTCGAGCAGCTGACCGGCCGCGGGGCGATCCTCAATACCTCGTTCAACCTGCACGGGTATCCGATAGTCACCAACGCGGCGGAAGCCTACGACGTGTTCCTGAATTCAGAACTGGAGGCGCTGCTGCTGCCGGGCGCGCTCATCGTCAAAAAGAAGGTGCTGTAGCCGTGCCTCGGAAGAAGACGGAGCACTCGCAGGATTTCCGTGTGGTGGAGGGGCGCAGTTCTTCGGGCGCCCACTACAGGGCCGCCAGGGCACGCTGGGCCAGGGCTACGCCGGGCCGGGCGCTTTTTCCCGCGCCGCTGCACGTCGACATCGAGCTTACTAACGTATGCGATATCGACTGCGTCATGTGCGAGCGCCGCTACATGAAGCGGCCCCTAGGGATGATGACGCTGGAGAATTTCAAGCGCGTCATCAGGCAGTGCGTCAGGGCCGGGGTGGACTCGGTGAAGCTCAACCTGTGGGGGGAATCGGTCCTCAACCGCTCCCTGGTGGAGATGGTCCGCTACGCAAAGGAAAACTCCGGCCTGATACTCCAGTTCAATACCAACGCGAACCGCATGACGCCGCTGATCTCGCGAGGCCTGGTGGAGTCCGGGCTGGACCGCATCACCATCTCTCTGGACGGGGTCAAGGCTTCCACCTACGCCAAGATCCGCAGGAAGGGCGATTTTAAAACGGTTACCACCAACGTCGAGGCTTTGCTGGCCGAGAAAAAGAAAGCGTGCAAAACGGCGCCGCACGTGACGCTGCAGATGATCCGCATGAAGGACACCCTGCCCGAAGTGGACGCCTATATCGCCCGCTGGAAGGACAAGGTGGACGCTATCTCGATCACGAACATCGGCGCTACGGCCGGGTCCGAGGATATACTGAAACTTTCGGTCAGGAAAGCAGGGAGGGTCAGGCGCGTGCCCTGCCCCCAGCTTTGGCAGAGGCTTTCCGTCTTCTGGAACGGCGACGTTACGGTCTGCTGCAACGATTACCAGGGGTTCCTGAAGATCGGCAACGTGTTCAAGACCGGTCTCTTGAAGCTTTGGCGTTCCGCCAGGCTGAATGAAATCCGCGCCAAGCACAAGAGGCGCGAATTTTTAGGCCTGGTCTGCGATAAGTGCGTCGAGACTTGCAGGTACGCAGAGTAGTCCCGGCCTGCGTCGCGTGAGGGTAATCTTGTGGCACCGCGGCTAATCTTCGCTTCTCCGCCAAAGTCAGACGTCGCGATCTTCGACGACGCGGGCAGTTCCATCATAGAGAAGACGATTCTGCGCGGCCTGCCCGCGACCGTCCTGCACGCCAGGTTCGAGCGCTTTTATATTTCCCCGGCAGTGCTCCTCGGCATGGCGGCTAATCTGAACCTGGCGGATCTCTCCAGGTGCGGCACGTT
>CAYSYJ010000228.1:0-3725 GCA_964435105.1 uncultured Elusimicrobiaceae bacterium
CGAGGGGCTTAGTGAATTTAAGGACGTTCGCTCCCATAGGTTGCTTCTAGTTTACCTTTTTTACCCCGGTATACACGCCGCCGTCACCCCTGTAAGGGACGATTCACCGGGTTCTCCAATTCTGTTAAAATATACCTTGTTCGATTTCCGCCGGCGGCCCGCGCCGGCTTCACCCTGGAGGGACAACGATGACCGGCCGCCTGCTCGCCTTTTTCCTGGCTTTCCATTTCGCCGCCGCCGCGGCTTCAGCCACCAATATCACGACGTCCGGCCCGGGCGGTTCCCGCGACACCCTGGCCGAGCTCCGGGGTATGGCCGGCCTCATGCTGCGGGAAGGCCAGGGCGGGGATACGACCTTGTCCGAAGGCGAGGAACTTGTGAGCAGGCCCGGCGGCGGGAGGTCCGGCCCGTCCGGCCCGGACGCCATGCGGGAGGGCCTCTCGCGTATCGGCTCCGCCGTTAACCTTAACGAGCTGCCGGACCTCGTCAGGGAGATCTCGCAAGGCCAGGCCGACGCCGCCCGCAGGCTCCAGGCTGATTTCGGCGCCCTGGCCGGCGCCCGGTCCGTGACCGAGGAGGAGCGTGCCGTCCTGCTGAAAAATATCGAGCGCCAGCTGGACTCGATCCGGGCGGATCAGATGATCCTGCAGGGCCTGCGGCAGAAAGTGGAGACCGCCCTGGCCGACCCCGGCCTTCCGGCGGAGCAAAAGACCACGCTGACCCAGTACGCCAGGATGGTCAACGATTCCATGTCCGGCATCCAGCGCTACCAGGGCGAACTGGCTAAAATGGGCAGGTCGGGGCAGTCCCTGCGTACGTCCTCCCCGGGAGGGACCGGAGAGGAGGTGGAGCGGGCCGTGGCGGAGACGGCGCAGGTGTGGGAGGAGGTTGATGCCCTCGTTAAAGAGGCGCAGGGTCAGCCTTCCGGACTTTCCCAGGATTTTTTTCACAGCTCCGTCGATACGATCAACGAGGCCTTGAAAAAGCTGGATGAGCTCATGATGAAGGTCAACGCCCTGCTGGAGGCCGACCCGAAGAGCCAGGAGGCGATATCCCTGCTGAAGCGGCTCTCCGACTACCGGACCCAGGCGGGCAAGCTGCTGCGGGATTTCTCCGTCGTAGAGGTGCAGGCCTCGGTCATCACCGAGGCCCAGGATGTTGCGGACCAGCTGGGCGAAGCCGTCGCCGCCCTCAAGAACCGGCTGGCTGCCCTCAAGGCCCGGGACAAGGAGGAAGTTTCCAAAGAGGAGATAGAGGCCCTTTTCGCGGAGTACGACAGGGTCGCCGCCCTGGCCGAGAAAGGGCGTAAGCTCGGCGTGGACGTGGCCCGGTCCGCCTCCGCCGGCAAATACGAGACGGCCGAGCAGGCTAAGATGCGCGAGCTGCTGGCGGAGATCAACGCGGAGTTCGATTCACTGGGCGCCGACGGCGAGAGCCTGGCGCCCTGGGCCAGGGCGATCGCCTGGGCCGAGTACCTGAAGGAAGAGGAGGAGGCGGCGGACGGGCAGCTGGAACTGGGCGACGACGTCAATTCCGGCACGCTGGACGCGGCCCCGAGCGTGGCCTCGCGGCTGAACGGCGCGGTTATCGCCGACGTGCTGAAGAAAGATTCCGTTTATTACGGCGCGGCGCTCATGAACCGCGCGGCCAGTTCCATAGGCGAGGGCGAGGCCGCCGACTACGCCTCGCTCAAGCGGGCCGACCTGGTGGTCTTCAAGGTGGAGAACGGCCGCTACACCAGCGTGAACCTGGGCAGCTTCCAGGTGTACGACGGGGCGGCGCACGCGGCGCTGGCCATTAACGCCAGCGGCGAGCTGGCGGTGTTCCTTAACCACACGCTGGTCGGCGACAAGACCATGTCCGGGGAATTCTTCACGCTGGACCCCGCAACGCTGGCGCGCCTCGCTTCCCATACGCTGGACCTGGCGCAGGGCAGCGGGCGCTTCCCCCGCTTCGCGGCCGACGGCGCCCTGCTGAACCTGCTGACGGACGCCGGCCTGGACGAATACCGCTGCTCCGACGCCGCCTGCGACCTGATGTCGCCCGTGAGCGCCGGCCTTTTCGCCTCCGAGACGGAGGCGCTGCGGGCCTGGCATTCCCTCGGGCTCTATTCCCGGGACGATTACAGCGGCGACCTGCCCACGGGAGTGCTGGCGGGCCGCCTGAGCGGCGAGACCCGGGCGGAAGAGCTGGGCGCCTACAGCCACCTTTCCTGGGGGCGCTGGAACGACGGCGCCGGGGTGGCCGACACGATCCACACCAATTCCTACTGGCTGGCCGGCACGCTGACGCCGGCTGCCGAGGTGCCGGCTACGGGCAGCGCCAGCTATACTGGAGAACTGTTCGGCAAGGCCACGGAGGCCGGGACCATCTCGGCCGTGACCGGCACTACGGCGCTGACGGCTGATTTCGCGGCGCGCACGCTGACCGGCACCTTCGACATGAACAAGAACGACGTCCACTGGACGAACGCCGCCGTTAACGCCGCCTGGGGCGCGGGGACCAACTCCGTCTCCGGCTCGCTGACCGCCGACAATAACCTGAAGGGCGCCGTGAGCGGCGGTTTCTTCGGGCCGGCCGCCGTCCAGGTGGGCGGCACCTGGAACCTGGGCAACAACTCGGATATAAGGGCTGCGGGCGTGTTCACCGCGGAACAGCCGGCGGCACAGTGAGGACCGACTACATGAGACGATGCTTCCTGATTTTCCTTCTCGCTTTCACGCCGCTCGCCGCCGCTGCCGCCTCCGCGGACGGCGCCGCGCGCGCCGCGGCCCTGCTGGGCGCCGGCCGCCCCGCGGAAGCCTATGACCTGTTGCGGCCGCTGTACGCCGCCGGCGAGGGCGGCGAGGAGGCGGCTTTCCTGCTTGGCCAGGCCGCCCAGGCCCTGGGCCGGCCCGCCGAGGCGGCCGGGGTTTACGAGGCGCTCCTGAAAAAGAACAAGGCGCTGCCGCGCGTGCGCCTGGAGCTGGCCCGCGCCTACGCCGCGCTGGGCGAGACCGGCAAGGCCAGGGAGCAGTTCCTGGCGGTGCTGGCCGGCTCCCCCCCGCCGCTGGTGGGCGAGAACATAAACAAGTACATGGCCGCCATGGCCCCGCGCAGGAGCTGGAGCGCCCGGGCCGGGCTGGGCTATGCCTGGGACAGCAATATCAACGCCGGACCGGAGGCCAAGACCGTGCTGATGTTCGGCGCCCCGTTCACCCTCTCCGGCGATTCCCGCGAGACCTCCGGGCACGGCTATACCGCCTCGCTCGAGGGCAGCTGGCTGCGGGAATTCAGTCCCGGCCTGGCCCTGCAGGCCGACGCCGGCTACAGCCGCGCCCGGTACGCCGGGGCGCACGGCTTCGATTCGGACAGCTTCTCGGCCAGCGCCGGGCCCACCTTCGGCGGGCGGCGGCTGGTGGTCTCCGTGCCGCTGCTCTTCGAGAACCTGCGCGTCGGGCACGAGCGCTACAACGTGGCCTACGGCCTGGCCCCGCAGGTCATGGCGCCGCTGGGCGGCCGGCTTTCGGCCGAGGGGTCGCTGGTGCTGCAGCGCAAGAAGTTCTACGTAGGCGGCGGCCAGCGCAGCGGGCCGGTGTGGTCCGCCTCGGCCGGCCTTAAATATTCTCTCGGCCGGGATTCCTTCGCGCGCGCCACGCTGCGGCACGCGGCCGAGGGCACCTCGGAGTCCTACCTGGACAACGTCACCGACGGGCTGTCCCTGGGTTGGTACGCCGGGCTGCCGG
>CAYSYJ010000229.1:0-3685 GCA_964435105.1 uncultured Elusimicrobiaceae bacterium
GATGTCGAGCATCTCGTACATCAGAGGCTTCGGCTCGCCCACCGACAGGCCGCCCACGCAGAAACCGTCCACGCCGAGCTCGGCCATGTGTTTCGCCGCCTCGGCGCGCAGGTCCGTGTAAATAGAACCCTGGATGATGCCGAAGAGCTTGGGCCGCTTCTCGTGCGGGATGTGGCGCACCTTCTCGGTGAAGTGCGCCTTGGCTCGCTCGGCCCATTTTTTCGTCTTCTTCAGGGCGTCCATGGCGTCCGAGCGGGAGGCGGGATTCTTCACGCAGACGTCGAGGCAGGTCCAGATGGACGAGCCGATGGAGGCCTGGAAGTCTATGACCTTCTCCGGCGTGAAGAAGTGCGGGCTGCCGTCGATATGGGACTGGAAGTGCACGCCGCTGTCGGTGATCTTCCTGAGGCGGCTGAGGCTGTAGACCTGGAAGCCGCCGGAGTCGGTGAGCACCGGGCCGGGGTGCTTCATGAACTCGTTGAGGCCGCCGAACTTTTCGAGCGTGGGCAGGCCGGGGCGCAGGTAGAGGTGGTAGGTGTTGGAGAGCATGCACTCGGTGCCGATATCCACGAGGTCGCGCTCGGTGACGGCCTTCACCGTGCCCTGCGTGGCCACCGGCATGAACACGGGCGTATGCACCTGGCCCCGGTTCGTCGTCAGCACCGCGGCCCTCGCCGCCGTCGCCGTATCCTTATGAAGTGTCTTGAAGTGATGTTCCATAGATAGTCCTTAAAAGCCGAGTCGCCGAATGCAAGTTCGGGGGCCTGCCGCGCGAACCGTTTTTTTGTTCCGGCCGCTCCACCCATCCCCTGCTAGGCTGGCGAGATGCGTGCCTGCCGTTCACCTTACGCGGCCGGCCCGAAAAAAACGGCCCGCGCGTCACCCCTCCAGCTATTCCGGCGACAACTCTCCCTCGAAATTAGAGGATCAGCATCGAGTCGCCGTAGGAGTAGAAACGGTACTTTTCCTTTACGGCCTCGGTGTACGCCTTGAAAAGCAGTTCGCGGCCGGCGAAGGCGGCCGTCATGTAAAGCGGGGCGGATTCGGGCACGTGCAGGTTGGTGATGAAGGCCCCCGCGGACTTGAACTTGTAGCCGGGGCGGATGAAGAGGCCGGCCTTGCCGGAGCCCGCCTTCAGGACGCCCGCCTCGTCGGTAAAAGTTTCCAGCGTGCGCATGGAGGAAGTGCCCGCGGCGATCACGCGGCCGCCGGCGGCCCGGTGGGCGTTGACCAGGGCCGCGGTCTCCGCGGTGACGAAACAGGTCTCCTCCATCATCACGTGGGCGGCCGGGTCCTCGGAACGCACCGGCTTGAAGGTGCCCCAGCCGATATGGAGCGTCACAAAGGTCTTCTTCACCCCGGCCGCGGCCAGGCGCTCGAACAGGTCCGGCGTGAAATGGAAGCCGGCCGTATGGGCCGCGATGGAGCCCGCCTCGGCCGCGTAGACGGTCTGGTACTTCTCCTCGTCGGCCGGGGCTTCTGCCCCGCGGCGCTTGCGGGCGTTAAGGATATACTGCGGCAGCGGCACGGCGCCGTTGGCGGCCAGGTAGGCCTCGTCCACCGCCCGGTCGAAACGGAAAGAGTAGCTGCCGTCCGCGTTGCGGGCCAGGCATTCCGCCATGGCGCCGCCGGCGCAGCCCAGCGACTGGCCCGGCTGTATCTTGCGGCAGAGGCCTGTCCAGGTCCGGCCGTCCAGGGTGGAGGGGGCCATCAGCAGGATCTCGGACCTGCCGCCGGTAGGCTTGGCCGCCGCCAGGCGCGCCTTCCAGACCTTGCTGCGGTTGAGCACCAGCAGGTCCCCGGGCCCCAGGATATCCGCCAGGTCGCGGAAGCGGCGGTGCTCCAGCGAGCCCGTGGCTCTGTTCACGGCGAGCAGGCGCGAGGAATCCCGCGGCTCGGCGGGCCGGTCGGCTATCAGCGGCTCGATATCCAGGGCGGAGAACTCTGTAAGGGCCTCACTCATAATCGGTTATCGACGCCCCCGGGTAATAGTGGCGCAGGATCTTCTTGTAGGGCCGGCCGCGGTAGGCCATGTTCTTGGCGCCCTCCTGGCACATGCCCACGCCGTGGCCCCAGCCGCGGCCCTTGAACTCGTAGCCGCCCTTCACGGCGGCTATCCTGGTGACCAGGCTGCTGCGGAATTCCGAAGCCCCCAGGCGCTTGCGCAGCTCCCCCACGGGCGCGTCGTAGACGCCGCGGTCCGTGGTGAAGCGGATGGTCACGGCCCGGCCCGAGCGGTCCTTGCGGTGCACCTTCACGCCGCGGACCTTCAGTGCGGTTGAGCCCATGGCCTGTATGGTCTTCAGCAGGTCGTGGGTGGAGGCGAACAGGCTCCAGCGCGAATGCCTGGACTCCGAGCAGAAAGGGTCCGGCACGCCGTAAAGGGGCTTAAGCACGTCCTCGCCCCAGGCGGCCTTGGAGCTGGCCGTGTGGCCCCCGCAGCAGGCGTGGAAGAAGGCCGTGAGCAGCTTGCCCTTGTACTTCAGCACTTCTCCCCGCGTGCTGTTGACCGCCTCCATGATGCGGGCGTTCACCTTGCCGGCGCCGTCGTAGACCTGCTTCTCGACCCCGTCTGTCACGTCGTAAGCCCGGGCGGGGTTGATATATTTCATCGCGTAGGTGCGTGAGGCCACGGCCTGCGCCTTCAGGGCCTCCAGCGGCCAGTCGGGGCTCATCTCGGCCGTAAGCACGCCGTAGAGGTATTCCTCCAGCGGCAGGGCCTCCACTATGTCCAGGCGGTCGGAAGCCACGGCGTTCACAAGGATGTCTCCCTTGTAAAGGCGTCCGCCCAGGCGGATGCGCTCCTCGCCGTCGGGGGAAGTCAGCTTCACCGGGGAGGAGAGCTGCTGCCCGGCCACCGCGACTCCGGCGGCGGAGGGACGGATCTCGTAGGCGGCGTTCTCCACCAGCATGAATTTCCGGGAAGTGGACACCTCGGTCACGTGCACCCGCGCGGAGGTCTTCAGCTTGATGGAGGGCACCCCGCGCGCTATGGCCACGCGGATGCTCGGCCCCTCGGCCTCTCCGCCGTCGGAACAATGCGCGGGAAGGCAGGAGAATACGGCCAGCAGCGTCGCCAGGATGCTTTTCATGCTTCTTCTAAAGGAGTTCCTGCTGCCCGGGCAGTTTGAGGCCGAGATGCGCGGCGGCCTTGGGGGTTATGACCCGGCCGCGGGTGGTGCGCTTCAGGAAACCGCCCTGGATAAGGAAAGGCTCGATGACGTCCGTCAGGGTATCCGGCTCCTCGGAGACCGCCACGGAAAGCGTGTCTATGCCGACCGGCCCGCCGGCGAACTTCTCGGCTATGGTCAGCAGGATGCGGCGGTCCAGGTCGTCCAGGCCTTCCGCGTCTATCTCCAGCGAGGCCATGGCCGCCTCGGTCACGGCGGGGGTTATCAGGCCGCCGCCTTTCACGTCGGCGAAATCCCGGACGCGCTTGAGCAGGCGGTTGGCGATGCGCGGCGTGCCGCGCGAGCGCCTGGCGATCAGCGCCAGGGCGGGGGCCTCGGCCTTGGAGCCCAGGATGCGGGCCGAGCGGGCGAGTATAGCCGCGATCTCGGCCTCCTCGTAGAAGCCCAGGTTGAAAACGATGCCGAAGCGGTCGCGCAGGGGGCCGGTGAGCAGGCCGCTGCGGGTGGTGGCCCCGACCAGCGTGAAGCGCGGCACGGCGAGCTTCAGGGTGGTG
>CAYSYJ010000230.1:0-3683 GCA_964435105.1 uncultured Elusimicrobiaceae bacterium
CTTCACCGACAAGATGCTGGTGCTGATGATCCCCTTCCCGGTGGTGGACGCCTCCACCTACTACATCTTCGACGCTTCCGACATCAAGCCCTCCGGGACCTCCTTCCCGGCCTTCGAGCGGGCCTTCGGGTTCCGCCTGCAGGGCGGCAAGCTGGATATCTACCGCATCTGAAGCCGGCGCCGGGAGGAAAAAGGCCGGGGCGACCCGGCCTTTTTCACGCCCCGGCGGCGCCGCGCTAAATTATATAATGGTCTTGCGCGCCGGCGGGGGCCGGCCCGGAGGGAAAATGAATTTCGCGGAAGACATCAGGACGGTTTTCGAGAAGGACCCTGCCGCCCGGGGTTTCTGGGAGGTCCTGCTCTGCTACCCGGGCCTGCACGCCGTCTGGCTGTACCGCCCCGCCCACTGGCTCTGGACCCGCGGCCTGTACCTGCCCGCCCGTCTCCTTTCCCAGTTCGCCCGCCTCCTCACCGGCGTGGAGATACACCCCGGCGCGACAATAGGCCGCCGCTTCTTTATAGACCACGGCATGGGCGTCGTCGTCGGCGAGACGGCGGAGATAGGCGACGACGTGCTGCTCTACCAGGGCGTGACCCTGGGCGGCGTGTCGCTGGAGCATAAGAAGCGCCACCCCACGCTGGGCAACGGTGTGGTGGTGGGCGCCGGCGCCTCCGTGCTGGGCGCCATTAAGATAGGCGACCGCTCGCGCATAGGCGCGGGCTCGGTGGTGGTGCAGGAAGTGCCGCCCGACACCACCGTTTTCGGCATACCGGCCCACAGCGCCCGCGGCGGGGCCGGCGGCCGCGCCCAGCTGGACCACAATAAACTGCCCGACTATTGCGGCGAACAGATGCGCCGCGTGCAGGCGGAGATAGAGGACCTCAGGAAGGAGCTGGCCCGCAAATGAACTACGCCCCGGACATGGCCGCGCTGATCGGCCGCACTCCGCTGGTCAGGATCAACAAGGTGGCGGCCGGCGCCGGGGCCCTGCTGCTGGCCAAGCTTGAATTCTTCAACCCTTCCTCCAGCGTCAAGGACAGGGCCGCGCTGGGCATGCTCGCCGACGCCGAGGCGCGCGGCCTGCTCAGGCCCGGCGCCCTCGTGGTGGAACCGACCAGCGGCAATACCGGCATAGGCCTGGCCTGGCTCTGCGCCCTGCGCGGCTACCGGCTGGTGCTGACCATGCCCGATACCATGAGCGTGGAGCGGCGGCGCATCCTGAAGGGTTTTGGCGCGGAGATCGTGCTCACCCCCGGCGCGGCCGGCATGGGCGGAGCCGTAGCCAGGGCGGAGGAGATACTGGCCGCCAGCCGCGGCGCCTTCATGCCCTCGCAGTTCACCAATCCGGCCAACCCGGCCATCCATGAGAGGACCACGGCCGAGGAACTCTGGGCCGACACCGACGGGGCCATAGACGTCCTGGTGGCCGGCGTGGGCACCGGCGGCACCCTGGCCGGCTGCGCCCGCGCCCTCAAAAAGCGCAAGCCCGGCCTGCTGGCCGTGGCGGTGGAACCCTCCGCCTCTCCCCTGCTTTCCGCCGGCAAGGCCGGCCCTCACCGCATACAGGGCATAGGCCCCAATTTCGTGCCCGGGGTGCTCGACCGCGCCCTCATAGACGAAGTCGTCGCCGTCAGGGACGAGGACGCCGGGGTAATGGCGCGCCGGCTGATGAAGGAGGAGGGCATCTTCGCCGGCATCTCCTCCGGCGCCGCCATGCACGCCGCCGTGGACCTGGCCCGCCGCCCGGCCCTCGCCGGCAAGACCATCGCCGTGGTGCTGCCTGACACCGGCGAGCGCTACCTCAGCACCTGGCTGTACGAGGACCTGCCGCCGCAGGGCGCGGGGGAGAAATGAAGCTCGCCACCCTCTGCTATGTCCGCAAGAACGGCCGCACGCTGATGCTGCACCGCGTCAAGAAGAAGGACGACGTGCACGAAGGCAAGTGGAACGGCCTGGGCGGCAAGTTCGAGCCCGGGGAAAGCCCCGAGGACTGCGTGATCCGGGAGGTGCGCGAGGAGGCGGGCCTGCGCATCCGCCGGCCGCGCCTCAAAGGCGTGCTGACCTTCCCCGATTTCGCGCACGGCGAGGATTGGTACGTTTTCGTCTTCACCGCTTCGGAGTTCAGCGGGCGGCTGATAGATTCCGCCGAGGGGCGCCTGGAATGGGTCCCGGACTGCCGGCTGCTGAAGCTCAATCTCTGGGAGGGGGACAAGGTTTTCCTGCCCCTGCTAAGGCGCCGCGGTCATTTCTCCGGCAAGTTCCAGTACCGCGGCGGCCGGCTGAAAAAGTACAGCGTGGAAAAATACCTATGAAAAAAGAACTGGCCCTGGGGCTCATGAGCGGCACCTCCGCCGACGGCCTGTCCATAGCCCTCTGCGAACTGGGGGGGCGCTCGCTGAAGGTGAAGGCCTTCTCCAATTTCCCTTACCCGGCCGCCCTGCAGGAGCGGATCATCGGCGCCAGGGACCTGGCCGCCCCGGAACTTTCAGCCCTCAATTTCGAGCTGGGCCGCCTCTGGGCCCGGATGGTGCGCTCCTTCTGCGCCAGGCGCCGGGTCTCTTATAAAAGCCTGGCCGTTATCGGTTCCCACGGCCAGACGGTCTGGCACGCGCCGGGCCGCGGCGGGCATACCCTGCAGATCGGGGAGGCCGCTTTCATCGCCGAGGAGACCCGCCGCCCCGTGGCCTGCGATTTCCGCCCGGCCGACATGGCCGCCGGGGGCGAGGGCGCCCCGCTCATCCCTTTCATGGACGAGTTCCTCTTCGGGGGAGGGGTTCCGGTGGCGCTGCAGAATTTCGGCGGCGTGGGCAACGTGGCCTTCGCCGGGCGCGGCGTTAAGACCTTCGGCTTCGACACCGGCCCCGGCAATTCCCTGATGGACACCGCCATGGCCGAGCTTTCCGGCGGGCGCCTCTCCTACGACAAGGACGGGCGGCTGGCCGCCAGGGGCCGGCCGGACCTGCCGCGGGTCTATAAACTGCTGGAGGGGCCTTTTTTCCGGCGCCGCCCGCCCAAGTCGCTGGACCGCAGCGAGTATACCCTCGCTTTCATAAAAAAGAACTTCCCCGGGCAGCTCTGCCGCGCCCGCTCGGCGGACCTGCTGGCTTCCCTCAACCTCTTTACGGCGGCCTCGGCGGCGCTGGCCTTCAAGCGCTTCGCGCCGCGCGGCACCCGCGAACTCATAGTGAGCGGCGGGGGCGCCTTGAACCCGGTGCTGATGGATAACCTGGCCGCGCTGCTGCTGCCGGCCGGCGTCCGGGTGCGCTCCATCGCCGAGCTGGGCATACACCCGCTCGCCAAGGAGCCGGCCTGCTTCGCACTGCTGGGCTGGCTGGCCCTGCGCGGCGAGAGCAACCACTGCCCCGCGGCCACGGGCGCGCGCGGGCCGAGGGTGCTGGGCAAGGTGCTGAAAGCCTGAAATGACCTCCTCCTCCCGGCTGGACCTGATGCTGCGGGCCTTCAAGTACCGCAACTACCGCCTTTTCTTCGGCGGGCAATGCGTCTCGCTGGTGGGCACCTGGATGCAGAGCGTGGCCCTGAGCTGGATGGTCTACCGCATTACCGGCTCGCCGCTGCTGCTGGGCGTAACCGGTTTCGCGGCGCAGGCGCCGAGCCTGCTGCTGGCGCCTTTCACCGGGCCGGCCGCAGACCGCTTCGACCGGCGCCGCATCATGCTGGCCAC